>NZ_CP009755.1:313072-626145 GCF_000772085.1 Curtobacterium sp. MR_MD2014 | reverse complement strand
GCGGGGCGGCGGCTCAGTCCGCGTGCGCTGCGACCACGTCGAGGACCGCGCGCCCGTAGCGCTCGAGCTTCGCGCCGCCGATGCCGGAGATCTCGCTGAGGGCGTCCTCGTCCGCCGGCTTCACCGCAGCGATCCCCCGCAGCGTCGCGTCGTTGAACACCACGTAGGCGGGGACCCCCTGCTCCCGGGCCTGCGCCGCACGCCAGGCACGCAGCGCCTCGAACAGGCCGAGCGCCTCCTGCGGCACGTCGGTGACCGCCTGACGTCGCACCCGTTGACTCCGCGGAGCCTTCACCGGGTCGCGACGCATCAGCACGCGCGTACGACCGCTCAGGACCTCGGCGCTCGTGGGGCTGAGGACGATCGTGCCGAAGCCGTCGCCCGACACCGCCGCGTAGCCCTGCGCCAGGAGCTGCCGGGCGACCGCACGCCACTCCCCCTCGCCCAGGTCGTTGCCGATGCCGAACGTGGCGAGGGAGTCGTGCCGCAGCTCCTGCACGCGGGGCGACTGCTTGCCGACCAGGATGTCCACGAGGTGCGCGACGCCGTACCGCTGGCCGCGCTCACGCTCCAGCCGGACCACGGTCGACAGGAACTTCTGCGCGGGCACCGTGCCGTCCCACGGCTCGGGCGGTGCGATGCAGGTGTCGCAGTTCCCGCAGGCCGTGGACTCCTGCCCGAAGTACGCCAGCAACCGCACCCGGCGGCACTCGATCGTCTCGCACAGCGCGAGCATGGCGTCGAGGTGGGCGCTGAGCTGCCGCCGGTGCGCCGCGTCGCCCTCGGACTGGTCGATCATCCGGCGCTGCTGCACGACGTCGTTCAACCCGTAGGCGAGCCACGCCGTCGAGGGCAGCCCGTCACGACCCGCACGTCCGGTCTCCTGGTAGTACCCCTCGACCGACTTCGGCAGGTCGAGGTGCGCCACGAACCGCACGTCGGGCTTGTCGATGCCCATGCCGAAGGCGATCGTCGCGACCATGACGATGCCGTCCTCGCGCAGGAACGTCGACTGGTTGCGCTCACGGACCTTCGCGTCGAGGCCGGCGTGGTACGGCAGCGCCGGGATCCCCTGGTCGGCGAGGGCGGCCGCGGTGCGTTCGACCGAGTTGCGGGACAGGCAGTAGACGATCCCGGCGTCGCCGCTGTGCTCGGTGCGGATGAACGTCAGCAGCTGCTGCAGCGCGCCGGTCTTCGGCTCGATGCGGTACTGGATGTTCGGCCGGTCGAAGTCGGCCACGAAGTGCGCGGCGTCGTCGAGCCCGAGTCGGCCGGAGATCTCGCGGTGGGTCTGCGGTGTCGCGGTCGCGGTGAGGGCGACGCGCGGCACCGTCGGCCAGCGCTCGTGCAGCACGCTCAGCTCGAGGTAGTCGGGGCGGAAGTCGTGGCCCCACTGGGCCACACAGTGTGCCTCGTCGATGGCGAACAGGGCGATGCGTGCGCGGTCGAGCAGGGATCGGGTCGACTCGAGTCGCAGGCGCTCGGGCGCGAGGTAGAGCATGTCGACCTCGCCGGAGACGACCGCCCGTTCGACCCGGGCGCGCTCGTCGGGGCCCTGGGTGGAGTTGAGGAACGCGGCGCGGACACCGTTGGCGGCGAGGGCGTCGACCTGGTCCTGCATGAGGGCGATGAGCGGCGAGACGACCACGCCGACGCCGTCACGGACGAGCGCGGGCACCTGGTAGCAGAGCGACTTGCCGCCACCGGTCGGCATGAGCACGAGCGCGTCGCCGCCGGAGACGACCTGGTCGATGATCGCGGCCTGCTCGCCGCGGAAGGCGTCGTACCCCCACACGCGGTGCAGGACGTCGAGCGCGGCAGCCCGCGACGGCGAGGTCGTGGTCGTCGTGCTCATGCACCCAGCCTACGAGCGCGGGGCGACACCCACCGTCTCGTCCACAGGCACCGCGTCGTCCGGGCCGGCCGCCGACGTGTCCCGGTCCGTCTCGGGACCGCGGGCCGGTGCGGCTGCCCAGCCCGTGCCTCCCGGCAGGGTCCACTGCCGACCGCCCGCCCAGACCGGAGCCGGACCGCGGAAGCGGGGCGCCTCGTGTCCCGGGAAGCGACGGTCGAGCCCCCGCCACCACGCGAGGAGCTCGATCATGCCCCAGAAGGCGAGCGAGGTCGCGAGCGTGACCAGGAAGCCACCCGCGGTGCCGTCCGAGGCGTCGAGGTCGACCTTCGACCAGCCGGGGGCCTGCAGCACGAAGATCATGATGTTGTTGAAGGCGTGCTGCAGGACGGTGGCCTCCATGCCGCCGGTCCGCAGCACGATGATCGCTGCGATCAGCCCGAACGAGCCGACGTCGAGGATGCCCCACACGTTGTAGCCGTTCGGGATGTGCCCCGCGGCGAACACGACCGTCGACACCGCGACGGCGACGACGACGCCGACGATCCGGACCGGGATCCACGACGCGATGGTCTGGATCAGGAAGCCGCGGAAGACGTACTCCTCCGCTGCACCCTGGAAGGGCACGAGCACCAGGACCATCACGATCGTGAAGGTCAGGGTGGCGGGCGAGACCGTCGACTGCCCGATGGCGTCGTGGTCCCAGCCGAAGCCGCCGTCGAACGAGAACATCCCCCACGTCTGCAGCAGGAACATCGGGATCGCGATGACGAGCGTGGGGAGCAGGCACCACAGCGTCCACCGCCAGCGCACTCGGAAACGCGTCGACGACAGGATGCCCGCCGGGCCGATCCGGGCGATCTTCACCGCGAGCAGGATGCCGGGCAGCAGCACCACGAGCGACAGCAGGGTCAGCGACAGGATGAGCGGGTCCGTGGGGTCGAGGGCGCCGCTCGTCAGGTCGTCCTGGAACCCGATCAGCCCCTCGGCGCCCTGCGTCGCACCGATCGGCACGAAGTACGCCACCGCGAGGACGATCTGCGTCACGACGTAGTACCCGACGAGGAACGCGAGCGCGACCAGCGGACGCCACCAGCGCCAACGGGCATCGACACGGGGCAGGCGGTGGTGGGGAACGCTCACCCGCGCAGGCTACCGGCACGGGCAGGATGGGAGCCGTGCTCTCCGTCCTGCTCGGCCTGACCGGTGCGGTCGTCTACGGGGCGGCCGACTTCCTCGGCGGCCTCGCCGCACGCCGGGTCCGGGCCGTGGTCGTCGCGGCCGCCGCTGCGGCGGTCGGGCTGGTCCCGCTCGGTGCCGGGGTGCCGCTCGTGGGCGCGACGTTCTCGACCGGCGCGGTGGTCGCGGGGACGGCCGCGGGTGTCTCCGGGTCCGTGGCGGTGCTGCTGCTGTACCGGGCGCTGGCCGTCGGCCCGATGAGCGTGCTGTCGCCCCTGACGGCGGTGTTCGCCGCGCTCACCCCGGTCGTCGTCGCGCTGCTGGGCGGGACGGTGCTGTCGTTCGCGGCGTCGGTCGCGCTCGTGGTCGCGGTGCTCGCGGTCGTGCTGGTCGCGGCGGTGCGGGACTCCTCGGGTGCGCGGGTGACCGCGGTCGGGGTGGCCACTGCAGCGGTGGCGGGGTGCGGGTTCGGCGGGATCGTGCTCGCGTACGACGCGGCACCCGGGGACGCCGGGGTCGCGACGCTCCTGGTCGGGCGGGTGGTGCAGACGGTGCTGCTCGGCGCCGTGGCGGTCGCGGTGGCGGCGCGGTCGGGGCCGGTGCGGCCGGCACGGTCCGGTCGGCCGGGAGGCACGGATCGCGTCGGTCCGCCGGCACCGGCCGCGCGGTCTGGCGCGGCTGACGCGAGGGCGGTGCGTCGACCGGGCCGGTCGCGCCGACCCGGCTCGTCGGGTCCGTCGCGGTGGCGGGGTCCGTTCCGCTGGCCGCGCTGGTCACGACCGACGGTGGTCGCCGTGGTGGCGTGCGGGGTGCTCGACGCCCTCGCGAACGCCTGCATCCAGGCGGCGCTGCACGTCGGCTCGGGCGACGCCACGCTCCCGGTGGTGAGCGTCCTCAACGCGCTGTACCCGATCGGCACGGTGGTGCTCGCCGGCGTCGTGCTGCGCGAACGGCTGACCGCGGTGCAGTGGACGGGGATCGTGCTCGCGTTCGTGGCCGCGGTCGGACTGGCGCAGGCCTAGCGCGCGTCGGGCGTCGGAGTCAGTCGTCGGGCGCCGGGCGCCGGGCGCCGGGCGTCGGGCGCCGGACGTCGGCCGTCGGCCGTCGGAGTCAGTCGTCGGGCGTCGGGCGCCGGGCGTCGGCCGTCGGCCGTCGGCCGTCGGAGTCAGTCGTCGGGCGTCGGGCGCCGGAGTCAGTCGTCGGCGATGAGGCGCTTGCCGAGCGAGACCGCGCGGTCCGGGGCGTAGCCGAGCGAGGCGTAGAACCCGAGGACCTGCTCGTTCCCCTCGCGCACCTGCACGTTGACCTTCGGGCAGCCGCGCTCGGTGAGCAGCCGTTCGAACTCGGCCATGAAGGCGCGACCGAGCCCGGAGCCCTGCAGGTCGGGACGGACGGCCAGGTAGTTCACCCAGCCGCGGTGCCCGTCGTACCCAGCCATGCCGACGCCGACGACCGTGCGCTCGTCGTCGTGCTCGGGCTGCTCGGGTTGGTCGGGCTGCTCGGCGACCAGGAAGAGCTCGGGCTGCTCGGCGACCTTCCGCGCGATGTCACGACGCGGGTCGTTCCATGGACGCAGCAACCCACAGGCTTCCCACAGGGCGACGACCGCCTCGGTGTCGTCGGGGCGGAACGGTCGGAACACCGGGGTCATCCGTCCACGCTAGCGGGACCCGTGGGCATCCACAGGTACGAGGACTCGTCACCTGTTCGTCGGCGTGGTCTGATAGACCTGTCCGACCACCCCATCCGGATCAGGAGCACCGTGACCGCACACGACACCGCCCCGACGCGCCGCTCGGCGCGCGAGGACGAGGCCACGCGGCCGCCACGACGCCCTCGACGCCGTCAGACCGTCGGCGGGGCGCTCGTCTCGCTGCTGGCCGAGCTCCTGATCATCGCCGGTGCCGGCACGGGCCTCTACGTGGTGTGGACCGCGTGGTGGACGGACGTCGTCGCCGTGAACGAGCAGACGAAGCTCGTCGACGACCTCGGGCAGCGCGCAGCGCCGAAGGTCGAGGGCTCGGAGCACCGGGGCGAAGCGCCCGTGCTCGCCGAACCGCCGGAGGTCACGAGCGTGTTCGGCACGATGCAGATCCCCCGCTTCGGCGCCGACTACCTCCGTCCGATCGGTGAGGGCACCGACCGCGAGCGCGTGCTCAACACGATCGGGCTCGGGCACTACCAGGACACCGCGATGCCGGGCGCCGAGGGCAACTTCGCCGTTGCCGGGCACCGCGTGACGTACGGCAAGCCGCTCAACCAGATCGCGGAGCTCAAGACCGACGACGCGATCGTCGTCCGGGTGACCGACGAGGAGAAGGACTTCGACGTCTGGTACGTCTACAAGGTCACCGACTCGCAGATCGTCACGCCGGACAAGATCGAGACGATCGCGCCGGTGCCGAACCAGCCGGGTGTCACGCCCTCGGCCGAGGACCGCTGGCTCACCCTGACCGCGTGCCACCCCATGTGGTCCGCCAAGGAGCGCTACGTGACCCACGCCAAGCTCGACTACTGGATGCCCGTCTCGGAGGGCACCCCCAAGGAACTCTCGGAGACGCCGAAGTGATCTTCCCGTTCGTCTGGCGGATCCTGCCCGGCCCTGCTGCCCTGAAGGTCCTCGAGCTGCTCGTGCTGCTCGCGGTGATCGTGTACGCGCTGTTCACGTGGGTCTTCCCGTGGATCGCCGCCGACATCCTGCCGCCGCCCGACGGCACGGTGGACGCGCCGCCGTCGCCCTGACCACAGCCGTCCGTCGACCGCCCGCGAGGTCCGCAGCGGCGGTCTGCGGTCCGACGTCTGCTGCCCGCTGCCCGCCGCCCGCTGCCCGCGCGGACCGTCAGACCGTGGTCGTGACCCGCGAGCCGCCCTCGGCGGTGCGCCGCACGGCGATGCGCTCGGGGATGCGCTGCTTGAGCTCCTCGACGTGGCTCACGATGCCGACCTGCCGTCCGCCGGCGGTCAGGCGTGCGAGTTGCCCGATGACGTCGTCCAGCGTCTCCGGGTCCAGCGTGCCGAACCCCTCGTCGACGAACAGGGTGCCGAGCGAGACCCCGCCGGCCTCGGCCTGCACGACGTCGGCGAGCCCGAGTGCCAGGCAGAGCGACACCGTGAAGGTCTCGCCGCCGGACAGGCTCCCCGGGGCGCGCCGGGTGTCGGTGGTGTGGTCGTGGACGGCCAGCGCGAGGCCGGTCCGGCGGGCCCGTGACCCGGCCTCGCGCTCGTCGGACGTCTCGAGGGTGAACCGCCCTCCGAGCATCCCCCGCAGCCGGTCGTTGGCTGCGGCGACGACGTCCTCGAAGCGCCGCATGAGCACGTAGGTACCGAGGGTGATCCCGCTCGGGTTCACGGCGGTGACACCGTTCGCGACGTCTGCCAGGCGGACCACGGCGCGGCTGCGTGCCGACGTGTCGTCGCGAGCACGGACGGCCCGGACCACCTCGGCGGCACAGCGGGCTGCGGCCTCCGACCGGTCGGACGCGGACACCGCCGCGCGGGTGGCCTCGTCCGCACGCTCGGCAGCGGCGACGGTCGCGGTGCGGGCGGCGTCCAGGTCGAGCGCGACGGTGGCCCCGGCGGCGGAGCCCTCGTCGGCGGCGGCCGCCACCACCGCCGGTTCGACGAGCCCGGCGTCGACGACGGCACGCTCCCGCTCGGCGGCGACGACCTCGGCCTGCAGCGCGGCCGAGGCATCCGGCTGGAGCAGTGCTGCCCGGGCCGCGTCGAGCGTGTCGAAGCCCTGCTCGGTCAGCGCCAGGTCGACCTCGGCGGACCGCTCGCGCACGGCCTGTGCCGCCGTCGTCGCCTGCGACTCGGCGACGGCGACCTCGTCGGCTCGTGCGACGAGGTCGTCGAGCTGCCGGACCAGCTGCGCGAGGGAGCGGTCGTCCGACGTCCCACCGATGCGGCCGTCGGTGTCGGCGGATGCGTCCCAGGAGCCCGCGGCGACGGTCGCTGCGCGCTGTCGGGCGTCCGTCACGGCAGCGGCGTCCTGGTCGAGCCGCGATCCCTCTGCCCCGCTCGTCGCCACGAGAACGGCGTGGTCGGCCTGCACGGTGTTGTGCTCGCGCTCGAGTGCCCGGGTCTCGTCGTCGTACGCCGTCCGCTGCCCCTCGACCTCGGCGACGCGGACTGCCGCAGCGTGGGCTGCCTGCACGCGGGCGTCGGCGGCCGCGGCTCGGGTCGCCAGGGCGTCGGCGTCCGTCTCCCCGACGGCGGCGCGCAGTCGTTCGAGGGCGGCACGCTCGACGGCGAGCGCGGACGCCGCCTCGGCGAGGGCGCCGTCGGCGACACGTGATGCGTCGGCGGCTTCGTCGACGGCGGCTGCGTCCGGGTGGTCGTCCTGCGGCAGGGCGACGTCCGGGTGCTCGAGCGCGCCGCACACGGGACAGGGGTCGCCCGGGACGAGTGCCGCGCCGAGTTCGCCCGCCAGTCCGGCGATGCGGCGGGTGCGCAGGGCCTGCTCGGTCCGCAGGAGCGCTTCGGCGCGGACGCGGCGGTCCGCCACCACCTGCTCCGCCCGGTGCACGGCGGCGGCTGCGGCGTCACGGGCGTCGAGGTCTGCGCGCAGCTGCCGGAGGCGCTCGACCTCGGCTCGGGCGGCCTCGGCGTCGCCCGCGGCGGTGGCCGCGGTCCGGGCTTCCTCGACGAGCGCGGCCCGACCGGCGGGACGCGCCTCGAGCGCACGGTCGAGCTCGGCCACCCGTCGGACGAGCAGTGCGGCCCGGTCGGCGGCGTCCGTGCGGGCCCGTCGGCGGTCGTCGAGCGTGGCCTCGACCGCGACGAGGTGCCGGACCGCCGCGACGCAGGTGGCCAGGTCGGTGCGGCGTGCGGCGGTGTCGACGTCCGACGGGACACCGAGGCGCGCACGGAGGTCGTGCGCTCGGCGACGGTGCTCGTCAGCACGGGAACGGGCGGCGTCGAGCCCCTGTGCCGGCGTCGTGACCCGGACGGCCCGTTCGGCGAGCGCGAGCCGGGCGCGGGCGGCCTCGACCCGGGGTGCGGCGTCGTCGAGGGCGCGGCGACGATCGAGGAGCACGGCACGTCGCGCCCTGGCCTGCAGTCGCGCGGCCACGTCGTGCTCGTGCACCCGGGCGCGTTCCGCCGCCGCGACCGCCTCGGTGCGATCTGCTGCGGTCGCCGTGGCCACGGCGCGCAGCGCGTCGAGGGTCCCCGGCACCGAGGCCTCGTCGGCGTCGACGACACCGGCGGCCTGGGCGAAGCGGCTCAGCGCGTCCCGCACCCGGGCGTCGGCGGACTCCACCTCGGCCTGGACCTCTCGGCGGCGGGCGGCGAGCTCGTCCGCCGTGCGGTCGTAGACCTGGGTGCCGAAGAGCGACTGCAGGAGCTTCCGGCGGTCCTCGCCCGGTGCCCGGAGGAAGCGAGCGAACTCGCCCTGCGGGAGCACGACCGTCTGCAGGAACTGTGCACGGTCGAGTCCGACGACCCGAGCGACCTCGAGCCCGATCTCCGGGATCCGCGAGGACACCGGCTCACCGACGACGTCGCCGGAGTGTGCGAGCCGGAAGAGCTGCGCCGACGCCTGCTGTCGCACCGTCCCTGCGCCGCGCTGCTTCGGCCGGTCGTACTGCGGCGTCCGGCGGACCCGGTACACGCCGGCACCGGTCTCGAACACGAGCTCCACGAAGGGTTCCACCCCGGGGTCGGCGTGCTGGCTGTGCAGGCGGTCGTGCGTCGATCCCTCGCCCGCGAGCCCGCCGTACAGGGCGAACACCACGGCGTCGATGATGGTCGACTTGCCGGAGCCGGTCGGGCCCTCGAGCAGGAACACCCCGGAGGCGGCGAGCGCCGCGAAGTCGATCGTCACGAGTTCGGGGTAGGGCCCGATCGCCCGGAGTTCGAGTCGGTGCAGGTACATCAGCGCCCCCGGTCGTCGTGCATCGCGAGGACCGCTGCCTCGTACGCCTCGGTCAGGACCGCGCGGTCGTCGTCGCCCGGCGTCGCGCCGGTGGCGAACGCGACGAAGTCGGCCGCGACCTCGACCGGGTCCGAGGTCGCCGTGACCGCCCGCGCCGCCTGCCGGTCGGGGCGGTCGGCGGGCTCGTGCGTGATCGCCAGCGCGTGCGGGAAGTGGTCCTTCACCCGGGCGTAGAGCCGCTCGGGGTGGACGGTGTCGGTGACCGCGACGCGGACCCAGGCGTCGGCGTCCGCGCGGTGCGCGCCGGACTCGATCGCCTCCATGCTCGTCCGGACGTCGACCAGGCGCCGGGGCACGGGAGCGGGTACCAGCTCCACCGAGACCCCACCGTCGGCCGCCAGTTCGACGAGGGTGACGCTCTTGCGCTGCTGCCGTTCCCCGAACGAGAACGCGAGCGGGGACCCGGCGTACCGGATGCGGTCCCCCGCGCCCACGCGCTGCGCTCCGTGCAGGTGTCCGAGCGCGACGTAGTCGATGCCGTCGAAGACCGAGGCGGCGACCTGGTCGACCCCGCCGACCCGGATGTCCTGTTCGCTGTCGCTCGGAGCAGCCCCGCCGACGAAGGCGTGCGCGACGACGACGCTGCGGGTGCCCGGGCGCTCGGCGAGGTCTGCTCGGATCCGTGCGGTGCCTGCGCCGACGACCGCCTGGTGGGACCGGGCGAGGGGCTCGTCCGGCACGTCCGCGAGGGCGTAGCGCGTCAGGTCGGGGTGCAGGTACGGGATCCCGTACACGGCGACGGGGCCGTGCTCGTCGTCGAGCAGCACCGGCGTGCGGATGCCCGTCGGCTCCGCCAGGATCCGCACGCGGTCGTGCATGACCCCCGCGCCGAAGCCGAGCCGCGCGGCGGAGTCGTGGTTGCCCGGGGTCAGCACGACCGTCGCCGTCTCGGCCAGGCGTTCGAGCGTCCGCGAGAGCAGCCGGACGGCGTCGACCGGCGGGATCGCACGGTCGTAGACGTCGCCGGCGATGACGACCAGGTCGACCGCGCGGTCGCGGACGGTCTCGACGAGGAAGTCCGCGAAGGTCGACTGGTGTCCGAGCAGGTCCGCACCGAGCAGCGTGCGGCCGAGGTGCCAGTCGCCGGTGTGGAGGATCCGCATGCCGCCACGGTAGCGGCGGCCGGGGACATCACCCGCGAGCCCGTGCCGCCCTGTGGAGGACCGGCGCGTGCCGCTGCCCGTGCAGGAACGTCAGCGCACGCAGCTCGTGCCGGAGACGAGCCCGAGCCCGAGGAGCGACGTGAACTGGATGGGCACCCCTGCGCTCTGCGTCGACGTCCAGGCACCCGGCGCGGCGGCGTTGGTCTGCACCTGCACGGTGCGCCTCGTGCCCAGGGCGAGCGCACTGCTGAGCTTGACGGTCGCGCTCCGCGCCTGGCCGTCGGCTGTCGTCGCGAGCACCGCCCCGGTCTCGTCGGTCACGGTGAACGACTTCGGCGGGTCCCCGGCGTACGACCAGCCGATCACGACCGAGCCGTTGCTCGAGTCCGTACACGAGAGGGTCGTGACGACCGGTACGGTCCCGGCGGTGAGCTGGACGGCCGTGCCGGTGGTCCGACCGAACGGTGCAGCATCGGCCTGCGTCGGCACGAGCACGGCGCTCGCCCCGACCACGACGGCGACGAGCCCGAGGACCCCGGTCTGGCCCACGCGAGGGACACGCTGCACGGCCGCGCGGCGTGCGGCGCGGCCGCGCTCGTCGACGTGGCGCGGGACGGGACGTGACGACCGGCGGTCCGGGACGCTGTGAGCACCCACCGCGGGCGGCGCTGCGGAGGCGATCAGTGCCTCCCGGCCGCCGTCGCCCGTGGGCCCGCCGCTGCCCGCGTGCCCACCGTCGCCGCGGTGCCGCGGACCGCGTCGACGGAGCGGAGCGTCGACCGTGCAGAGCAGGAGCACCGCGACGAGCGCGAGGGCGACGGTGCCGACCTCGACCCAGCGGCCCTCACGGACCCAGAGCACCGGGGTGGAGACGGACGGCACCCGCAGGAAGCCGACCCCGTGCACGGCGGAACGCTCGATCGGCGTCGAGTCGACCTGCGGGTTCGCGTCGCCCTTCGTGACGACGGTGCCGTCCGGGCCGGGTTCGACGAACCGGTGCATCCGCAGGTGTCCCGGCTGGTCGGGGTCGTCGGCGAGCAGGATCTGCCCGGGCCGGATCTCCGCCGGAGCGACCGGTCGCGACACCACGACGTCGCCCGGCGCGAGGCGCGGTGCCATCGACCCGGTCATCACGGTGGTGGGGTGCCAGCCGAGGAGCGCCGGAGCGGCCGACCACAGCGCGAGCCCGAGGAGCGTCGCGACGACGGCCCGGGCCGCGGTCGCGACGACGACACGCCCCCAGTCGACGACGTCGTGGAGCACGTCGTGCGGGGTGTGACCACCGTGCACTGCGATGCTGACCATGACTGCCTTCGACCGGGGGCGTGGTGACGGGCGGGGTGCCCTGCTAGTTGTTCTGGGCCTCCCAGGTGAGACCGATCTGGGCGTTGGTGCCCTGCGCCGCGTTCGGGGTGTTCGCGGAGACGGTGTACGTGACCCTGTAGACCCGGGTCTCGCTGGCGGCACCGGTCGTGGTCCACGCACCGAGGCCCGAGGCGAAGTTCGTCGCCTGCGTCCCGAGGGTCGGGAGCGTGTTCTCGAAGAGGGTCCCGCCGGTCGCTGCGGGGGTGAAGCCCGAGCACGACGAGAAGCCGCCGCCGGTGCCCTGCTCGATCTTGATCGTGGTGTTCTGTGCGAGCACGCTCGAGGTCGACGGCGAGGTCGCGTAGAGCTTCACGGTCGACGGCAGCGACCCGGTGGAGGTCACGGTGATGCACTTGCTGTCGACGGAGCCGGGCTTGAGGTTCGCAGCGGTGAAGAGCGCGGTGTTCGCGTCGTCGTCCGACAGCGCGACGGTGCCGGCGGTCCAGTTGCTGGTGGGGTTCGTGGTGGTGGCCGAGAAGGCCGAGTACGAGGCGGTCGACACGACGACGCCCGAGGCGACGAGGGCGGCGGGCACGGCGATCCAGGCGGCGAGACGGGCGGCGCGAGGGGACACACGGGACATGGTTGTCCTCCGGAGGAGAGATTCTGATCGGTGGTGGCTCCGGACCCGCGGTGGTTGGTCGCGCTACGGTGCCTGTGTACTACGGCGATCAAGCTACTTGTCGAACGTGTTGATGACAAGAGAAGCAATGACCCCATTGTTGGGGGGTGTCTCAATCGTTGAGATACTTGTTGCATGGACCTCTGACCCGGGTCCGCCCGCGTCCCGTCGATCGCCGCCGCGATCACCACCCGAGAAGAGCCACCCCGTGACGGACACCTCCCCCGCCCTGCCTCCCCTGACCGTCACGACCGGCCTCCCCCCGGCCCCGGTCTCCCCCGACGTCGAGATCGACCTCGAGAGCGACCTCGCGATCGGCGACCCGGCACCGGCGCACCGTGTCGGCACGGCCGCGGACGACGCCGGGCTCGCACGGATGATCGCGGCCTTCCGGGTCCTGCAGGTCCGGCACGCTCGGGTCCTCGCGCACGAGAGCGCCGCGCAGGGCCTCGGTATCACCGACACGCGCTTCCTGGTGCACCTCGCGGCATCGGAGGGGCAGGCGACGACACCGAAGCAGGCCGGCGACGTCCTCGAGCTGAGCACCGGTGCGATGACCTCGCTGCTCGACCGGCTCGAGCGCCACGGGCACCTCGAACGGCGCCCGAACCCGGGCGACCGGCGGAGCATCCTCGTGCACCTGACGCCGTCGGGCGCAGCCGTCGCACGGGCCGTCAGCGCCGCGTACGCCTCGGCCTTCAGCGAGGCCGTCCCCGCCACCGAGCGGAACGGCGTCGCGGCTGCCCTCGAGGCCATCGGCGCAGCGCTCGACCGGCGGCACCGCGCGGCCACCGCCCGCTGAGCGCGGACCGGGGCCCTGGAGCAGGGCCCGCACCCGCCGCGTAGCGTCGGCCGCATGACCCCTGCCGAACTCCTCACCGAAGCGTTCTCCCGCGTCCCCGAGACGGTCGAGCGTGCGCTCGACGGTCTGTCCGCGGACCAGCTCGCCGCTCGCCCGGCGGCCGGCGCGAACACCCTCGCGTGGCTCGCCTGGCACATCGCTCGCGGGCAGGACGCGCAGGTCGCCGACCTCGCCGGCTCCGAGCAGGTCTGGACCGCGGACGGCTGGGTCGATCGGTTCGACCTGCCGTTCCCGGCCGACGCGCTCGGGTACGGGATGTCGCGCGACGACGTCGGTCGCGTGCGCGCCTCGGCGGACCTGTTGAACGGCTACCTCCGCGCGGTCCACGAGCGGACGGTCGCGTACGTCGCGACGCTGGCGCCGGAGGACCTCGACGCCGTCGTCGACGACGCCTGGGACCCGCCGGTGACCCGCGGCGCACGGCTCGTCAGCATCCTCGACGACTGCACGCAGCACGCCGGCCAGGCCGGCTACGTGCGCGGCCTGCTCTTCTTCAGCCGCTGACCCCTTCCGGACGGACGGGAGGCACGGTGCCAGCTGGCTCCGTGCCTCCCGTCGGTCGAGGTGGTCGCGTCTAGCGCGCCGCGAGCTCCGCGACGATGCCGTCGCCGGGGGCGGCCTGCACGAGGTCCGCCTCGATCTCGGCGTTCTCGAGGATGCCCTCGATCTTCCGGACGCGGCCACGCGGGACGAGCGTGACGACGGTGCCCTCCTTGCCGGCACGGCCGGTGCGGCCGGAGCGGTGCATGTACGCCTTGTAGTCGTCCGGGGCGTCCGCCTGCACGACGAGCGACACGTCGTCGACGTGGATGCCGCGCGCCGCGACGTCCGTCGCGACGAGGACGTTCACCCGGCCGCTCGTGAGCAGCTGCAGGTTGCGCGTGCGGCGCGACTGGTTGAGGTCACCGTGGAGCGAGGTCGCCCGGATGCCGGCGTCCTCGAACTGGTCGGCCAGGCGCTCGGCGTAGGCCCGGGTGCGGGCGAAGACGATCGTCTTGCCGTCGCCGGCGACGAGCTCCTCGAGCACCTGGTCCTTCTGGCGCTGCTCGACGACCAGCACGCGGTGGTCGATGGTCGAGGACGCCTGGTCCTCGCCGGCGACCTCGTGGACGCTCGGCTCGTGCAGGAACTCGGACACGAGCGACGCCACCTGGGCGTCGAGCGTGGCGCTGAACAGGAGCTTCTGGGCGCGGTTGCCCTGCGGGGTGACCTCGGCGGTCGCGGAGAGGATCTCGCGCACCGGCTCGAGGAACCCGAGGTCGCACATGTGGTCGGCCTCGTCGAGCACGGAGACGACGACCTCGCTGAGGTCGAGCTTCCCCTTGTTCATGAGGTCCTGCACCCGGCCGGGCGTGCCGACGATGATGTCGACGCCGCGCTCGAGGGCACCCTCCTGGCGGCCGTAGGGCACACCGCCGTAGATCTGCGTCGTGAAGAGGCCCACCGAACGGGCGATCGGCTGCACCGTGCGGTCGATCTGCAGGGCGAGCTCACGGGTCGGGGCGAGGATGAGCGCACGCGGGGCGCGGCCCATCTTGCGCTTCGTGCCGCCGCCGTGCTCCATGAGCTTCTCGACCAGGGGCGCACCGAACGCGATCGTCTTGCCGGAACCGGTGCGGCCACGGCCGAGGACGTCCTTGCCGGACAGCACGTCGGGGATCGTCGCCGCCTGGATCGGGAACGGGGCCGTGGCACCCATCTCGGCCAGGGCGCGGGAGATGTTGCCGCCGATGCCGAGGTCGGCGAAGGTCACGCCCTCGACGTCGGCCGCGACGGTCGCCTCGGCCTGGAGCTTCTCGAGCTTGACGTCGTCCGCGGGGACGTAGGCCGGGCGTGAGTCGTCGCGGTCGCGGCGGGGCGCGCGGTCGTCGTCGGAGGAGCGGCGCTGCGGGCGGTCGTCGCGGTCGAACCGGCGCGGGGCACGGTCGTCACGGTCGAAGCGACGCGGGGCACGGTCGTCACGGTCGAACGACCGGCGCTGCGGACGGTCGTCGCGGTCGGGGCGTCGGGCACCACGGTCGTCGTCACGACGGGGAGCGCGGTCGTCGCGGTCGAACCGGCGCGGGGCACGGTCGTCACGGTCGAACCGACGAGCACCACGGTCGTCATCGCGACGGGGGGCACGGTCGTCACGATCGAACCGACGCGGGGCACGGTCGTCGTCACGACGGGGGGCACGGTCGTCACGATCGAACCGACGCGGGGCACGGTCGTCGCGGTCGAACCGACGCGGGGCACGGTCGTCATCGCGACGGGGAGCGCGGTCGTCGCGATCGAACCGACGCGGAGCACGGTCGTCACGGTCGAATCGACGCGGGGCACGGTCGTCATCACGACGGGGAGCGCGGTCGTCGCGGTCGAACCGACGCGGAGCACGGTCGTCGCGGTCGAACCGACGAGCACCACGGTCGTCCTCACGACGAGGGGCACGGTCGTCACGGTCGAACCGACGCGGAGCACGGTCGTCGCGGTCGTGGCCACGACCACCACGGTCACGGTCGAACCCGCGTCCGCCGCGGTCGTCACGGCGCTGGCCGCCGTCGCGCGGCTCCCAGTTCGGGCGAGCCGGGCGCTCGCCCTGCGATGCGCGGCCGCGACGCTCCTCGGCGTCCCAGCGCTGCTTCTGCCGCGGCTGGGCCGGGTCGGCGGCGCGGTACCCGCGGTGCTTGCTGCTGCGAGCGGCGGGCGTGCCGTTCGCGTGGCGGACTCGGTCGTCGGCACGCTGACGCGCGCCCTTGTCGTACGGGGCCATTGCTACTTTCCGGGGTGCAGACGTCCCACAGCGCCCGGCAGCGACATCGGCGGGGGCTCTTCAGCGGGGAGGGGGTTCTTCCCGTCGCGGATCGACGTGAATCCAGCCCTCGAGCGCACACACACCCAAACGAGACCCGCGGTCACATACCGCGGTGCCGAAGGCCGACCGATCGAGTCTACGTGACACGAGCCCGCCTGGCCAGCCCCGATCGACCGGCTACCGGCCGCGCGCGGGCCGTCGGCCGCGGGGCGGAGGGGTGCCGGGCCTCCAGACCGTGAGCGGGATCAGGACTCCGCGAGCCGCCGTCGCTGCTCGGCCACGTCGAAGTCGGCGGCGGGCCAGGTGAGCTGGAGGTCCTCGAGCGCGCGGAGCAGGAGCTGCTGCACGGCGAGTCGGGCGTACCACTTGCGGTTCGCGGGGACGACGTACCAGGGTGCCCGGGCCGTCGAGGTGCGCTCGAACACCGTCTGGTACGCCTGCTGGTACTCGTCCCACAGCAGACGCTCGTCGATGTCGCCCGGGGTGAACTTCCAGTGCTTGTCGGGGCGGTCCAGCCGGTCGCCGAGGCGCTCGCGCTGCTCGTCCTTCGAGATGTGCAGCATGACCTTGACGATCGTCGTGCCCTGCTCGACCAGACGGTCCTCGAAGTCGACGATCGCGCCGTACCGACGCTCGATCTCCTCGGGCGGGGCGAACGCGCGCACCTTCTGGACGAGGACGTCCTCGTAGTGGGATCGGTCGAACACACCGAGCTGCCCCGCCGCGGGGAGCTGCCGTTCGATGCGCCAGAGGAAGTCGTGCTCGCGCTCCTCGGCGGTGGGCACCCCGAAGCCCGCGTAGTGGACGCCGTTCGGGTCGACCGCGCCGACGACGTGCGAGACGATGCCGCCCTTGCCCGCGGTGTCCATCGCCTGCAGCACGAGGAGCACACGACGCTGGTCGCCGGCGGTGCTCGCGGCGTGCAGGCGTTCCTGCAGGGCGGCGAGGCGGTCGGCACCGGCGGCGAGGGCCTCGAGCCCGTCGATCTTGCGGCCGGGGAAGCCCGGCGTGCCGTCGGGGTCGACGCGGTCGAGGCGGAAACCCTCCTCGACGCGGAGCAGCGGTTCGGGGTCGGTGTTCCAGGCCTTGCGACGGCTCACGGGTCCTCCTGCGGGTCTCGTGCCCATCCTGGCACCCGGCGGATCCCGGCGTCCCTGGCGAGATCGGGCGTACCTGGCGAGATCGGGCGGCCCGGGCGCCCGGTGACTTCGGGTGGACCTGGCGAGATCGGGCACACCTGGTCGATCTGTTCGACCAGGTACGCCCGGGACGACCAGGTACGCCCGGGACGACCAGGTATGCCCGGGACGACCAGGTATGCACGGGACGACCAGGTACGCCCGGTTCGACCAGGTACGCCCGGCTCGGCCGCGGGGAGGAGCCCACTCGTCCGGACGGCGGACGCAGCGCCGAGCGGGCGGGATTAGCGTGGACGTCGATGAAGACCGGCCGCACCCTGCTCGCGCTCCTCACCGCGCTCGTGGCGACGGCCGTGCTCGGGTCGTGCAGCGGCACACCGGCGGGCGACCGTGACGACGTCGTCACCGCCGACCCCGTGATCTACCCGCTGTCGCTGCGCTACCCCGGCATCGAGGTCGTCGCCGACGTGCCCTACGGTCGGGAACCGCTGCAGCGCCTCGACGTGTGCCTGCCGCCCGACAGCGCACCGGACACCACGGCGACCCCGACGGCCCCGACGTCGACGCCAGCGACGCCGGCCGGTGACGCCACTGCGCGCGCGGACGCACGGGACACCCGTGCTGCCGGCGGCCGACCGGCCGTGATGCTCGTCCACGGGGGCAGCTGGTCGCACGGTGACAAGGCGACCGCCGCCTACCGGGCGGTGTGCCAGTACCTGGCGTCCGAGGGCTTCGTCACCGTGAACGTGGACTACCGCCTCGCACCGACGGACCCGTTCCCGGCGGGGCTCGACGACGTCCGCCGAGCGCTCGACTGGGTGTTCCGACCCGCGACGCTGGGGACCTACGACATCGACCCGGACCGCGTCGGGCTCTTCGGCGGCAGCGCGGGAGGCAACCTCGTGGCGATGCTCGCGGTGACCGACCACGAGTCGGCCGCGTGGGCCGCCGGTGACCGCATCCGCGCGGTCGTCGACCTCAGCGGTCCGACCGACCTCACGACGCGGTCGACCGAGCCGGACGGGGTGTCGGCGTCGTTCCAGCGGAAGCAGCTGCTCTACCTCGGTTGCCGGGACTACACGACGTGCCCGGCGGCACGGGCGGCCTCGCCGGGGTACCACGTCACCGACGAGACCGCTCCGTTCTTCGTGGGGCACTCCACCGACGAGTTCATCCCGCTGTGGGAGTCGCAGGAGTTCGTCGCCACCCTGCGCGAGCACGACGTCCCCGTGACGTTCGTCGCGGTCGAGGGGACGGCGCACTCGATCGCCCAGCTCGACCGGGCGATGAGCGAGCGGGTGGTGGCGTTCCTCCGCGACCGTCTCCGCTGACGGGTCCGGCCGGGCCGTGCCCCGTGCGGGTGGCACCCGGACTCGGGTGTGCGGGGGCTGGGGCGTCCGCGCACACTCGAGGGGTGACCGACACCACGAGCCGTCCCGCGCGCCCCGTCACCGAGTGGCCCACCCGGACCTCCGTCCGGACGTACGCGGAGCTGCTGCTCGGGCTGTCGTTCGCCGCCGCCGTGGCCTTCGGCGGATACTCGGCGGCCACCGGCCACATGGCGATCGCCGCCCAGGGTGCCGCCGTCGTGTTCCTCGTGACCCTGACCTGCGTGCTCGTGTCGTGGTTCCGGCAGGTCGACGCGGAGGAGTCCGGCACCCGCGACTGACGCGGGTCTCGGGCATCCGGACCCCGGCGTCCGCCGTCTGACGCCCAACACCCAGCGCCCGCGGTCCGGCGCCCTCGGTCCGGCACCCGCGACTGACGCCTCGAGCGTCGGGACCCCGGCGCCCGGTGTCAGTGCTCTGCTGCCGCCTCCCGCTCCGCCCGCCGGTCGGCCCGGCGTTCCCGGAAGCCCTCCACCACCGAGTACAGCGCCGGCAGCACGACGAGGGTCAACAGCGTCGAGGACACCAGACCGCCGATCACCACCAGGGCGAGCGGCTGCGAGATGAAGCCCGACTTCCCCGTCAGCCCGACCGCCATCGGCAGCAGCGCGAAGATCGTCGCGAGCGCCGTCATGAGGATCGGCCGGAGTCGGCGGGTCGCTCCCTCGATCAGTGCCTCGCGGACGCGGAGCCCCCGGCGGCGGTACTGGTTGACGAGGTCGATGAGCACGATCGCGTTCGTGACGACGATGCCGACGAGCATGAGCAGACCGATGAGCGACGCGACCCCGAGCGGGATGCCCGTGACGATCTGCAGGAGCAGCGCACCGGTCGCCGCGAACGGCACCGAGAGCAGCAGCAGGATCGGCTGCAGCAGGCTCCGGAAGGTCGCGACCATGATCACGTAGACGATCAGGATCGCGACGAGCACGGCGAGCAGCAGCTGGCTGAACGCCGACGACTGGCTCGACGCCACACCGCCGATCGTCGCCGACGCACCCTTCGGCAGGTCGAGGGCATCGACGGCCGTCGTGACGTTCTGCACCGCCTGTCCGAGGTTCGTCGAGTCGGGCGTGACCGTGATGGTCGCCGTGCGGACGGCGTTCGACGTGGTGATGGTGGTCGGACCGTCGGACTGCTCGACCGTCGCGACGTCGGTCAGCGGAACCTCGCCGCTCGCGGTCGGGATCGACAGCGACTTCAGCGCGTCGATGGTGGTCGGCGGCTCCGGGTCGGCGATGTAGACGTCGAGGGTGGCGTCGTCGATCTCGACGCTGCCGGTGTCCCGCGGCGAGACCGCAGCGGCGACGATCCCGCCGACCTGGGTCTCGGTGAGCCCGCGCTCGGCGGCCTTCGTCCGGTCGACCCGGACGGCCAGGTACGGCTCGGCGGCGGACAGGTTGCTCGACGCCGCGGTGGTGCCGTCGACACCGCGCATCTCGGTGAGGACCTTCTCCGCCGCGGTCTGCAGCTCGGCCTGGGTCGGCGCGGTGACGTCCACCTCGATGTCGCTCGACCCGCCGAAGCCGCCACCGGCGCTCGACAGGCTGACCTCACCGACGCCGTCGATCCGCTCGATGCGGTCACGGGCCTCGGACTGGATCGTCGTCTGGTCCACCCCGGCGTCGGTCGTGACGTTGTACTGCACGGAGGCAGATGCGCCGCCGCCGAACGCGGCCTGGATGGACTGGCCGCTCGACCCGATCGTGGTCTGCACGGTCTCGACACCGGAGACGTCCTGCAGCACCCGCTCGACCTTGCGCGCGGCGTCCGACTGCTCGTCGAGACTGGTGCCCGGCTCGAGGTCCTGCGTCACGGTGAAGGTGTTCTGCCCGGAGTCGCCGAGGTAGTTCGTCTTGACGAAGGGCACGGCCGCTGCGGTGCCGCCGAGGACGACCAGGGCGAGCACGAGGACGAGCGCCGGGCGGCCGACCGCCCAGCGGAGGACGGGCAGGTACCCGCGACGCAGCCGGTCGGACGTCCCGGCGTCGTGCAGGTCGTCGGCCGAGGTCAGCGCCCCGGTCGACGTCGGTCCAGCCGCCCCGGACGCAGCCGACACCGGTGCCGACGAGCTCGCGGGCACGGTCTCGGTCGACCCGGTCTCGGTCGTTCCGGTGGTCGGCACCGCCGCGTGCCGGTGCGTCTTCGGCGCCCGGAGCCACCAGTACGCGAGCACGGGCACGATCGTCAGCGACACGAACAGCGACGCGAGCAACGCCATCGTGACCGTGAGCGCGAAGGGCCGGAACAGCTCGCCGACGAGCTCGGCGACGAACGCGACCGGCAGGAAGACCGCAACGGTCGTGAGCGTCGAGGCGGTGACCGCCCCGGCGACCTCGCGCACGCCGTCGAGCACCGCCCGCCCGCGGTCGACGCCGGGTTGCAGGTGCCGTTTGATGTTCTCGATGACGACGATCGAGTCGTCGACCACGCGGCCGATCGCGATGGTGAGCGCGGCGAGCGTGATGATGTTGAGGGTGTAGCCGGCGGCCTGCATGCCGATCGCGGCGAGCAGCACCGAGGTCGGGATCGAGATCGCGGTCACCAGCGTCGACCGCCACGACAGCAGGAACACCAGGATGACGACGACCGCGAACCCGAGGCCGAGCAGGCCCTCCTCCGCCAGGGAGTCGATGGACTGCTGGATGTAGGGCGCCTGGTCGAACACCACGGTGAACTGCGGGTCGCCGGTGACCTTGGCCTCGATGCCGGGCAGTGCGGCCTTCACCGTCTCGGAGACGTCGACGGTGTTCGCCTCCTGCGTCTTCGTGATCGCGATGGTCAGCGCGGTCTTGCCGTCGACGCGGCTGATCGAGGTGCGCGGCGACTCCTCGATCTGCACCGTCGCGACGTCACCGAGCGAGGTCGGCGTGGAGGCGGTGCTCCCGCCCGCACCGCCGGTCGCGGTCGTCCCGGTGCCGGTCGCACCGGTCTGGCCCTGGCCCGCGGCCGTCCCGCCCGCGGTGCCGTCCCCGGAACCCGCGGAGCCGGTGGCCGTGCCGGTGCTGCCGGGAGCGCCCGCGGCACTGCCGGAGTCCGTCGCAGCACCGCCCGCGGACGATCCACCGGTCGACGAGCCGGACGACCCGGACCCGCTCGACGCCGTCAGGGGCAGCCCGCGGATGTCGTCGAGCGACGCGATGCGCTGCCCGGTCTGCACCGAGAGGGTCGTGCCGTCCTGCGTGATCGTGCCACCGGGGATCAGCGTGCCGTTGTCGTCGAGGGCGTCCGAGATCGACTGCGTCGTGAGCCCCCGTGCCGCGAGCTCGTCCTCGTCCGGGGTGATCACGATGCGGCGGCCGGGGTTGCCGAAGACGTCGGCCTGCCGCACGCCGTCGAGCTTCTCGAGGTCGGGCACCGCCGTGGCGTTCAGCCGGTCGACGAGCTGCTCCTGGTTGCCCGAGGCGGTGACGGCGAGCTGCAGCACGGGCAGGTCGTCGAAGGACCCGGTGACGATCTGGGTCTGCACGGTGTCCGGCAGCGACAGGGCGTTCACCGCGGTCTGGATCTTGTCCTCGGCGCTGGCCAGGTTCGACCCGTAGTCGAACGAGGCGGACACCACGCTCTGCCCGGTCGAGGAGGTCGCACTCGTCGACTCGAGGTTCGGCACGACCTGGATGGCCTGCTCGATCTTCGTCGAGACATCGTTCGACACGACCTCCGGCGTCGCGCCGGGGTAGGCGCTGACGATCGCCACCTGGGGGAACTGGACGCTCGGGATGAGCTCCTGCTTGAGGTTCGTCAGGGCGACGCCGCCGAACACCGCGACGACGATCGTGACGAGCGCGATGAGGGCGCGGTTCCGGAGGCTGAAGACCGAGAGGAGGTGCACGTGCCGATCCTCGCAGTTCCACCTGCGAACCAGACCGCCCGGCGCAGGTCCGTGGACGAACGTGCACCTGTGGACGACCGGGCGTTCAGACCACCGCGGCGAGCGACCCCCGGGCGCCTGCTGCCTCGCCACCGATCCGCGACCACGCGCGCCCGAGCACGTCGACCAGGCGCTCCCGGTCCGCCGCGGCCGTCGTCCAGGGCACCCGGAGGAACCGCTCGAACCCGCCGTCGGGGCCGAACACCCCACCCGATGCCAGGAGCACCCCCTCGGCCCGCGCGGCCAGGACGAGTGCGCTCGACACCGGACGGCCGAGCCCGACCCACGTCGTCAACCCGCCTGCCGGCGACGGGACGTCCCACTCGGGCAGCCGGGCGCGCAGGCCGGCCACGAGCTCGTCGCGACCGGCGCGCAGGAAGGTGCGCCGCCCCTCCAGGACGGCCGCCGTGCGCGGCACGAGCTCGCGCGCGACGAGCTGGTCGAGGACCGGCGTGCCGAGGTCGCCCGTCGGGCGGGCGAGCAGCAGGCGCTGGAGGAGCTCCGGTGCGGCCCGGACCCAACCGATGCGCAGGCCGCCCCAGAAGACCTTCGCGGCGGAGCCGATCATCACGACCGAGGCGCCCGACGGGTCGGCCGCGGCGAGCGGCGGCGCGGGGTCCCCGTCGATGCGGAGCTCCCCCATCGTCTCGTCGGCGACCACGGTCGTGCCGGTCGTCGCGGCGACGTCGAGCAGCAGCCGCCGGGTGTCCGCCGTCATGGTCGCCCCGGTCGGGTTGTGGAGCTCGGGCATGACGTAGGCGACCGCCGGGGCCGTCCGGCGCAGGGTCGTCTCGAGCGCTGCCGCGTCCCAGCCGGCGCGGGCGTCGACGGGCACGCCGACGAGTCGGGCACCGGCCTCGCGGAAGGCCTCGTGCGCGTGCGGGTACGTCGGCGACTCGACGAGCACGGTGTCGCCGCGGCGCACGAGCACGCGGGCGAGCAGTGCGATCGCGTGCTGGGCACCGATCGTGACGACCACCTGTGAGGGGTCGGTGGGCAACCCGCGCTCGGTGTACCGGTCCGCGATCGCTGCGCGGAGCCCGGGGTCACCGACGGTGTCGTAGCCGATGCCGGCGAGCGCGGCGGGCACGGACCGGACCGCCCGCTCGACGGCGTCGGCGACCTCGGGTGCGGCGTGCAGGGCGGCCTTCCGCAGGTCGAGCAGGTCCCCGGGCACCACGCCGCCGAGTCGCTCGGGGTCGGGCCGACCGGCCAGGTCGCGCGGCAGGTGCACGACGCTGCCGGACCCGCGCAGCGACACCACGAACCCGTCGTCCCGCAGCCGGGCGTAGGCGTTCGCGACGGTCGTCCGGGAGACGCCGAGGGCCTCGGCGAGCCCGCGTTCGGCGGGCAACCGGACGCCCAGCGGCACCCGGCCGTCGATGACGAGCACGCGGACGGCGTCGGACAGGGCCTCGTACGCGGGGGCGTCGGTGCCGTCCCGCCAGTCGGCGAGCAGGAGGGCGGCGGCACGGGCGCTGAGGGAGACCGGGGGCACGGGGCCACGCTAGCCCGATTGGCTCTCGACGGCCAGGCCAATCCGGCGGGAGCATCGGTGCATGCGCCGCTCCACCGCCCTCGTGCTCCGCTCCGTCCAGCTCGCCGTCGGGCTCTTCCTCTACGGCGCCTCGACCGCGCTGCAGGTCCGCGCCGTGGTCGGCGTCGGATCGTGGACGGTCCTGACGCAGGGCCTGGAGAACGTGCTGCCCTGGTCGTTCGGCGTCATCACCGTGGCGTCGAGCGTCGTCATCCTGCTGCTCTGGATCCCGCTCCGCCAGAAGCCCGGCATCGGCACGCTCTGCAACGTGCTGGCGATCGGCCCGTCGGCCGACCTGGTGCTGTGGCTCGTTCCGGAGCCCGACGGCCTGGTCCCCCGGATCCTGCTGTTCGCCGCGGGGCTCGCGCTGCTCGCCGTCGCGACGGCCTGCTACATCGGCGCCGGGCTCGGCACCGGTGCCCGGGACGGCCTGATGGTCGGCGTGCACGAGCGGTTCGGCTGGCCGCTGTGGCTCGCCCGCACGGTCATCGAGGTCACCGTCGTCGTGGTGGGGTGGCTCCTCGGCGGCGACGTCGGGGTCGGCACGGTGGTCGCGGCGTTCGCGATCGGCCCGATGGTGCAGCCGCTCATGCCGCTCTTCCGCCGCCTGCCGTGGTCCCGGCAACGCCAGGGCAGCACCCCTGGTGGCGGCGCACCGACTGCGGCTAGGGTCGCGCCATGCGACTCGGAGTGTCCTCCTACAGCTACGCCCGCTCGCTCCAGCGCGGTGCACTGACGATCCTCGACGTCGTCGACCGGGTCGCCGACGCCGGTGGCGAGCACCTCGAGATCGCCGCGGGCGGGTTCGGCGACGACCTCCCCCGGCAGCCCGAGCTCGTCGACCGGTTGCGCGAGCACGCCGCCGCCCGCGGGATCGGGCTCGCGAACCACGTGATCGGTGCGGACTTCTCGGACCCGGCGACCGTCGACGCCGAGGTCGCCCGCGTCCACGATCACCTCGACGTCGCACACCGGCTCGGGATCACGCACCTCCGCCACGACGTCGTCCCCTGGGCCTGGCGGGACGCCGACCACGCGGAGTTCGAGCGGGTGCTCGCGCAGGTGGTGCCGGTCTGCCGCGCGGTCGCCGAGCACGCCGCGACGCTCGGCATCACGACGATGGTCGAGAACCACGGCTTCGCCTTCAACGACAGCGAGCGGATCCTGCGACTGGTGCACGAGGTCGACCACCCGGGCTTCCGCGCGCTGCTCGACGTCGGCAACTTCGTCTGCCTCGACGACGACCCGCTGCGCGCGGTGCAGCGGGTGCTGCCGGTCGCGGCGGTCGTGCACCTCAAGGACTTCCTGGTGCGCGAGACCCCGCCGGCGGCCGACGGGTGGCTCACCACGCTGGCCGGTCGCGCCGTCCTCGGCACGGTGGTCGGGCACGGCGACCTGCCGCTCGGACGGATCGTCGAGCGGATCGTCGCCAGCGGGTTCGACGGGCCGGTGTCGATCGAGTTCGAGGGACTCGAGGACGACGTCGACGCGGTCGAGCGCGGACTCGCGAACGCACGCCGCCTGTGGGCGGCGGCCGGTGGCTCCTGACGCGACCGCCCGGCGGTCGGGCCGCACCCGCTGACGGCCTGGAGGCGCGGCACCGGCCGGCACCGCGCCTCCAGGCCGTCAGCGGGTCGGGTCAGACGGACCGCACCCGCACCGTCTCGCCGGTCGCGGCCGACTCCTGCGCTGCCAGCACGATCGCCAGGGTGCGCAGTCCCACGGCCGCGTCGGGCTGGGGCTGCTCGCCGGAGCGCACCGCGGCGACGAACCTGTCGAGCATCGCGGCGTCGAAGTCCGGCCCGTAGGGCAGGACGACCGACCGGCCGCTCGCGGCGTCGAGCCCGCGGACGCTGGGCCGGAAGAAGTCGACGTCCACCGATCCCTCGGTCCCGACGACGGTGAGGGCCAGCCCACCCCACGTCGGCGAGGTGTCCGGACGGCTCCACGAGCAGTCGATCGCCGCGATCGTGCCGTCGGCGTAGGTGATGGTGACCAGACCGGCGGTCTCGGCCTGCGCACGCGACGCGTGCAGCACCCGGTTCGTGACCGCCGTGACGGTCTCGGCCGGCGTGCCGTCCAGGAGCTCGTCGAGCAGGTCCGCGATGTGCACGACGTGGTCGACGATCGCGCCGCCGCCGGACAGTCCGGGTTCCGTGAACCACGAGCGGGTCAGCGGCAGCATGCCGTTGTTGGCACCGCGGACCGAGAACACCTCGCCGAGGCGGCCGGACCGCTTCGTCGCGGCGAGCCGGGCGAAGGTGCTCGCGAAGCGGACCGGGAAGGCGACCATGAGCAGCACGCCGGCGGCCTCGGCGGCGGCGCGCATCGCGAGCCCGTCCTCCCAGGTCGTGGCGAGCGGCTTCTCGCACAGCACGTGGGCCCCGGCGGCGGCGGCCTGTTCGACCAGGGCACGGTGCCGGGCGTTCTCGCTCGTGACCACCACGGCGTCGACCCCGCTCGCCAGCAGCTCCTCGACGGTGTCGACGTACGCGACCCCGAGGGCATCCGCGAGTGCACGACCGCGCAGGTCGACCAGGTCGGTGCCCGTCGAGGTGCCGTCCGGGTCGGTGCCGACGACCTCGACGTCGGGCATCGCCTGCAGCGCGGACAGGTAGGACAGGGCGTGCGTGTGCGCGAAGGACAGCACGCCGATGCGCAGGGCGGTCACGCCGTCGCCCCCTCGTGCGTCCCGGCCGCCGGGGCGGGCTCGAGGTCGACGGGCTGCCCCGTCGCGACCGACCGCAGCGCGGCGTTGACGATGCGGACCGCGGTGGCGCCGTCCTCGGCGGACACGCGGGGCACCACGCCGCCACGGAAGGCCCCGAGGTACTCGCGGATCTCGAGGAAGTACGGGTCCTCGGCGGGGTCGAGCTCGGGCAGGTCGCCGCCGACCCCGGCTTCGTCGAGGAGCTCCGCCGTGTAGTTCCGCTCGGCGCGGGAGTCGTGCGACAGGGACCCGAGGGTGCCGGTGGCGGAGAACTCGGTGACGAACGGCAGGTGCGCCGGCCCCCAGATGCCCGCGACGTGGCTGATCGCCCCGGACGCGTGGGTGAGCAGCACGTGCGCCGCCTCGACCGGGTGGTCGACGGTGCCCTTGCGGACGTGCACCGCGCTGACCCGGACGACGTCGCCGGCGATCCACCGTGCGATGTCCAGGTCGTGGATCATCTGGTCCATGATGATGCCGCCCGAGAGCTCGGGGTCGGCGAACCAGGCGGAGCGGGTCGGGAACGCACCCGAGCGGACGAACCGCAGGACGGCCAGTTCGCCGAGCTGCCCGGCCTCGACCGCGGCCTTGAGACGGACGTACTCGGGGAAGTAGCGGACCACGTGTGCCGGGTAGAGCTGGCGACCGGCCTCGTGCGCGAGCCGGACCAGGTCGTCGGCGTCCGCGTCGGTGCGGGCGAGCGGCTTCTCGCTGATGACGTCCTTGCCGGCGGCGAGCGCCGCGCGCACGACCTCGGCGTGGGCGTACGTGGGGACGACGACGTCCACCACGTCGACGCGGGCGAGGAGTTCGTCGAGCGAGTCGACCACCTCGCCGCCGTGTGCTGCGACGAGGTCCTCGGCGCCGACCTCGGAGAAGACGACGACGTCCCCGATCCGGAGCAGGTTCGGCAGGTGCGCGTGGGCGATCACCCCCGCGCCGACGAGGCCGATCCGGAGTCGCTGAGCGGTCATGGGGTCCTCCTGGTTCGTGGTGGTGCGGTGTCCGTGGTGGGTTCGGCGCCGTGGGCAGCGGTGGTGGCGGCAGGCGGCGCAGGGGCCGACTGCGCTGCGGTCGACTGCGCTGCGGTCGACTGCGCTGCGGTCGACTGCGCAGCGGTGCGGGCGAGCAGGGCTGCTCCCGCCAGGCCGGCACCGGCGCCCGCGAGGGACTGCTCGATGCGGGGCGCGGGACGCCAGCCGAGCCGCGCGTCCACCGCGGTGCGCAGCGGGGCGAGCAGGCGTTCCCCGGACCCGCCGAGTCCGCCGCCGACGACGACCACCGCCGGGTCGAGCACGGCGGACAGGATCGCGATCCCGGCGGCGAGCGCGTCGACCGCGTCGGCCCAGACCGCGGCGGCCACGGGGTCGGTGTCCACGGCGGCGACGATCTCCTCGGTCGCGCCGTCGATCGTACCGCCGGCCGCGCGGTAGCGCCGTCGGATGTTCCGTGCGGAGGCGTACACCTCGACGCACCCGCGCTGCCCGCACGTGCAGGGCTCGCCGCCCGGTCGGACGCACACGTGTCCGACCTCGCCGGCACCTCCGGCTGCCCCGACCACCAGGCGCCCGTCGACGACCAGGCTCGCGGAGACGCCGGTCCCGATCGGGATGAAGACCAGCTCGGCGACGTCCCGGCCCGCCGCGGTGCGTGCTGCGATCTCAGCCGTCGCGGCAGCGCGGGCGTCGTGCGCGACGGCGACGGGGACGCCGTACCGGTCGCGCAGGAGTCCGGCGAGGGGCAGGTCGTGCCAGTCGAGGTTGACCGCGACGACCACCGTCCCGGTCTCGGCGTCGACGACCCCGGGCGCGCAGAGACCGATGGCGGCGAGCGGGTGCCCGGCGGCGGCTGCGGCTGCGGCGAGTCGGTCGACGACGGCGGTGACGGCGGCGAGCGCCGGACCGCCCACGGCGGCGTCCATGGCCGCCGCGTGCGCGTCGGTCGCCGCGACCGGCGCCAGGGTGGGGACGACCGCGCGGTCGAGGACGACGTCACCGACCCGGACCATCCCCTTGACGGTGGTGCCGCCGACGTCGACGGCGACGACCGCGCCCGATGACTCCCGGCCGCCGTGCGAGCCCGTGCCCGCGGCGCTCATGCCGTCCGCTCCGTCGCCGCGCGGGCGAGTTCGTCGACGCGTGCCGGTGCGAGCACCTCGTCGATCGCGAGCACCGTCGCCCCGCGGATGCCGGCGTCGCGCGGGGACGAGCTCGCCCGGACGTCGAGGGCGTCCGCGACCATCGGCAGGCACGACCGGTAGAGCTCCCCGCGGATCGTCGCGACCAGGACGGACGACGCCGACATCGCCCCCGCCAGCACGACCTCGCTCGGGTTGCAGAAGTTCACGATGCCGGAGAGCACGCGGCCGATGTGCTCCCCCGCCCGGCGGAGCTCGTCGAGGACGACCGCGTCGCCCTGCGCCGCGAGCGCGAGCACGTCGCTCGTCCCGCCGACCTGCCGTCCGCCCGCGCGCAGCCGCGCCACGATCGCTCCCCCGGACGCCACCGACTCGAGGCAGTCCGGCACGCCGCAGGTGCAGCCGATCGCGGCCTGGCCGTCGACCGGGGTGTGGCTGATCTCGCCGGCGGCACCGCTCACCCCGCGGTGCAGGCGCCCGTCGAGCAGCACCCCCGAGCCGATGCGGGTGCCGAGCTTCACCGCGACGAGCGTGCCCGTGCGGTCGGGGCCCGGACGCTCGGCCAGGGCGATGAGGTTCGCGTCGTTCTCGACGAGGACGGGGGCGTCGGTGTGCTCGGCGAAGAGCTCGGGCAGCACGGCACCGTGCCACGACGGCTCGAACGACGGGGTCGCGATGCTGCCGCCCGGGTACGACACGGGCGCGGGGACGCTGATCGCGGCGCCGCGGAAGCGGGTCGTGTCGAGGCCGGCGTCGCGGGCGAGCTCGACGAACCGGTCCCACAGCGCGGCGACCGACGCCCGCGGTCCGGCGGCGACGGGCACCGTCGCGGCGCCGTGCTCGAGGGCGTCGGTGTCGGCGACGATCCGGCCGGCCAGGTCGGTGAGCACGATGCGCACGTGGTGGGCGCCGAGGTCGGCCGCGGCGACGAAGCCGGCGTCCGCCACGAGTTCGAGCCGCCGGGCACGCCGGCCGCCGCGGGACCCCTCGGCGCCGCTCTCGCGCACGAGCCCGAGCGCGGTCAGTGCGTCGACCCGGGCCGAGGCCGTGGACGGTGCGAGTCCGGTGCTCCTGGCGATGCTCGAGCGCGAGGTCGTGTCCGAGACGCGGATCAGTCGGAGGACGTCCCCGACGGACCCGGGGTTCCGGTCCATGTCCTGGAAGTGCTGCTCGTGCATGCCGACACTGTAGCGACGAAACGGTCGATTATCGAACGAAGTCGTTGCAGATTCGACTGTTTACTTTTGGTGATCGAACGGTAATCTGCTCGAAACAGCCGATTCCTAGCGTTCAACGACGAGCCAAGAGGAGGTCCGCATGACGAGTGCGGTTGAGAACCCGGCCCGGGTGCGTGTCCCCGGTCGACGGTCGTCCACTGCGGACGCGAGCCGGATGGAACGACGCGAGGGCCGAGCGGGCTACGTGCTCATCGCCCCGACGACGGTGCTGCTGGCGCTGTTCTACCTGTACCCACTGGCGCAGACCGTCTTCTACTCGTTCACCGACTGGAACCCCGCGTCCGGCGAGACGAACGGCTTCGTCGGCCTGTCGAACTTCACCGGGCTGTTCCAGGACGGCGAGTTCGTCCGGGCGGCCGGCAACACGGCGCTGTACGTGGTGGTCGTGGTGCCGATCACGATGGCCCTCGGGCTGTTCTTCGCGGCACTGCTGGCGCAGCCGTTCCGCGGTCGCGGCGTCTACCGGGCACTGCTGTTCGTGCCGTACATCGCCCCGATCGTCGGCAGCGCACTGATCTTCAGCTTCATCCTGTCGCCGCTCGGCGGTCTGGTGAACGGCGTGGTCACCGCGCTCGGTGCTCCCCCGATCGGCTTCCTGACGTCCGAGCCGTGGGCCCTGGTCTCGGTGATCGTGTTCTCGATCTGGCAGGGCGTCGGCTACACGATGATCATCTACTCGGCCGCGCTCACGAACATCCCGGCGTCCTACATGGAGGCCGCGACGCTCGACGGCGCCGGGCCGATCCGCCGCTTCTTCCGGATCTCGCTCCCCCTGGTCGCCCCGACCACGGGCTTCCTCGCGATCACCGGCGTGATCGGCGCGCTGCAGGTCTTCACGCAGGTCTACGTCCTGACCCAGGGCGGCCCGATCAACTCGAGCGAGACGATCCTCTACTACATCTACAACCAGGGCTTCGTGTTCTTCCACGGTGGCTCGGCCAGCGCTGCCGCCGTGCTCCTGCTCATCGTCGGCATCCTCGTCGCGGTCGTCCAGCTGCGGGTCATCAACCGCCGCGATCCCGTCGAGCTGAACTAGGACCGCCACCGTGACCCAGATCGCCTCCCGCACCCTCCCGGCGGACGCACACCGCGCCTCCCGTCCGCACCGCAGCCGCCCGTTCGGCGTGCTGTTCCGCAAGCACTCACCCGCCGTCCTGCGGCACGTCATCCTGCTCGTCGCGGTCGTGCTGTTCTTCGGCCCGTTCCTCTGGATGCTGCTGACGAGCTTCAAGTCCTCGGAGGAGGCGCTCGCCTTCCCGCCGACCTTCCTGCCGCGGCAGTGGGAGCTGTCGAACTACACCGACATCTTCACCGTCGCTCCCTTCGGGCTGTACTTCTTCAACTCGACGGTCGTGGCGATCGCGACCACCCTCGGGCAGATCGTGACGAGCCTGGCTGCGGGCTTCGCGTTCTCGCGCCTGAAGTTCCCCGGCAAGAACATCGTCTTCGTCGTCCTGCTCGCCGCGCTCCTCGTGCCGTTCGAGGTCGTGTTCACGCCCCTCATCACCCTGCTGTCCTCGCTGCACTGGCTGAACAGCTACCAGGGCCTCATCGTCCCGAACATCCCGTCGATCCTCGGCACCTTCCTCTTCCGGCAGTTCTTCACGTCGTTCCCGAGCGAGATCGAGGACGCCAGCCGGGTGGACGGTGCCGGGGTGTGGCGGCGGATGTGGTCCGTCGTGACGCCGATGGCGACGCCGATGATCGGGTCCTTCGCGGTCCTGTCGTTCGTCTACAACTGGAACAACTTCTTCTTCCAGTTCCTCGTGGCGTCGCGGACGGAGTTCTTCACCGTCTCCGTCGGCCTCACGCAGCTGCAGTCCGCGAACGCGAGCCAGAGCTTCAACCTGCTGATGGCCGGCTCGACGCTGGCGATCCTGCCGGTCTTCATCGTCTTCATCATCTTCCAGAAGCAGATCGTGTCGGCCATGGCCGGCGGACTCCGCTGATCCCGCACCGCCCCTCGCTCCACTCCTCCTCATCACCCTCCGCTCCACGCGGAGGCACCCTTCGCTCCACCCGAAGTCCGAGAAAGGACGACTCATGCGCAAGCGACTGCTCGGCGCCACGGCCCTCGCCGTGGGTGCCGCACTGGCCCTGTCCGGGTGTTCCGGCGGCTCCGTCACCGGCAACTCCGGCGGCAGCGGCGGCAAGACCACGATCACGGTCTGGCACAACTACACGGGGCCGCAGGCCACCGAGGTGAAGAAGCTCATCGACGAGTACAACTCCTCGCAGGACGAGATCGACGTCCAGCCCCAGTACGCGGCCTCGTCCGACCAGTTCGACGCGAAGCTCATCAACGCGCTGAAGAACGACACCGGTCCCGACATGGTGCTCGGTGACAGCACCCCGCAGCAGACCGGCGAGGTGATCCAGACCGGCAAGGTCCTGCCGCTCGAGGACCACCTGTCGAGCGGAGACGTCACGAAGGACAGCTTCACCGAGGGCATGCTCTCGACCGGCGAGTTCGACGGTAAGCAGTACACGCTGCCGACCGACATCGGCGACTACGCCGTCGTCTACAACAAGGAGATGTTCAAGGCCGCGGGCATCACCGACACCCCGACGACGTGGGCGGAGTTCCAGGACGACGCGAAGAAGCTCACCAAGGGCACGACCCAGTACGGCGCCTACCTGCCGATCGGTACCGGTGAGTGGCCGGTCTTCACGTGGCAGTCGATGCTCTGGGGTGCCGGCGGCGACTTCCTCAACGAGGACAACACCAAGGTCGAGTTCAACAGCGACGCGGGCGTGAAGGCCCTCACCGCGTGGACGGACATGCTGCAGGACGGCTCGGCCTACCCGCAGTCGCTCCTGACCACCTCGACGAACGGCGCCGTCCCCGCGCTCACGTCGAAGAAGGCCGCGATGGCGATCACCGGCGCGTACGACCTGTCGACCATCGACAGCACGCTCGGCAAGGAGAACGTCGGTGTCTTCCCGCTCCCGGGCATCGAGGAGCCGGCGATGAACCTCGGCACGAACAACTCGTACATCATCGAGACGACGACCGCGAAGCAGGACGCCTCGTGGAAGTTCCTGCAGTGGTGGCTCAGCCCGGACACCCAGGCGAAGTGGGACATCGCGACCGGCCTGCTCCCCGCGAACCAGGCCACGGCGGACAACGCGACGTGGAAGCAGTACCTGGACGAGAACCCGCGCCTCAAGGCCTTCGCCGACGAGCTCGAGTACGCCAAGGCCCGTCCGTCGATCACCGCGTACGGCGAGGTGAGCGCGGCGCTGTCGACGCAGCTGCAGTCCGCGATGCTGCTGAAGACCAGCCCGAAGGAGGCCCTCGACGCGGCGGCGGAGAAGGCACAGGCGGCGCTGGACGACGCCGCGAAGTAGGCCCGCTCCGCAGGACGGCCCCGCTCCCCACCGGGAGCGGGGCCGTCCTGCATCCTGGCCTGGTGACAACGGGTCACTCGCGATGTACCGTGACTCCACACACGCGATACATCGCGAGTTCGAGGAGGCAACATGGCCCAGGAGAAGTGGCTCGTCGAGGAGCCCAAGGTGATCGACACCGGCATCGTCCGCGCCCTGCGCGTCGGGCTCGCCGGTGGGCAGGTCGACGTCGTGGCCCACGACGAACCGACCGCCCGGGTGGAGGTGCACGGCGTGTCCGGCAAGCCGCTCAAGATCGAGCTGGACGGCGACACGCTCACCATCGACCACCCGCAGGTCCGGTGGGACGACCCGCTCGGCTTCCTCAGGTCGTTCCGCGGTCGCGCCACCGCCGACGTCAGCGTGCTGGTCCCCCGCGACGCACGGGTCACGGTCGGCGTCGTCTCCGCGGGGGCGCTGCTCTCCGGCACGAACCGCGGCGCCTCGGTGAACACCGTCTCGGGCGACGTCGTCGTCGACGGGCTCGCGGGCGACCTCGCCGTGCACGCCGTCTCCGGGGCGACCACGGTCCGCGACCTCGACGGCGCACTGACGGTCCGCACCGTGTCGGGCGACGTCGTGGCGACGGGCGCGATCCCGCGCCTCACGGCCGACGGGGTGAACGCCGACGTGGTGCTCGACCTGCAGGGCACCCCGGACGCCGCACGCATCAACACCGTGTCCGGTTCGGTGAGCGTCCGGCTCGAGGACGGCGTCCCCTACCGCTGCACCGTCAGCACCGCGTCCGGCAAGCTGCAGTTCGACGACTCCGAGATCCGCGGCGTCCGCGGCTCGTACGTCAAGCAGGGCGGCGAGCTGAGCGGGCAGTGGCTCGACCTCAAGGTCAACTCGGTCTCGGGCGACGTCGCGGTCCTGCACGCCCCGCCCGCCCCGGCCGCCCCGACGGACGCCCCGACCGGCGCGGAGGCGTCCGAATGAGCCCCGTCTTCGCGCACGGTCACCTGCGCCTGTCACTGCTCGCCATGCTCGCCGACCGCCCCATGCACGGCTACGAGCTCATCCAGGCCCTCGGCGAGCGCTTCGGCGGCGCGTACGTCCCGAGCGCCGGCACCGTGTACCCGCGGCTCGCCAAGCTCGAGTCCGAGGGGCTCGTCACCAAGACCGTCGACGGCCGCAAGACCGTGTACGCGATCACCGACGCCGGCCGCGCCGAGCTCGACGCCCGCGCCGAGGAGCTCGCCGCGGTCGAGTCCGGGGTCGCCGACTCGGTGCGGTCCCTGGCCGACGGCGTCCGCGCCTCGGTCGGCGAGGCCATGCGCTCGCTCCGAGCGGACCTCGCCGCGAGCGCCCAGGCCCCGCGCGGTCAGACCGCCGACGAGCCCGTCGACGTCCCGACGGAGGGCGCCCGCGCCCTGCGCGAGGTCGAGATGGCGATCGCCGCGTTCCGGCAGCAGGTCCGGGCGGACCTGCGTCGCCGCGCGACGCGCGGGACGCTCACCGAGGACACGGTGACGCGCCTGCGGGACGGCCTGGAGGCCCTGCGCCGCTCCGTCTGACGGCCGCCGGCGGACGGGTGGTGGCGAGCCGCGCCTCCCGTCCGCTGCCCGTCGACGTGCGTCCGGCGCACGGCCGTCGCCGCCTGTCCGTTCCCACAGTGTTGACTCGGGCGCGCAACTGAGTAGGTTTGCCGCTCGTGACGAACGAGATCCGGTCGCTCAAGGCGCGACTGATCGGCGATCCCCTGCCCTCCGAGAAGCTCGAGGGACAGCTCCTCCCGAAGCACCTGGCGCTGCCGATCTTCGCGAGCGACCCGCTGTCGAGCGTGGCGTACGCCCCGCAGGAGCTCCTCATGATCCTGCTGCTCGGCGGGATGGCGTTCCTGACCTTCGCCCCGTGGGTCGCGGCCGTGGTGGTGCTGCTGCTCGTCGTGGTCGTCGCGTCCTACCGGCAGCTCGTCAAGGCCTACCCGTCCGGCGGTGGCGACTACGAGGTCGCCCACCGGAACCTCGGCGAGAAGGCCGGCCTCGTCGTGGCGAGCGCGCTGCTCGTCGACTACGTCATGACGGTCGCCGTGTCGGTGGCCTCGGGCGTGGACAACATCATCTCGGCCCTGCCGACACTCGACCCGTTCCGCGTCGAGCTCGCGGTCGCCTTCGTCGTGCTGCTCGCCGGGGTGAACCTGCGCGGCGTCCGCGAGTCGAGCAAGGCGTTCGCGGTGCCGACCTACCTGTTCGTCGGCTCGGTGTTCGTCATGGTCGTCACCGGCCTGGTCCGCACCGCCCTCGGCAACGCCCCCGTCGCCGAGTCCGCCGCGTACACGATCGACAACGTCGAGCACACGACGCAGGCGGCCTTCGTGCTGCTGCTCCTGCGCGCGTTCGCGTCCGGCTGCTCGGCCCTGACCGGTGTCGAGGCGATCGCGAACGGCGTGCAGGCCTTCCGTCGCCCGAAGATCCGCAACGCCCAGACGACGCTGGTGCTCATGGGCTCGATCGCGATCGTGCTGTTCGTCGGGCTCATCACGCTCGCGCTCGTCTCGCACGTGCACTACGCCGAGCGCGCGTGCGACCTGCAGGGCTTCACCGCGTGCGCGACCACACCGCAGCGCTCGCTCATCGCGCAGATCGCCGCCGCGACCTTCGGTGGCGGCAGCGTGCTGTTCTTCGTCGTCCAGGCGACGACGGCCGCGGTCCTGCTCCTCGCCGCGAACACGGCCTTCAACGGCTTCCCGCTGCTCGGCTCGATCCTGGCGCGGGACTCCTACGCGCCGAAGGCCCTGTCGACCCGCGGCGACCGCCTCATCTACTCGAACGGCGTCATCGTGCTCGCGCTCGTCGCGGTCGCGCTGCTCGTGGTCTACCGCGCGAACGTCACGAGTCTCATCCAGCTGTACATCATCGGCGTCTTCGTGTCGTTCACGCTCGGCCAGACCGGCATGGTCCGGCACTGGCTGCGCCTGCTGCGCTCGGACCGCGACGGCAGCGCGGACGAGCCCGTCGACCGCGGACAGGTGTGGCGCTCGCTGACGATCAACGCGATCGGCGCGACCTCCACCTTCGTCGTGCTCGTCGTCGTCACCATCACGAAGTTCACGCACGGCGCCTGGCTCGTGTTCGTGATCATGCCCGTGCTGTTCGTCCTCATGCTCGGCGTCAACCGGTACTACCGCGACGTCTCGCACGAGGTCGAGGCGGACGTCGACACGCAGTTCGGCGCGACCGGCGACCACGCGATCGTCCTCGTCAACACACTCCAGAAGCCGGTGCTCAAGGCGATCGACTACGCCATCGCGGCACAGCACGCCGGACTCGAGGCGGTGCACGTCGCGATCGACGACGCCGAGGCCCGCCGGCTGCAGGAGCAGTGGGTCGAGCACGGGATCGAGGTCCCGCTCACCGTCGTGCCGAGTCCCTACCGCGACATCTCGATGCCGCTCATCCGGTACATCAAGGCGCACCGGGCCGAGCACGGGTCCGAGGTCGTCACCGTCTACACGCCGGTCTTCGTCGTCGGGCACTGGTGGGAGACCCTGCTGCACAACCACCGCGGGCGCCGGATCCGCAAGAAGCTCCTGCTGGTGCACGGGGTGACCGTGGCCCTGGTGCCGTGGCTGCTCGACTCGTCGGAACTGCTCTACGGCCGGCGCTCCCGTCCGCTGCCGGGGCAGGAACGCCGCGGTGAGCCGGTCCGGCCGGCACTCCGCCGCTCGCCGCAGGGCGTGTCCCACCACGACGCGCAGGAGGACCGTCTGCTCCGGTCCGTCCAGCGGAACAGCCTGCAGCCGGTGGGGTCGCCGGCGCAGCGCGACGGCCTGCAGCCGCGGCGGGCGTCGCGTCCCGCCGGTCCCGCGGAGGGCGTCGACCCGACCCAGTGCACGGGCGAGGTGCACCTCCTCGTCGCCACACCTGCACGCCGTGACGGCGGCCGGTCGTAGCATCGTCGGCGACATGACGATCTCCGACCTGCGCACCTTCGCGACCTTCGACGGCCACGGCGGCAAGGTGTCGAAGCGCGTCGAGGTGCTCGACCACGAACCACCGGTGGCCGGACCGTACGCCGGACTCGTCGCCGTGCGCGGTGAGCACCCGCTCGGAGCCCTCGACGAACGCCCCGCCGACGACCGCGCCGACCTCGCCCGCGGGGTCGCCAGCATCGGCTGGGTCGACCCGGCCACACTCCGCGACTGGTACCGACCGGACCGCGTCGTGGTCACGCGGCTCGAGGCACGCCGCTCCGGGCTCGAGCCGGGGCTCTACGCCGACTCGCGTGGCCGCGGTCGCGTGCGGATCGACGGCCTGGAGGGACTGCTCGCCCCCGACGGTCGGCCCGCCTTCCGTGCACTGGCCGGTCCGGTCGACGCCCCGGTGGTCGACGTCCCCCTACCCACCGACCAGGCGGTGCGCCTGGTCGCCGTGCGCGCCGTCAAGGGTGGTCTCGAGGTCGTGACCACCCCGGTCTCGCCGTTCCTCTCCCCCGGTCGGTACGCCGCGTACGACGCCGACGTGGCCGGGCTGCCGCCCCGGGCGTCCACCGGGCAGGTGTCCGTGCGGGCGGCGGTGCTCATCGACGGGTCGTTGCACGAGGTCGTCCGGATCGACGAGCGGGCGGCGACGATCTGGATCGAGCAGGGCGGCGACGAGGTGCCGATCGCGACGAGCGGCGTCGGACCGGACCTCGTGCGCTACACGGCGACGCCGGTCTGAGCGCCGCCGTCCGCCTGGTCGGGAGCCCGGTCCGCGTGCCGGCGGACGTCCCCTGGGGGACGTCCTCGCTGCGTGTCGTGTCCGGCGTCGCGCGTAGGTTCAGCGCCATGACCGACGCAGCAGACCAGACCCCCGACGAGTCGCACCAGGGCGAGACCCTGGGCGGCGAGCGTCCCGACCCCTCGACGACCGCGAGCAAGGACCCGGAGCAGTGGGTGACCGGCGACGAGCCCATGACCGGCCCGCAGCGCAGCTACCTCGACACCCTCGCCCGCGAGGCCGGCGAGGAGCTCCCCGCGGACCTCAGCAAGGCCGAGGCGTCCGAGCACATCGACCGCCTGCAGCAGCAGACCGGGCGCGGCGCGGACTCCTGACGCGACACCCTGTCGCCCGACGCCGGTCCCCGCTGTGGTGGACCGGCGTCGGTCGTTCCTGAGCGTCGGTCCCCGATTCGGCGGACCGACGTCTGGGTGCCCCCTGGCCGAGTGCGGACAATGCCCCGAGGGCCTCGGGTCGATGACACGTCACCGCATAGCGTCTTCGCCATGCGAACGACATCGACCTCCATCGGCCTGACCGCGCTCCGCATCGTCCTCGGCGTGGTGTTCACCGCACACGGCGCCCAGAAGTTCGCGCAGGGGATCCCCGGCGTCGCGCAGGGCTTCTCGGGCATGGGCGTCCCGCTCGCCGAGGTCGCGGCACCCCTCGTCGCCGGCCTCGAGCTCGTCGGCGGGATCCTGCTCGTGGTCGGCGTCGCGACACGGGTCGTCGGACTGCTGCTCGCGGTCGACATGGTCGTCGCGGGCCTGCTCGCCCACGCGACCGCCGGCTTCTTCGCCCAGGACGGCGGCTTCGAGTACGTGCTCGTGCTCGCCGTCGCCTCGCTCGCGATCGCCCTGACCGGACCCGGGCGGTTCTCGCTCGACGCCCTCGTCCTGCGCTCGGCACGGCGGAAGCGGGGCGTGCCGGAGCCGCTCGCGGCGTGAGCCCTGGTCACCTCTGCGACCGGCCGACGGGGGACGCCGATGGGCAGGTGGGGAACGGGGTACATGGTAGAGTGATCGGCAGATTTCAAACCACGAACCGTTCGGTTCCCCGGGTGGCAACCATGCACCCGCCAGGACCGGACCAGAGCCGATCACGAGGGGGTCACGCATGGGGCGCGGCCGTCAGAAGGCAAAGCACACCAAGGTCGCCCGGGAGCTGAAGTACTTCAGTCCGGACACGAACTACGGTGCGCTCGAGCGAGAGCTCTCCGCCGGGCAACACTCGGACGAGAACTCCTACGTCGACCGCTGGGCTGACCAGTACGGTGAGGAACCGGGCGACGACGAGGACGAGTTCGAGCCCCAGCAGGACCAGGACAAGTCCGCCTGACCCGGACCGTCGACGCCGCGCACCCTCCGGGGTCGCGCGGCGTCGTCGTGTGCGCGGGCACCGGCGGTCGGCGGGCACGTCCAGCTCGCTGGGCTCGAGCCCTGGTCGCACGACTTGCCACTCACCTTCGACATGAGCGGCAGTTCGCGCGACCCGAACGATCGCACGCGGCAGGTCGTGCGACCAGGACGGCCGCGCCGGCACCGGTGGAACATCGCCGACGCCGGCCCGAGCGGGTCGACCTCGCCGCACCACCGCACGCGGCGGCGAGCTTCGGTCGCACGACTTGCCGCTCACCTTCGACATGAGCGGCATGTCGTGCGACCCGAACGATCGCACGCGGCATGTCGTGCGACCAGGACGGCCGCGCCGGTACCGGTGGAACATCGCCGACGCCGTCAGCTCGGCGCAGACGGTGACGCCGCGCGACCGCACGACGCCGTCAGCTCGGCGCGACCGCACGACGCCGCGCGGCCGACGAGGTCGGGGCGGTGCGCCTCAGCCCGCGTAGGAACCGACGAGTCGGACCGCTCCCCCGTCGACGCCCTTGGCACCCTGCTCGAACCCGTCCAGGTTCCGCGCCGAGGTCGACACCGTGCCGACCGTCCACGCGGGCAGCCCCACGGCCCGCAGGTCGTCGAGCACCGCCGATGCCGAGGACGCCGCGACGACCGCGAACATCCCGATGCCGAGGTTCCAGGTGCCCTCGGTGTCCTCCACCGGTGTCCCCGCCATGTCCGCGAGCACCCGGAACACCGTCGGGGGCGTCCACGTCGAGCGCTCGACCTCGACCCAGGTGCCGACGGGCAGCACCCGCGCCAGGTTCGCGGCGATGCCACCACCGGTGACGTGGGACAGCGAGTGGACGACGCCGGGTCGGGCGTCGAGCAGGTCGAGCAGCGGCGCGGTGTACAGCCGGGTGGGCTCGAGCAGGGCTTCGCCCACCGAGACGCCCGCGCCGAACTCCGGCAGCTGGTCGGTGTACCCGATGCCCTTGCCGGACAGGATGTGCCGGACCAGCGAGTACCCGTTCGAGTGCAGCCCGGAGGACTCGATCGCCACGACGACGTCGCCGTCCTCGACGAGGTGCGCGCCGAGCTGGCGTCCGGCCTCGACGACACCGGTCGCGGCACCCGCCACGTCGTAGTCGTCCGGCCCGAGCAGCCCCGGGTGCTCCGCCGTCTCGCCGCCGACCAGGGCGGTCCCGGTCGCCGAGCAGCCGCGGGCGATGCCGGCGACGATGTCGGCGATGCGGTTCGGCACGACCCGGCCGCAGGCGATGTAGTCCGTCATGAAGAGCGGCTTCGCGCCCACCACGACGATGTCGTCGACGACCATGCCGACGAGGTCCTGGCCGATCGTGTCGTGCTTGTCGATCGCCTGCGCGATGGCGACCTTGGTGCCGACGCCGTCGGTCGAGGTCGCGAGCAGCGGACGCTCGTAGTCCTTGAGGAACGAGACGTCGTAGAGCCCGGCGAACCCGCCGACACCACCGAGCACCGATGGGTCGTGGGTCGCCGAGACGGCGGACTTCATGAGTTCGACGGCCAGGTCACCGGCGGCGGTGTCGACACCGGCGGCAGCGTACGGGTTCGGCATGCGTGGTCCTCCGCGGAGCATGGCAGACTTGTTCGGTACCACCCGATCCTACGGTCTGGAGCACTCCGCGAATGTGCGGCATCGTCGGCCTCGTTGCGCAGGGGCCCGTCAACCAATCCATCTACGACGCCCTGCTGCTCCTGCAGCACCGGGGCCAGGACTCGACCGGCATCGCCACGGTCGAGGGTCGCGTCCACCACATGCACAAGACGCGTGGGCACGTCCGTGAAGCATTCCGCACCCGCGACATGCGTGCCCTGCTCGGCACGATGGGGCTCGGACACGTCCGGTACGCCACGAAGGGCGTCGCGAGCAACGAGGAAGAGGCCCAGCCGTTCTACGTGAACGCGCCCTACGGCATCGTGCTCGTGCACAACGGCAACCTGACGAACACCCGCGAGCTCACCCGCGAGCTGTTCGACATCGACCGCCGTCACCTCAACACGACGAGCGACACCGAGCTGTTGGTCAACGTCCTGGCGCACGAGCTCCAGGGCCAGGTCCGCGGCAGCGAGCTCGACGCCGGTCAGGTGTTCGACGCGGTCGAGCGCGTGCACGAGCGCGTCGAGGGTTCCTACGCCACGATCGCCACGATCGCCGGGCACGGCCTGCTGGCGTTCCGCGACCCGTACGGCATCCGACCGCTGATCCTCGGCCACAAGTTCGACGAGGCCGGGCAGCCGGAGTGGGTCGTCGCGAGCGAGTCCCTCGTGCTCGAGTCCGGCGGCTACGAGGTCGTCCGCGACATCGCTCCGGGCGAGGCCGTGTTCATCGAGATGAACGGCCAGATGCACGCCCGCCAGTGCGCGAAGGACCCGCGCCTGGTGCCGTGCTCGTTCGAGTACGTCTACCTCGCGCGTCCCGACTCCGTCATGAACGGCATCTCGGTCTACGACGCCCGCCTCCGTCTCGGCAACCGCCTGGCCGACACGATCGCGCAGTACGCCCCGACCGGGGACATCGACGTGGTCATGCCGATCCCGGACTCGTCCCGACCCGCGGCCATGCAGGTCGCGCAGAAGCTCGGCATCGACTACCGCGAGGGCTTCTTCAAGAACCGCTACGTCGGCCGCACGTTCATCATGCCCGGGCAGGCGGAGCGCAAGCGTTCGGTGCGCCAGAAGCTCAACGCGATGTCGTCCGAGTTCAAGGGCAAGAACATCCTGATCGTCGACGACTCGATCGTCCGCGGCACCACGAGCCGCGAGATCGTCGAGATGGCACGGGCAGCCGGTGCGAACGAGGTCACGTTCACGAGCGCGGCTCCCCCGGTCCGGTACCCGCACGTGTACGGCATCAACATGCCGACCCGCGCCGAGCTGATCGCGCACGACCGGAAGATCCCGGAGATCAACCGCGTGCTCGGCAGCGACCACCTCATCTACCAAGAGGTCGCGGACATGCGTGACGCGATCATCGAGGGCTCGGACGTCACCGACCTCGAGATGAGCTGCTTCACCGGTGAGTACGTCACCGGCACGGTGAGCCCGGAGTACCTGTCGTGGGTGGAGGCGAACCAGCTCAGCTGAGTCGCGTCGCCACGGCGACCACGGAACGGACGGGAGGCTCCCCACCAGCTGGTGGGGAGCCTCCCGTCCGTCGTGCGGTGCAGACCGTCAGCGGTCGGTGCGTCCCGCGGGTCCGCCCGCGTCACCGTGCTCCTCGACCTCGACCTCGCCGTCGACGGTCTCCTCGGCCGGCTCGACCTCGACGCGCTCCGCCGTCAGGCGGGCGGCGCGGCGGGCGAACACGCGGTCGAGGACGATCGCCACGACGGCTCCGACGAAGGCGCCGATCGTGACACCCCACAGCGAGAAGTAGCCGACCAGCGTGCCGAAGTCGGCGTCCTGCTGGTCGCCGCGGTCGATGTCCATGGTGAGCGTCACGACCAGCAGGGTCGCGAGGAAGCCGAGCACCGCGCCGCCGACGATGAACACGCCGAACTTCGGTGCGCGGCGGATGGTGACCTCGTCCGCCGAGCTGACGGCGCTCGGAGCCGGCGTCGCGGCCGGCGCTGCCGGGCGGTCTTCGGGTCGGTCGGTGTCGCTCACCCGACCATTGTCCCCCACTGTGGGACGTCCGTCGGCCTGTTGCGCGTCGACCGATCCAGGGCATGATGTCCCTACCGGTCGGTATCCACGGAACGCAGTCAGTCGGACACCGACCACCCGGTCGAGGACGATGTCGGAGCCCGGGAACGGGATCCGTGAGCCGGGGGGAGCAGGCGGACGACCAGGAACGGGAGGTGACGGGGTGCACGAACAGTCCGTCCGTGGGCGTCGCCGCCCCCGCACGCCCGGACGCATCCCGTGGCCGATCGTGCAGCGTCGCGAGGAGGACCGCGCGGTCTCCGTCGTCGCCGAGCACCGCTGGAGCGTCGCGATCGTCGGCGCACCGGGGCTCGGCAAGACCTCCACCGCCGCCCGCGTGACCGACCGAGTCGCTCGCCGTGACCCCACCGGTCGCACGGTCGTCGTGCCGATCACCGCGGTCGAAGCCGGTCGCTCGATGCCGTTCGGTGCCGTGGCGGACCGCTTCGGTGAGCTGCCGGCGGCCCTGGCGGACCTGGTCGACGACGCCTCGGCCGCACGCCGACTGCGCGAGACCGACGACCTGGCCGACCGCGACGTCGTGCTGCGCGTCGACGACGCCGACCACCTCGACGCCATCTCGGCTCGGTACGTCGCCTGGCTCGTCCGCGACCAGGGTGCGCGGCTCGTGCTGACGTGCCGCGACTTCACCGCACTGTCGGAGCCGCTCCGCGCACTGTGGCAGGACGACCTGCTCGAGCGCATCGACCTCGCCCCGCTCGACCTGCACGAGACCGGCGAGGTCGTCGCACAGGCACTCGGCGCGCAGCTCGAGACCGCCTCGACCGAGCGCGTGCACCGGGCGACCGCCGGCAACCCGCTGTACCTGCGCGAGGTCGTCCGCGCGGCACTGACGTCCGGGGCGCTCGACCAGACCGCGACGGGCTGGTACTGGCGCGGCCGGGTCACCGCGTCGAACAGCCTGGCGGACATGTACCGCACCGAGCTCGGCGCGCTGCCCGAGGACCTCCGTGACGTCGTCGACATCGTCGCGCTCGCCGACCCGATCCCGCTCGTCCGACTGCTCGGGATGGTGTCCGGCGGCGATGTCGACCGGGTCGTCGCGCTCGGCCTGGTCGCCGTCGACTCCGCCGAGGACGGCACGAGCATCGTCCGGTCGTCCCACCCGCTCGTGGGCGAGGTCGTCCGTGGCCTCGTGCCGGTCGCGCGGCGCACGGCACTGTTCGCGCGCGCCAACGCCTTCCGGACCGCCCGGCCGGAGGGAGCGCCGCCGGCCGCCCGGCTCCGCGCCGCGCTCTGGTCGCTCGAGTGCGGTGTGCTGCCGTCGGTCGGCCAGCTCATCGACGCCACCCAGGTCGCGGTCCGGCTGCAGGAGCACGAGAGCGCCGTCGCCCTGGCCTCGGCCGCACTGCGCACCGCGCTCACGGCCACCGAGCGGGTCACCGCCCTCTGCCTGCGGTCCATCGCGCACTCGTACAGCACGGGTCGTGAGGCCGGTCGCGCCGACGCGGAGGCCGCGTGGGACCTCGCCCGGAAGCGAGCCGGCGAGATCGACGACGCCGTCGTGGTCGAGGCGTGCGAGACCCTGGCGAACATCCGGCAGTTCCACGACGACGACGTCGACGCCGCCGTGGCGCTCTCCGAGGCCCTCGCACCCCTCGTCGGTCCGGAGACGGCCGAGCACGTCCGGCTGCTCCGACTGGCCCACCTGGGTTGGGGCGGTCGGTTCGCCGAGGTCCGGGCGGAGATCGAGCGGTCGCGCATCCTCCAGCAGCCGACCGTGCCCGTGTCGCTCCTGTGCCTCGCGCCGTGCGTCACCATGGCACTCGCGACCGAGGGCCGGCTCGAGGAGGCCGCCGCGTTCGCGCGTCGGGCGATCGCCACCGCCGTCGAGCACGTCGAGGCTGCCCCGTGGGGCGTCGGCGAGAACGTCTCGGTGCTGCACCAGGTGCAGGTCTGGCGCGGGGACATGGCCGACCTGGTCACCGAGATCCCGGTCCGACGCGGGAGCCCGTTCCTGAAGTACGACTTCACGCTCGAGCTCATCGGCCTGGGCAACCACGCGATCGGCCAGCGACGGTGGGACGACGCGATCGCCGCGTTCTCGGCGGCGTGCGAGCGCTACGACGTGGCCGACCACGGCGGGTTCGCTGCCTACCCCTGGGCACGACTGGCCATGGCGTACGCGTACGCCGGCGACACCGAGCGCGCGGCCGCGGCACTCGAGCGCGCCCGCACCACACCGGGCCGCGCGATGCGGATCACCGGCGAGCAGGTGGCGGTGTCGATCGCCTGGACCGAGACGGTGCTCGGCAACCCGGCCGGACTCCGACACGCGGACGAGATCATCGAGCGCAGCACCCGTGACGGGTCGTGGCTGCACGTGATGTACGCGGTGACGCAGCACTACACGCACGACATGACGTCCGGGCGGGACACCACCGCGTCGCTCGCCCGCATGCGCGAAGCTGCAGCGCGCGTCGACGGTCCCCTCGCCCGCGCGGTCGTCGAGTACGCGGACGCCGAGCTCGCCGGCGACCGGACGCGGGTCGTGGCGGCGCAGGGGGTCCTCGCCGCGCACGGGATGGCCGTGTCGGCCGGTCGGGTCCGCCCACCGCTGACGAACCGGGAGTACGAGGTCGCGGAACTCGCGGCGCAGGGCCTGAGCAACCGGCGGATCGCGGAGACGCTGAGCCTGAGCGTGCGGACGATCGACGCGCACATGTCGCGGATCTTCGCGAAGTGGGACGTGCACGCGCGGTCGGAGCTGGTGGAGATGCTCGGCGCCCGCTGACCACGCGTCGGCGTCCTGATGGTCGTCCTGCGGCGTCCTGAACCGCCTCGGAAGCTGACGCAGGGTCAGGAAAGGTCCCCGATGGGACCGCGATCGTTGCGGTTTGCAGCACGACTCGCCGTACCGGTTGACAACGAAGGCAGCATGTCGCGTACCTTGAACCCTGTCGCCGGGTTCGGACCCGTTCGGGTCGGGTCCGAATCCCGGCGACTTCGACGTTACGCGGGTGGTCCTGTCGGTCACATCGGTAGGACCTACCTAAGTCGGTGAGCCAGGCTGTACGACCCGGCCGAGCGCCCCGGCTGCCGGGTCACCCGGCCGCGCGACCGCAGCGGCGCGACCGGCGTCAGACCGCGGTGCGGACCGGCAGGAACGCCGTCAGGTCGGCACGGGAGCCGGACGCGCTGACCCGCGACGCCGCCAGGGCCTCGTCCCACCGCAGCTCGCCCAGCGCCAGGGCCAGCCAGGTCGTGGCGTCGGTCTCCACCACGTTCGGCGGGGTCCCCCGCGTGTGCCGTGGACCGGGGACCGCCTGCACCGCGGCGAACGGCGGGACGCGGACCTCGACGCTGTTGCCGGGGACGTCGTCGGCCAGGCGCTGCAGGGTCCACCGCACCGCGGTCGCGACGTCCGAGCGGACGGTCGAGCCCGCGCGCACGGCGGCGAGCGCGGAGCGTCCGGCGGCGTCCTCGATCCTCTTCGGCGGCATGTCCACAGGCTAGCCGTCGCATCGCGGACGGCGTGTCGCGCTCGGTAGGCTTGCCGCGTGCGAATCCTCGTCCTCGGTTCCGGTGCCCGCGAGCACGCGATCATCACGGCCCTCCTCGCAGAGCGGGCCGGACACGTCATCACGGTGGCCCCCGGCAACGCCGGCATCGCCACCGACGTCGAGACCGTGTCGCTCGACCCCACGAACGGCGAGCTGATCGCCGAGTACGCGATCGAGAACGGCGTGGAGCTCGTGGTCGTCGGGCCCGAGGCGCCGTTGATCGCCGGGGTCGCCGACCCGCTCCGGACCCGGGGCATCCCGGTGTTCGGCCCGAGCCGTGCGGCCGCCCAGCTCGAGGGGTCGAAGGCGTTCGCGAAGCGCATCATGGCCGAGGCCGGGGTCCCGACCGGACGCCCCGTGTACGCCGGCACGGTGGACGAGGCCGTGGCCGCGATCGACGAGCTCGGGGCACCGTACGTGGTCAAGGCCGACGGGCTCGCCGCGGGCAAGGGCGTCCTGGTGACCGAGGACCGGCAGGCGGCCGTCGACCACGCCACGTACTGGCTGCAGCACGGCCGCGTGGTGGTCGAGGAGTTCCTCGACGGCGAAGAGGTCTCGCTGTTCTTCCTGAGCGACGGGCACGACGTCCGGGCACTCAGCCCCGCACAGGACCACAAGCGCCTGGGCGACGGGGACACCGGTCCGAACACCGGCGGCATGGGCGCCTACTCCCCGCTCCCGTGGCTCGCCGAGCGGTGGGAGTCCGAGCAGGCGTTCGTCGCCGAGGTCACCGAGCTCGTGGCGCTCCCCACCGTCCGTCGACTCGAGCACGAGGGGACGCCGTTCATCGGCCTGCTCTACTGCGGGCTCATCGTGACCGAACAGGGCGTCCGCGTCATCGAGTTCAACGCCCGCTTCGGCGACCCGGAGACCCAGGTCGTGCTCCCCCGCCTGACCACGCCGCTCAGCGCCCTGCTGACGGCGGCCGCGACCGGACAGCTCGCGTCGGCTCCGCAACCGGCGTTCAGCACCGACGTCGCGGTCACGGTGGTGCTCGCGAGCGAGGGCTACCCGGAGAACCCGCACACCGGTCGGGTCATCACCGGCATCGACGCTGCCGAGGCGCGCGAGGGCGTGTCCGTGGCGCACGCCGCGACCGCCGTGCTCGACGACGACCTCGTCGCCACCGGCGGCCGGGTGCTGAGCGTCGTCGCGACGGGCACCGACTTCGCACAGGCCCGGGAGCGCGCCTACGCCGGACTCGGCGACATCGCGCTCCAGGGGGCGCAGTACCGCACCGACATCGCCGCGAAGGTCGCACGGTGACGGCCGTGTCCGAGCTGCCCGGCTGGCGGCACGTCTCGTCGGGCAAGGTCCGCGAGCTCTACGTGCCCGCGGGCGTCGACGACGTCGCGAGCGCGTCGGAGCTGCTGCTCGTCGCCTCGGACCGGGTCAGCGCCTACGACTTCGCACTCGAACCCCCGATCCCCGGCAAGGGCGAGCTCCTGACACGGCTGTCGCGCTTCTGGTTCGACCGCATCGCGGACGTCCCGAACCACCTGGTCGACCCCGGTGCCGGCGGGACCCCGGTGCCGGAGTCCGTGGCCGCCAGGTCCATGCACGTGCTGCCGCTCGCCATGTTCCCGGTCGAGTGCGTCGTCCGGGGGTACCTGGTCGGCAGCGGTTGGGCGGAGTACCGCGAGACGCAGAGCGTGTGCGGTGTCCCCCTGCCCGCGGGGCTGTCCGAGGGCGACCGCCTGCCCGAGCCGATCTACACCCCGGCCTACAAGGCGCCGCAGGGCGAGCACGACGAGAACATCTCCTTCGAGCAGACCGTCGAGCTCGTCGGGCGCGAGGACGCCGAGGCCCTCCGCGACCTGTCGCTGCGCGTCTACGGCGAGGCGGCGGCGATCGCCCTCGAGCACGACGTCGTGATCGCCGACACGAAGTTCGAGTTCGGCCGCGACACCGACGGCACGATCCGGATCGCGGACGAGGTCCTGACCAGCGACTCCAGCCGCTACTGGGACGCCCGCTCCGGCAGCCGCACGGACTCGTTCGACAAGCAGATCGTGCGCGACTGGCTCAGCGCGAACTGGGACCGCCAGGGCACCCCGCCGGTGCTGCCGGCGGAGATCGTGGACCGCACGGCCGCCCGCTACGCGGAGCTCATCGAGCGCCTCGGCGCCTGACCGCCGGGCCGGCGTCGCGGCCCGGCCGGGTGCGTCCCGCCACGCGTCCGCCGATCACGGATCGCGCCCCGGCACGGACGTCGCGCCCTCGCACGGACGTCGCACCCCGCCACAGCAGGGTGTGTCGTCCGCAGCGGAGCGCGACGTGACCGGGTGCCGGCCGGGAGGCGCGTGGCGGGGCCGCCGCGCGCCTCCCGTCCGACCACGTGACGACCGACGACCGCCGGTCGCCGGTCGCCGGTCGCCGTGGCTCAGTCGCGGACGAGCACGACGACCGTCAGGTCGTCACCGGGGTCGTGCTCGAGCGCACGGGCGCGGACCCGACCCAGGAACGCGTCGATCTCGGGCTCCTCGCGCCACAGGGCCCCGAGCCGGGACAGCGACTGCAGCGTCGAGTCCCAGAGTTCGAGCGCACCGTCGCTGACGAGCACGAGGACGTCACCCTGCTCGAGCACGAGCGACCCCGACGACCGGGTGAGCCCGGCCGGGTGCAGGCCGATCGGCAGGTCGTTCGACAGGAGCGTCCGTTCACGGCCGTCCGCACGCATCTGCAGGACGAGGCCGTGCCCGGCGTCGACGAAGTCCATCCGTCCGCTGGTCGGATCGAGCCGGCCGTGGAACATGGTGGCGAACGACTCGGCACGGCCGAGGTCCGGCGCGACCTGCTCGTCCAGGGCGGCGATCGCCCGCCCGGGCTCCTCGTCCGGCCGCGCGAGGAGCGCTCCGCGGATCGTCGCCGCCAGCAGCCCGGCGGACATGCCCTTGCCCATCACGTCCGCGACCGTCAGGTGCAGGGCGTCACCGGCGAGGTGCCACTCGTGCAGGTCGCCGGAGACCACCCCGTGCGGGACCGACATGCCGCCGATCCGGTACCCCGGCACCGTGACCGGCGTGGGCTGCAGCCCGGCGAGGACGTTCCGGAGGCGGTCCTCGTCCGCGCCGGCCGCGAGCTCGCGCTCCGCCCACACGCCGAGCTCCTCGAGCAGCGCCAGGTCGTCGGGCTCCAGCGTCCGGGGCTGCGGGTCGACCAGGCAGAGCGTGCCGACCTTGACGTGGTCGTCGCCGACGCGGAGCGGCACACCGGCGTAGAAGCGCACGTTGGGGTCCTCGACGACCATCGGCATGTCGGCGTACCGGTCGTCGGCGCGGGCATCCGGTACGACGATCGGACCGGCCTGGTCGAGCGTGCGGCCGCAGAACGTGTCCCGGAGCGGGATGGTCGGCCCGAACACGGCGTCGCTCTGCTGCGACTTGATGGTGAGGACCTCGGTGCCGGCGAGGTTGAGGAAGGAGCCCGAGACACCGAACGCCTCGCGGGCGATCCGCGTGATGCGCTCGAAGCGTTCCTCGGGCCCGCCGTCGACGACGTCGAGCGCGGCGACGAGGGCCGCGCGGCGGACGGCGTCGGGCGATGATCCGGCGGAGGTCGGTGAGGTCCCCTGGTGCATGCCCTCCACGCTACTGGTCCGCCGTGGGAGCGCCCCTCCCCAGAACGGTGGACCCGGGAACGCGCGACCGGATCCGCCGGACACGCGCCCGTGTCGGACGCGCGTACCCTCGGCACGGTGATCCGTCGTGCTCCGCTCGTGCTCGCCCTCGGCGCTGCCGCCGCGCTCTCGCTGACGGGGTGCGGCGCCCACGACTCGACCGGGCAGATCTCGGTGACCGTGTCGTCGAACGCTGCGGATCGCCCCTACGAGGTGAAGGTCTTCGCGGCGACCGGCAAGCTGTCCGAGCACCAGCGGGTGTTCCCCGGAGGCACCGCGGACTTCGCCGGGGTCCCGCTCGGCGACGTCACGGTGCGGGCCGGCGACCTGTGCTCCGTCCGGACGACGGTGTCGGGCGACGACGTCACGCGGGTCACGCTCAGCACGACCGGCTGCTGACCGGCCACCGCGTCCGGACGACCCGGCTGCTGACCGGCCACCGCGACCGGACGGCCCGGCTGCAGGGCCGTCCACCGCGCTGCGCGGGGCCCCTCACCGCGGGTCGGGCACCGCGTCCCACTCCTCGCCGTACCGGCCGAGCACGCTCCACCGCGTGACCGGCCAGGTCACGACGAACGCCCGGCCCACGACGTCGGCCGTCGGCACCGTCCCGTGGATGCGCGAGTCGGCCGACTCGTACCGGTTGTCGCCCATCACCCAGATCCGCCCCGCGGGCACGGTGACGTCGAAGTCCTCCGCCGAGACACGGTCCACGTCGGACGGCCGGACCACGTACGGCTCGTCGACCGCGTGGCCGTTCACGGACAGCCGTCCCTGGGCATCGCAGCACGACACCCGGTCGCCCGGCAGCCCGATCACCCGCTTGATGAGGTCGTCGCCCTGCTCGCTGGTCAGCCAGTCGCCCGGGTCGCGGAAGACCACGACGTCGCCCCGGCGGAGCGGCGCGACGCCCGGCACGAGCTCGTTCACCAGCACGTTGTCCCCGATCAGCAGCGTGCGCTCCATCGAGCCCGACGGGATCGAGAACGCCCGCACCAGGTAGGCCTTCACCAGGAAGGACGCCAGCAGCGCGACGACCACGATGACCGCCAGGTCGCGGACGAAGCGCCACCCGGACCGCACCGGTCGTCCGGCACGCGACTCGTCGGTCTGCTCGCTCAATGCGTCACCACCACCTTCACCAGGCCGATCACGAAGGCCACCGCGGCGAGCACGATGCCACCCCAGAGCCCGAGGAACGTCGGACGCCGTCCGCTGAACCGCTGCAGGAACACCCCGACCATCGCGATGCGGACGACGAGGATGACGATCGCCGCGGTCTGCGCCCACTGCGCCGGCAGCCAGTCCGCCCACGCGACGGCGTAGAGCACCGCGGGGATGAGGCCGGAGGTCGCGATCGGGTTCGCGTCGCGCAGGATCGCCCCGATCGTCTCCCGGTGCTCGGCGTCGTCACCGGTGTCGCCGATGGTGTGCGCCACGAGGTGGGACAGCACGTGCGCCAGGTACGTCAGCACCGCCGTCGCGAGCACCGTGAGCACCGCTGCCCCGTGCTCGATCTGCTCCGGCCCCACCGCGATCGCGACCGCGAGCACGGTGATGTTGCCGTAGATGTACGACGACATGCGGTCGCGCAGACGGTCGACCGGGAAGGTCGCCAGGTCGGGTCGGCGGGAGGGCGGCATGCTCCCATCCTGGCCCTGCCGCGCCGCGCCGGGCCGACGGGATCCCGTGTGCGATGCCATCCTGGTCGGGCGACGCACCGACGCGTCGCCCGGACGGGAGGCACGACCCATGACCCACGGACCGCTCACCAGCAGACCGCTCGCCCTGGTGACGGGCGTCGGCCGCCGCGCCGGGATCGGTGCCGCGATCGCGACGCGGCTCGCCGCCGACGGTTGGGACCTCGCCCTCTCGTGGTGGGGGCCGTACGACGCGCGCGTGCACGGCGCGGCCGACCCCGACGGGGTGGACGCGGTGGTCGCGGAGGCCGAGCGTGCGGGGGCACGGGTGACGCGCCTCCCGGTCGACCTGGCCGACCCCGAGCAGGCGGCCGCGCTCGTCGGCCGCGCCGAGGCAGAGGCCGGCGTGCCGGTGACCGCCGTGGTGATGTCGCACTGCGAGTCGGTCGACTCGGACTTCGCGACCACGACGGTGGAGTCGTTCGACCGGCACCTGGCGGTGAACGTGCGCGCGCCGTTCCTCGTCGTGCAGGCGTACGCGCGGCGGCTCCGCGAGGGTGCGGCCGTACCGGAGGACCGCCGTCGCATCGTCGCGCTGACGAGCGACCACGTCGGGTTCAACCTGCCGTACGGCACGAGCAAGGGCGCACTCGACCGGTTGATCGTCGGGGCTGCCCTCGAGCTCGGCGACGTCCGGGTGAGTGCGAACCTGGTGAACCCGGGCCCGAACGACACCGGGTGGATGACCGACGAGATCCGCCGAGCCGCCGTCGCGCAGACCCCGCTCGGGCGCCCGTCGATGCCGACCGACACCGCGGCGCTCGTCGGGTTCCTGCTCGGGCCGGACGGCGGGTGGGTGAACGGCCAGCTGCTCAAGACGGACGGCGGGTTCAGCGCGAAGTAGCCCGTGGTCGCGGTTTGGTTGACGCGTCAACCATTCCGGCGCACACTGGGGGCATGCACACGCAGGACCTGCTCGCAGCCGACACCGGGATGGGCGCCGTCACGCTCCACGTGGCCGACCTCGACACGATGGTCGCCTACTACCGCGACGGCGTCGGCCTGACGGAGCTGACGAACGCGGGCGGGACCGCCGTGCTCGGTCGTGGGTCGACGCCGATCGTCGTCCTCGAGCACGCCCCCGCGATGCGGCACGCCGCCCCGCACGAGGCCGGGCTCTTCCACACCGCGATCCTGTTCGACACGCAGGCCGACCTGGCGGCAGCGCTGTACTCCGTCGCGACGAAGTACCCGCAGACCTTCACGGGCAGCGCCGACCACCTGGTCAGCAACGCGTTCTACTTCCATGACCCCGAGGGCAACGGCGTCGAGCTGTACTGGGACCGCGACCGCACCGAGTGGTCGTGGACGCACGGGATGGTCGACATGGCCACGATCTACGTCGACCCGAACGCCTTCGTGCAGGAACACCTGACCTCCTCGGCGCTCGAAGCGGCCAGCACGCGCCCCGGCCGGGTCGGCCACGTGCACCTGTCCGTGGGCGACGTCGCCACCGCGAAGGCGTTCTACGTCGACCGGCTCGGCTTCGCGACGACCGCGGCGATGGGCGACCAGGCGCTGTTCGTCAGCGCGGGCGGGTACCACCACCACATGGCGATGAACACGTGGAACTCCCGCGGGGCCGGGCGCCGGCAGCAGGCACTCGGGCTCGGGCTCGTGCGGATCGAGGTGCCGGGCGCGGACGACCTCGGCGCACTCGTGTCCCGCATGCACGACACCGGGGTGCAGACCGCGGACGACGGTCGGACCGTGGCGTTCGAGGACCCGTGGGCGAACCGCATCGAGGTGACCGCGCCCGGTCGCGGCTGAGCGGCTCGCGCGCGGGCGGTCTGCGCCGAGGCTCGGCTCCGCGGACACGTTCGTGGTCGAGCACACGCGAACATGTCCGCCTGGCCGAGCCTCGGGCCGCACCGACGCGCAGGCGGACCCGGCAGGATGGACCCGTGAGCGAAGACATCCGGTGGGAGGTGGTCGAGGAGAGCGCACTGTCGCTCCCCGACCACGAGGCGATCGCAGCGATGCTCGGGCAGGCGTTCCCGAGCTGGTCGCACTGGTACGTGGGCGGCCGCGACTACGCCGGCATGCAGCCCGAGCGCCGCGTCGTCGGCTGGGGCGAGGACGGCACGGTGCTCGCGCACGTCGGGATCCGTCGGATGTTCGTCACGGTCGGTGGGCAGGACGTCCTGGTCGGCGACACCGGCATCGTCGCCGTCTCGCCGAGGCTGCAGGGCAGCGGGGTCGGCCGCGAGCTCCTCGTCCGCACCCGCGCCGTCCTCGAGGGACTCCGCGTGCCCTACGGCTTCCTCGGCGCCGGCGAGGACCGCATCCCCTTCTACGCGCACATGGGCTGGCACGAGGTCGACGGCGCCGTCGGCACGTTCTCGGCCTTCACGGCCGACGGGGTCGGTGTGAACGAGACCGAGCAGGGCGGCTGGATGCTCCTGCCGGTCGAGGCGCAGCTGGAGGACTGGCCGACGGGCGAGATCATGCTCAACGGACAGCAGGTCTAGGAACGAGGACCGGGCCCCGCCACCAGCCGGGCGAGACCATGCTGAACGGCCAGCAGGTCTGACACAGCCACGACGACGGACGGGAGGCCCGGTACCAGCTGGTACCGGGCCTCCCGTCCGGCAGGTGGTGGCGACTACGCCTCGACCGCGACCTTCTCCGGGTCCTCGTTCGAACCGGGCGCGCTCGGCGCGACCGCGGCGCGCACGCGCGCCCCCAGGTCGCCGTCGACGCTGGTCCAGTAGGCGAACACGCGCTCGCGCAGGTCGTCGCGCGTCACCTTCGAGACGTGGCCGGCGATGTTGCCGACCAGGCGCTCACGCGCGGCGTCGTCGAGGACCTCACGGTAGAGCGTGCCGGCCTGGCCGAAGTCGTCGTCCTCCGCGTGCAGGGTCGCCGCGGAGCGCTGCAGCGCGCCGTCGGACTCCCAGCCCGGGACGTCGTCCGTCGCGGTCGGGTCGGCGTGCGCTCCACCCTGGGTGTTCGGCGCGTAGACCGGTACCTCGGCCTTCTGGAAGTCGAAGCGCATGGCGCCGTCCTTCGAGTACGAGTGGACCTCGTTCTTCGGGGCGTTCACCGGCAGCTGCGCGTGGTTCGTGCCGACGCGGTAGCGCTGGGCGTCCGCGTAGCTGAAGATGCGCGCGAGGAGCATCTTGTCGGGGCTCGCCGCGATGCCGGGGACGAAGTTCGACGGCGCGAACGCGGCCTGCTCGATCTGCGCGAAGTAGTTCTCCGGGTTGCGGTTCAGCTCCATCGTGCCGACCTCGATGAGCGGGTAGTCCGCGTGCGGCCACACCTTCGTCAGGTCGAACGGGTTGAAGCGGTAGCCCTCGGCGTCCGCGTACGGCATGACCTGCACCTTGAGGACCCACTTCGGGAAGTCCTGGCGCTCGATCGCCTCGTAGAGGTCGCGGATGTGGAAGTCGGCGTCCTCACCGGCGATGCGGTCGGCGTCCTCCTGCGTCAGGGTCTTGTGGCCCTGCTGCGTCTCGAAGTGGTACTTCACCCAGAAGCGCTCGCCCTCGGCGTTGATCCACTGGTAGGTGTGCGAGCTGAAGCCGTCCATGTGGCGCCACGACGACGGCAGGCCGCGGTCACCCATGAGCCACGTGACCTGGTGGGCCGACTCCGGGGAGAGGGTCCAGAAGTCCCACTGCATGTCGTGGTTGCGGAGGTGGCTGCCCGGCAGGCGCTTCTGCGAGCGGATGAAGTCGGGGAACTTGATGCCGTCGCGGATGAAGAACACCGGGGTGTTGTTGCCGACGAGGTCGTAGTTGCCCTCTTCGGTGTAGAACTTCAGCGCGAAGCCGCGGGGGTCGCGCCAGGTGTCCGGGGAGCCCTGCTCACCGGCGACGCTCGAGAAGCGGGCGAGCATCTCGGTCTGCTTGCCCGGCTGCAGGAACGCGGCACGCGTGTACTGCGAGACGTCGTGCGTGACGGTGAAGGTACCGAACGCACCGCCGCCCTTCGCGTGGACGACGCGCTCCGGGACGCGCTCGCGGTTGAACTGGGCGAGCTTCTCGACCAGGTAGTGGTCGTGGAGGGCGAGGGGGCCGTCGGCGCCGACACCCATGGAGTGCTGGTCGCTCGAGACGGGGGCGCCGGAGTTGGTCGTCGTGGTGGGGGTGCCGGCGGGGCCGGTCGTGTTCTGGTCGGACACGGTTCCTCCTCAGGTGGAACGGTTGGTTCGGTCAGGATGGTTCGGGTTGCTCGTGGGGCGCGTCACGTCGGTGTCGCGCCGGGCGGTCTCGTCCGACTCCGGACGTCCCGCCGGAGTCAGGCCGTGACGACCTGGGCGTCGTCGCGTTCCGCCGCTGCGCAGCGTTCGCAGATGCCCCAGTACGTGACCTCGGCCGTCGTGACGGCGAAGCCGTGCGTTTCCGACGGCGTGAGGCAGGGGGCGTGGCCGACGGCGCAGTCGACGTCCTCGACCGCGCCGCACATCGTGCAGACGATGTGGTGGTGGTTGTCCCCGGTGCGCCGCTCGTACCGCGCCGGACTGCCCGCGGGCTCGATGCGCCGGACGAGTCCTGCGCCGGTCAGGGCGCCCAGCACCCCGTAGACGGCCTGGTGGCTCGTCGTCGGCAGCTCGACCGAGACCGCGGTGAGGATGTCGTCCGCGGTCGCGTGCGGCATCGATCCCGAGGCACGCAGGACGGCCAGCCGGGGCGTCGTCACCCGCAGGCCGGCAGCCCGGAGCAGGTCGGCGTCGGCGTCCATCAACTTCTTTCTCTTGCACCGGTCAAGACAAGCTCCACCGTACACGGTCGTGGGCTCGGGGCCCAGGGGGCGGCGTGCTGCGCGTGTCGGCGCGCCATCCGGCCGTGCCCGTCCGCAGCGGCGGTGTGCCCCCCTCCCCCACGGCGACTCCGCGCGCGACTCTCAGGACGATGTATGCCGCTGCTGGCATGCGATGTGTCACGATCCGGTCGCGATCCGCTGGGACGATGCTGATCCAGCCGGTCGGGCGCTAGCGTCACGGCATGTCCACGAAGCAGGGGCCTTCGTCGCGGATCGACTCCGTGCCGGCCAGCAGCGCTCAGGACGTCCGGGGGATCATCGCGCAGCGGGACCTGGTCGTCGACCTCATCAGGACGGCGTGCGTCGTCCTCGTCGTCGTCGTGCACGTCACGATGGTCGGGGTGGCGGTGTCGGCCGACGGCATCGGTGTCACGAGCCCGCTGCAGGAGGCGGCCTGGTACGTCCCCGCGACGTGGGCGGGCCAGGTGATGCCGCTGTTCTTCGCGGTCGGCGGGTTCGCGAGCGCAGTCGGGTGGCGCAGCACGCTCGCTCGGGGCGGCGGCGCGCGGGACTTCGTGGCGACGCGACTCGTGCGGCTCTACCGCCCGGCGGTGCCGCTGTTCGTGGTGCTGGCACTCGGCCTGGGCATCGCGACGGCCCTGGGCACCTCCTCGGAGCTGCTCGCCGAGGTCGCGTTCGGCATCGGCTCGCCGCTCTGGTTCCTCGCCGCGTACGGCATCACGCAGTACTGCGTGCCGGTGATGGCACGCCTGCACGCGCGAGCGCCGTTCCGCACGCTCAGTGTCCTGCTGGTCCTCGCGACGGCCGTCGACACGCTCCGCTTCGCGACCGGCACCGCCGAGGTCGGACTCCTCAACCTCGGCCCGGTGTGGCTCTTCGCGCAGCAGCTCGGGTTCCTCTGGGCGGACGGCTGGTTCGCCCGCCGCTCGAGGCTGCTGCTCGCGGCCGTCGCGCTGGCCGGGTACGCCCTCCTCGTCCCGCTGACGAGCGTCGGACTCTGGGCGCCGGACATGCTGCAGGACCTCAACCCGCCGATGCTGCCGCTGGCGGTGCTCGCGGTGTCGCAGGTCTGCCTCGTGCAGCTCGTGCACCGACCGCTCACCCGACTGATGCAGACCCGGCCGGCGCAGGCGACCGTGTTCGTGCTCGGTCGTGACGGCATGGCGATCTACCTCTGGCATCTGCCGCTGTACATCGCCCTCAACGGCGTCGCGCTGTCGCTCGCCGTCCCGTTCCCCGACCCGGGTTCCGTGCCGTGGTGGGCGACGCGGCCGATCGCACTCGTCGTCGTGCTGGCCGCGGCGATCGGTGTGGCCAGGGCGCTGCGCCGGTGGGACCGCCCGCTCCCCCGACTGCAGCCGGGGACCGACCGGGCGGGGTGGCCCGTGGTGACCGCCGCAGCGCTGTGCACGATCGGTCCGGCGTTCGTCGTGATGCAGTGGCACCTGTCCTTCGGCGTCGCGGTCCTCGGCGCGGTCGCCGTGCCGGTCGGGGTGTGGTTGCTCGGCCGGACCCGGCCCGCGCGGACAGCCTCGGCAGCCGTGGGACCAGTGGGCACCTGAGCCGATCCTCACCGCCGCTGCGCATCGGCCCGGCTGCGGCGGGGTCGGACGGGCGGAGGATGACGGAGCCGGCTCGTCCGGCCCGACACCAGGAGGCACCCCACGCCCGAACCCGCCGAGTTCTGGAGCACCTGGCACGTCGATCCCCTGGCCGCGGTGCTGCTGGCGGTCGCCGCGGTGACCTACGGCTGGTGGCTCGTCGGCGCTCGACGCCGTGGGGCCCGGTGGTCCGCCTGGCGCACCGCGTCGTTCCTGGTCGCACTGCTGCTCTTCGCCGTGCTGCAGTTCGGCATCGTCGGGCGGTACGACCAGGAGCTCCGGTGGGCGTTCACGCTCCGGCTCGCCCTGTTGTTCTTCGCGGTTCCGACCTTCGCCGCCCTGGCCGCTCCCGTGTCCCTGCTGCGCCTGGGCGGACCCGCGCACTGGTCCGCCGTCGCCGACCGCGTGGTGCACTCCCGGCCGATCCGGGTGCTCGGCAACGCGATCGTCGCCCCCGTGGTCGGGCTGGTGCTCTTCGCGGTGCTGCTCACCCCGCTGTCGGCGGTCGTGCGCGAGTCGAGCGTGTGGGCCGCGCTCGTCACCGTGTCCGTGCCGGTGCTCGGCTTCACGGTGCTCGGGCCGCTGTCCGAGCCGGGGGTCCTCCGGAGTTCGACGTTCGTGACGGTCGAGTTCCTGCTCGCCTTCGTGGAGCTACTGCTCGACGCGGTCCCCGGCATCGTGCTGCGGGTGTCGGACCACGTGCTCGACGGGTCGCTCGTGCACGCCGTGGGGCAGCCGTGGTTCCCGTCCCCCCTGCGCGACCAGCACCTGGCGGGTGACCTGCTCTGGTTCATCGCCGAGGTCGCCGACGTCCCGGTGCTCGTGATGCTGTTCGTGCGGTGGCAGCGGACGGACCGCCGCGAGGCCCGCTCCGTGGACGCCCTGTCCGACGAGGAGATGGCCGAGCTGACCCGGGCGCACCTGCAGCGGCGGGGATGAGCGGGGTCCGGGGGGTCGTGCGGCGCCGTCGTACGACAGATGCGCTGTCGTACGACGACGATCCTGTCGCACCAGTCCCCGCCGATCCACGCTCTTCCGCTCTGGACGGCAAGAACGACAAGACCGCTGTCGTACGACAGCGGTCTTGTCGTTCTACACCGGCACGACCCGGACGACTGCCCCGCACGACCGGCACCCCGGACGACTGCCCCGCACGAGCGGGACCGGGGTCCGTGCGCGACGACCCCAGCCGCAGCGTCAGCGCGCCGCGGCCTCGGGCTCCGCCGCGCCGGGCTGCGTCTCGACCGCGCCGGTCTGCTTCCACGCCGTCGTCTGCTTCGGCTTCGCCAGGAACAGCGCCGCGACGATGGCCGCCACGAGCACCACGGCCGGCAGCACGAGCGACTGCCCCATCGCCGTGGCGAACGGCTGCTGCAGGAACTCCGGCAGCGCGCCGACCTGCTGCTCCGCACCGCCCGAGCCCGTGCCCGACCCGGACGGGAAGTTCGCCGTGATGCGCGCCTCGATCAGCGCCGCGATGCCGGCCGAACCGAGCACCGCACCGATCTGCCGCGTGGTGTTGTAGACGCCCGACCCCGCACCGGCGAGCGCCGGCGGCAGGTTGCGCGTCGCCGAGACCGAGAGCGGACCCCACATGCAGGCGTTCGCGAGCCCGAGGAGCGCGCTCGGCAGCAGCGTCCAGCCCCAGCCGGCGCCCGACCACAGCAGGGCGCCGAACCAGAACAGCCCGCCGGAGAAGCACGCGAGGCCGAACGAGCCGACCCACCGCGGGTTCCACTTGTTGAGGTTCTTGCCGACGAGCGGTGCGAGCGCGGCGGACAGGACGGCCTGCGGCACGAGCAGCAGGGCGGCCTGGGTCGGCGAGAAGCGCAGGACGTCCTGTGCCCAGAGCATGATCGGCAGCGCGAACGACGAGATCGCGACGCCGACGGCCGTGATGGCGATGTTGGCGAGCGTGAAGTTGCGGTCCTTGAACAGGCCGAGCGGCAGCAGCGGCTCACCCTTCTGCACGCCCTGCCACACCACGAAGGCGGCGAGCACGACGATGCCGGTGATGATCAGCGACCAGACCGAGATCGGGCCCGTGATGGTGCCCCAGTCGTAGGTCTCGCCCTCCTGGATGCCGAAGACGAGCAGGAACATGCCGGCGGCGCTGAGCACGATGCCCAGGTAGTCGAAGCGGTGTCCGTGCCGCTCGAAGCGGGGGACGAAGCGCTGCGCGAGCACGAAGGCGACGACGCCGACGGGGACGTTCACGAAGAAGATCCACTCCCAGCCGAGGCCGTCGACGAGCAGCCCGCCGACGATCGGGCCGACGAGCGAGGCGACGCCGGCGACGGCGCCCCACAGGCCCATGGCCGCACCGCGGTTCTGCGGCGGGAAGATGCGCGTGATGACCGCCATCGTCTGCGGGGTCATCATCGCGGCGCCGAGGCCCTGCACGACGCGGGCGAGGATGAGCACCTCGATCGACCCGGCGAGGCCGCACCACAGGCTCGCGAGGGTGAACACCACGAGACCCGCCTGGTACAGCACCTTCGGGCCGAACCGGTCGCCGAGGCGCCCGGTGATGAGCAGCGGCACCGCGTACGCGAGCAGGTAGGCGCTCGTCACCCAGATGACCGCGTTGATGTCGGCGTCGAGCGCCTGCGCGATCGTGGGCGTCGCGACCGACACGATGGTCGAGTCGACGAGGATCATGAAGAAGCCGACGACGAGTGCCCAGAGCGCGGGCCACGGCTTCTTCCCGTGCTGCAGGTCGGCGGACGTGGTGGAGGTCATCGAGTGGTGTCCTGGTCCTTCTGTGGTGCTGGGTCGGGGACGGCGGGGCCGTCCCAGGGGATGTCGCCGCTCGCGATCCGGTCGGCGGTGGCGGTGAGCCACTCGATCTGCGCGGTGAGCATGCCACGCACGTACGACACGTCGAGCCAGTAGCGCTCGGCGAGCTGCTTGGCCTGGAGGCCCGTGGCGGCTTCGTCGTACCCGGCACGTTCCGCGCGGAGTGCGGCAGCGCGTGCGCGCATCGCGGTCACCGCGTCGGTGGCGGTCAGGTTGTCGACGTGGGACACCGCGAGCTGGAACTCGGGGTACTCGTCGGCGGGCTCCGCGATCATGCGCCGGAGTCCGGCGTCGAGCTCCGCGCGGCCGTGGTCGGTGATGGCGTAGGTGGTGCGCTCGGGCCGGTTGCCCTCGCGCGCGGTCCCGAGTGCCTCGGCGTACCCGAGGTCCACGAGGCGTCCGATCTGGTGGTACAGCGTGCTCGGCCGGACCTTGACGTTCTGGTCCTCGTGCCGGTGGAGCATCGTCTGGAACATCTCGTACGGGTGCATGGGCGCCTCGGCGAGCAGGCCGAGCGCGGCGAACGCGAGGGGCGTGAGCGACGCCATCCATGCCTCCAGACCATGTTCGCGAGCGATTATTCGACTTGGAACATACGCCTTGGACGACTTCTCCACAAGCGGCCCGGCGCGGCGCGCGCGGCCCGTAGACTGATGCCGTCCCACCCAACCCACCCAAGCGCTGGAGTGAACACGTGCCAACCATCGTCGTCGAGGTCATGCCCAAGGCAGAGATCCTCGACCCCCAGGGCAAGGCGGTGGGCAACGCCCTCGCCCGTCTCGGCAAGGCCGACCTGACCGACGTCCGCATCGGCAAGCGCTTCGAGATCGCCGTCGACGGCCCGGTCGACGACGCGAAGCTGGCCGAGGTCCGCGACATCGCGGCCGACGTCTTCTCGAACGCCGTGATCGAGGACGTCGTCTCCGTCACCGTGCAGGACGCGTGACGCGGATGCGCATCGGCGTCATCACGTTCCCGGGCTCGCTCGACGACCGCGACGCCCAGCGCGCGGTCCGCCTCGCAGGAGCCGACCCCGTCGCGCTCTGGCACGGCGACCACGACCTGCAGGGGGTCGACGCGATCGTGCTCCCCGGTGGGTTCTCGTACGGCGACTACCTGCGTGCCGGCGCCATCGCGGCGAAGGCCCCGATCATGGCCGAGGTCATCGACGCCGCAGGCAAGGGCATGCCCGTGCTCGGCATCTGCAACGGGTTCCAGATGCTCGCCGAGGCCCGCCTCGTGCCGGGCGCCCACACCCGCAACGCGCACCAGCAGTTCATCCGCCGCGACCAGAAGCTCCGCGTCGAGACCGCCGGCACCGCCTGGACCTCCGGGTTCAGCGCCGGGCAGGAGATCACGATCCCGCTGAAGAACGCCGACGGCCGGTTCGTCGCCGACGCCGACGAGATCAAGCGCATCGAGGACAACGGCCAGGTCGTGTTCCGCTACGTCGGGGTGAACCCGAACGGGTCGATCGACGACATCGCGGGCGTCTCGAACGAGCGCGGCAACGTCGTCGGGCTCATGCCGCACCCCGAGCACGCGACGGAGCCCGGGTTCGGCCCGGACACCCCCGCGGCGATGGCCTCCGGCACGGACGGCCTCACCTTCTTCACCTCCGTGATCGAGTCGACGCTCGTCAAGTGACGACGACTCCGACGAACACGACTCCAGTGACAGGGAACGACAACACCGTGACGACCCACGTTCGCCCGAAGCCCGACACCGTCCAGGACGCCGCCGCCACCCCCGACAAGGAGCAGCCGTACGAGGCACTCGGGCTCAAGGCCGACGAGTACGCGAAGATCCGCGAGATCCTCGGCCGCCGCCCCACCTCGGGCGAGCTCGCCATGTACTCGGTGATGTGGTCCGAGCACTGCTCGTACAAGTCGTCGAAGAACTACCTCCGTCAGTTCGGCAAGAAGGTCACGCCGGAGATGACGAAGAACCTGATGGTCGGCATGGGCGAGAACGCCGGTGTCGTCGACGTGGGCAACGGTTGGGCGGTGACCTTCAAGGTCGAGTCGCACAACCACCCGTCGTACGTCGAGCCCTACCAGGGCGCCGCGACCGGCGTCGGCGGCATCGTCCGCGACATCATCTCGATGGGCGCGCGCCCGGTCGCCGTGATGGACCAGCTGCGCTTCGGTGCGATCGACCACGAGGACACGGCGCGCGTCGTGCACGGCGTCGTCGGCGGCATCTCGTTCTACGGCAACTGCCTCGGCCTGCCGAACATCGGCGGCGAGACCTACTTCGACCCGGTGTACCAGGGCAACCCGCTCGTCAACGCGCTCGCGGTCGGTGTCCTGCGGCACGAGGACCTGCACCTGGCGAACGCCTCCGGTGCCGGCAACAAGGTCGTGCTCTTCGGTGCCCGCACGGGTGGCGACGGCATCGGCGGCGCGTCGATCCTGGCGTCCGACACCTTCACCGAGGGCGGCCCGACCAAGCGCCCGGCGGTGCAGGTCGGCGACCCCTTCGCCGAGAAGGTCCTCATCGAGTGCTGCCTCGAGCTGTTCCGCGAGGAACTGGTCGAGGGCATCCAGGACCTCGGTGCCGCTGGCATCTCCTGCGCGACGAGCGAGCTCGCCTCGAACGGCGACGGTGGCATGCACATCTCGCTCGACGACGTCCTGCTGCGCGACCCCACGCTCACGGCCGAGGAGATCCTCATGTCCGAGAGCCAGGAGCGCATGATGGCGGTCGTCCGCCCGGACAAGCTCGACGCGTTCCTCGCGGTCGTCGGCAAGTGGGAGGTCGAGACGAGCGTCCTGGGCGAGGTCACCGGCACCGGCCGTCTCGTCATCGACTGGCAGGGCCAGGAGATCGTGAACGTCGACCCGCGCACGGTCGCCGTCGACGGTCCGGTGTACGACCGCCCGGTCGCCTACCCGTCGTGGATCGATGCGCTGCAGGCCGACACCGCCGCCTCGCTCGAGCGTCCGACCGACGGTCCGGCCCTCAAGGCGCAGTTCCTGCAGCTGCTCGGCTCGCCGAACCTCGCGTCGAAGAACTGGGTGACGAACCAGTACGACACCTACGTGCTCGGCAACACCGCGCTGTCCTTCCCCGACGACGGCGGCATGATCCGCGTCGACGAGGAGACGGGGCTCGGCGTCACCGTCGCGACCGACGCCAACGGCCGCTACTGCCAGCTCGACCCGAAGCAGGGCGCGCGCCTGGCGCTGGCCGAGGCGTACCGGAACGTCGCCGTCACCGGCGCCGTCCCCGCCGCGGTCACCGACTGCCTGAACTTCGGCTCGCCGGAGAACCCCGAGGTGATGTGGCAGTTCTCCGAGGCCGTCGAGGGCCTGGCGGACGGCTGCATGGAGCTCGGCATCCCGGTCACCGGCGGCAACGTGTCGTTCTACAACCAGACCGGCACGACCCCGATCCACCCGACGCCCGTCGTCGGTGTGCTCGGCATCATCGACGACGTCGCCCTGCGCGTGCCCTCGGGCTGGCAGGACGACGGCCACAACGTGTACCTGCTCGGCACGACGAGCCTCGAGCTCGACGGCTCGGCGTGGGCCGGCACCGTCCACGGGCACCTCGGTGGTCGCCCGCCGGCGGTGGACCTCGACCGCGAGAAGGCCCTGGCGGAGCTGCTGCACGCGGCATCCGGCGAGCAGCTGCTCACCAGCGCCCACGACCTGGCGGACGGCGGCCTCGGCCAGTCCCTCGCCGAGTCGGTCCTGCGCTTCGGGATCGGCGCACGCGTGGTGCTCGACGAGCTCGAGGAGCGCGACGGCGTCGACACGGCGACCGCGCTGTTCTCGGAGTCGACGGGTCGCGTCATCGTGACCGTGCGCCGCGAGGACGACGTGCGGTTCCGCGGGCTGTGCGAGGGTCGCGGCTTCCCGGTGCTGCGCATCGGTGTGACGGACGCCTCCTCCGGCACGCTCGAGGTGCAGGGCGCGTTCGAGGCGTCGATCGACGAGCTGCGGGGCACGCACGGCGCGACGCTGCCGGCGCGCTTCGGCGACGTGATCGTCGAGGACGTCACCGAGGGCTACGTCGGGCGCGGGCCGCTCGACGACCACGGTTCGTTCTCGCCGCGCACCGACAGCTGACGGCGACCAGGAGCACCGCGACCGCATGCCGATCGTCACCCTGCCCTTCGTCGAGCTCGTCGACCGGTTCGGCCCCGTGCCGGTCGGCGTCGAGCTCGACGTGTGGGACGTCGAAGGCCCGTACGACCGCCCCGAGGACGTCGCGCTCACGCTGCTGCCGTTCTACTTCGCGGGTCGTCACCGGTGGCAGTTCGTGCACGACCTGCCGAACCTGCGACTCCTGCAGCTGCCGAGTGCCGGGTACGAGCACGCCCTGCCGCACGCCCCGGCACACGCGCAGGTCGCGAACGGCCGCGGTATCCACGACGACGAGACGGCCGAGCTCGCGGTCGGTCTGGCGCTGACCTCGCTCCGCGAGATCCACACGTTCCAGGCCGACCGCGCCGCAGGGGTGTGGGACGTCCGCACCACTCGATCGCTCGCGGATCGTCGGGTCACGGTGGTCGGTCACGGGGCGATCGGCGCTGCGATCGCCACGCGGTTCGAGGCGATGCGGTGCGACGTCACCGTCGTGGCCCGCACTGCGCGGGAGCAGGACGGGCGGTACGTGCACGCGTTCGGGGAGCTCCCGGAGCTCGCGGCCCGGACGGACGTCCTCGTGCTCATCACCCCGCTCACCGACGAGACCGAACACCTCGTCGACCGAGACCTGCTCGCTGCGCTGCCCGACGGAGCCCTCGTGGTGAACGTCGCCCGCGGGCGGGTCGTCGACACCGATGCCCTGGTCGCGGAGCTCCAACGCGGGCGGCTGTCGGCAGCGCTCGACGTGACCGACCCGGAGCCGCTCCCGGCCGGGCACCCGCTCTGGACGACGCCGAACACGGTGCTGACGCCCCACGTCGGTGGGAACACGGACCTCAGCGTGCCGCGGACCCTCGAGCTCGTGCGACGCCAGGTGTCCGCGCTGGCAGCGGGCCGGCCCTTCGCCAACGTCGTCCACGGCTGACGCCCGGCTCCCTCAGCGCAGCGGCAGCGCCATCCCGAGGCTCGGCGCGACGTCCTCGAACCCGAGCGAACGGTAGAGCCGCTGACCGGGCGGGTCCCCGACGAGCGTGATGTAGGCGCCTTCCGGCGCGCGGGACCGGATGTCCGCCACGAGCCACTCGACGACGACCCTCCCGAGCCCCCGGCGCTGGTGGTCCGGATCGGTGGCGATGTCGGCGATGTGGAAGTACCACCCGCCGTCCCCGATCGTGCGGCCCATGGCGACGGGGACCCCGTCGGTGTCGACGACGTGCACGGCCGACCAGCTCCCCGCGATCGCCCCGGCACCCTGCGCAGCGTCCTTCGGTGACAGACCGGAGTCCCGTCGCAGGCGCAGGTAGTCGTCCAGCGGCGGCGGCCCGACCACCAGGCGGTACCCGTCGGCGAGCACGCCCGACGCACCGGCCACGGGCACGGGCACGGGCACGGGCGCCCCAGCGCCATCCCCGGCCCCGGCACCAGCGCCGGCCCCAGCCCCGACCTCGGTCACGACCGGGCCGGCACCGGCACGATGCACGCGGGCGACCCGACGGCGATCTGCGCCACGGTCTCGCCCGGCACCCCGTCCGCCCCGATGGGCAGCACGGCGATCGCGTCGGACATCTGGTTGGCCACCAGCAGGTACCCGGGCACCTGCGCGAAGTGCCGCGGCCAGACGCCGCCGCACGACGCCGACCCGACGACGGTCAGCCCGTCGTCCGCGGTGTCGAGCACCACGATCAGGTCCCGGCCTCGGACCGCGACGACGACCCGTCCGGCCCGGTCGACCTCGACGTGGCTGAGGAGCGACTCCCCCACCTCGCCGTCGAACGCCGGCGCCGAGGCGATCGGCCGCAGCGTCCCGGAGCCGTCGCGGCGCAGGCGGTACACGCGTCCGTCGAGCTCACCCGCGACGACGAGATCCGCGTCGGCCCCGGCCCCGAGCCACGCCATGTGCCGCGGCCCGACCCCGGGCCCGAGGTGGTGCACGCGCACGAGGTCGATCGCGGGGTCAGCCGTCACCCGGAACTCGTGGAGTGCGTCGCCGCCGAGGTCCGCGACGAGCACCGTGCCGTCGGGCGTCGCGATCGACTGGTGGGCGTGCGGCCCCTCCTGCCGGTCCTCGACGGGCCCCTCGACGTCGGGGAGCACGCCGGTGACGAGTGCGGACTCGGGGACGACGACCCGGTCCGCGCTGCCGTGGGTCCCGACGACGCCGTCGCTCGCGGTCACCGAGGCGGCGTGCGACTCAGCGGCCTCGAGCGACACCGCGGTCACGGTGCCGGAGACGTAGTTCGTGACGACGAGCGCACCGGAGGGGTCGACCCGCACGTGGCAGGGTGCGTCACCACCGGCGTCGGCATCCCAGCGGTGCTCGAGCGCACCACCGGCGTACCGGAAGGCCGAGACGCGACCGTCCGCGGTCTCGGACACGGCGTAGACCCGGTCGCCGGAGAGCGCGAGGAACGAGGGGTCGTCCATCACGGCGACGGTGGAGGCGGTGGTCCCGTGCACGACCGAGATGCCGGTCGCGTTCCCACCGCCCGTGGCCGTGTACGACCCGACGAGCAGGTGCAGGTCGGCGAGATCCCGCGGGAAGTCGTCGGCCGGGAACCCTGCAGCAGCCCCGCTCACCGCTCGCCGCCGGCGATGCGCTCGTGGTGGTGGATGACCTCGGCGACGATGAAGTTCAGGAACTTCTCCGCGAAGGCGGGGTCGAGGTGCGACTCGGCGGCCAGCTGTCGGAGCCGCGCGACCTGCACCTGCTCACGCCCCGGGTCGGCGGCCGGCATGCCCGCCTCGGCCTTCAGGTAACCGACCCGCTGGGTGTACTTGAAGCGCTCGGCGAGCATGTGGATCACGGCGGCGTCGATGTTGTCGATGCTCTGCCGGATGCTCGCCAGCTCGGCGACCGCATCGTCGTGGACGGGTGTGGACTCGTCGGCACTCATGGCCCGAGCCTACCGGCGGGCCTCCGCCGAGCGGGCTGGTGTGACTGGCGGACACGAGCACTGCTCCGGGGCTGCGAGAATGGAGGCCATGTCGGTCCTGCTCGTGATCTCGGGCGTGTGTGCGGTCCTCGCGGGCCTCGTGCACGTGTACATCTTCTTCCTCGAGTCCGTCGCATGGACGAGTCCTCGCGTCCGCCGCGTGTTCGGCATCGCCTCGGAGTCCGAGGCACAGGCCACCCGCTCCCTCGCGTTCAACCAGGGCTTCTACAACCTGTTCCTCGCGATCGGCGCGATCCTCGGCGTCGTGTTGGTCGTCACCGGCAGCGGTGCGACGGGGTGGACCCTCGTGGTGTTCTCGAGCGCGAGCATGCTCGGCGCCGCGGTCGTCCTGGCCGGCACGGGTCGCCGGTACCTGAACTCGGCGTTCGTGCAGGGCTCGCTGCCGCTCATCGCCCTGCTCTTCGCCTTCATCGGCTCCACCTTCACCGCCGCGTAGCGGAACGCGCGGAACGGCACCAGACGTCGGACGGGAGGCGCGGTGCCGGCCCGCACCGTGCCTCCCGTCCGGCGACCGCGCACCATCCGTCACCGCCGGTCGCCACGCCCCCGCACGCACGCACGCACGCAACGAGGGACGCACGCAACGGGAGACGCCGGGTCGCGACTCGCGACCCGGCGTCTCCCGTACTCCCCCTGTGGCTGTCGGTCAGCCGACCTTCTTCGCGAACTCGTCCGGCAGCCGGTCCAGCGCCCACTCGATGGCGGCGGTGGTGCCGAGCGAGAACGCGTTCGACACGTCCGCGTCGTCGACGACGATGGAGTGCCCGGCCTCGACCGACGGCACCTTCTGGAACAGCGGGTCGGACTCGGCCTTCGACGCGTCGACGTAGATCGGCAGGACGACGGTCAGGTCGGCGTCGAGCAGGTCGAGGTTCTCCTCGGACAGGCTCACCGAGAACGCGTCGCCGGCCTGCTGGTCGACGGCCTTCGGGATGGTGAAGCCGAGCTGCTGCATGAAGGTGGAGCGGCTGTCCTTCGAGGCGTACGCGCCGAAGCCGTCCGCCGTGTACGAACCGACGACGGCGGTCTTGCCGTCGAACTCGGGGTGCGCCTTCCGCGCCGCCGCGTACGCGTCGTCGAGGTCGGTCAGCAGCTTCTTGCCCTCGGACTCCTTGCCGAGTGCACGCGACACGAGGTCGACCTGCTGCTCGGTGGTGGTGAGGTAGTTCGCGCCGCCCTTCGGCACCGCGACGGTCGGCGCGATCGCGGAGAGCTTCGCGTAGCGGTCCTTGTCGCCCGAGCTCTTCGTGTCGAGGATCAGGTCCGGCTTGAGCTTGAGGATCTGCTCGTAGCTGGGCTCGAGCGTCTGGATGATCGTCGGCTTCTTCGTGTACGCGTCCTTGAGCCACGGCCCGACGCCGTCGCCACCGAAGGCGAGCCAGTCGCTGGCGCCGACGGGCTGCACGCCGAGTTCGAGCGCCGTCTCCGCGTCACCCCAGCCGAGGGCGACGACGCGCTTCGGCTGCGAGGGGATCTCGGTCGTGCCGAGTGCGGTCTGGATCGAGACGGGGAACGCGCCGCCCGAGCCCGAGGCGCCGTCGGACGCGGCGGGCGACGAGGAGCCGGAGGTGCACCCGGCGAGGACGAGGGACGCGGCGACGACGGCGCCGGCGGCCGCGAGCACGCGGCGGACGCGGCGCGCTGAGGGGGAGGTTCGGATCACACAGGTAAGGCTACCCTAAGCACCCCAGTCGAGGGGGCTGAGCGGCTAGGCTCCGGACGTGGAGTTCACCGACCCCGACCGGACCCGGCTGGCCGTGCTGGGCTCCCCCATCGCGCACTCGCTCTCCCCCACGCTGCACGCGGCGGCCTACGACGTGCTCGGGCTGCCGTTCACGTACGGGAGGCACGAGGTCGCCTCCGGTGGGCTCGACGCGTTCGTCGCGGGGCTGGGTCCCGATTGGCGCGGGCTCAGCCTGACCATGCCGCTCAAGCGGGACGTGCTGCCGATGCTCGACCGCACCACCCCGCTCGTCGACGAGCTCGGGGTGGCCAACACCGTGGCGTTCCGGCAGGAGGGCGACCGCGTCGTCCTGGCCGGCGCGAACACCGACGTCGAGGGCATCGTCCGACCGGTGGAGGCACTCGGGCACCTGCCGGGCGAGGCGACGATCGTCGGCGGTGGGGCCACTGCGGCGAGCGCCCTCGCGGCTGCGGTGCGGCTCGGCGCGGTCGACGTGCGGCTCTTCCTCCGCGACACCGCGAAGGCCGGCTCCCTCGTGGACCTGGCGGTGCGCCTCGGGGTGACGCTCGAGGTGCTGCCGATCGACTCGCTGCCGGGGACGCGGCACGGGTTCCTCGTGTCGACGCTGCCCGGCGGCGCGGCCGATCCGCTCGAGCTGCTGCCCTCCGGGCCGGACGCGGTGCTGTTCGACGTCGCCTACGAGCCCTGGCCGACCGCCGCGGCCGGACGCTGGGCCGCTGCCGGGGGCCGGGTGCTCAACGGGCTCGACATGCTGACGGAGCAGGCGATCGGGCAGATCCGGTTCTTCGTGTCCGGCGACGACACCGAGCTGCTGCCGGACGAGGCCGCGGTCCGACGGGCGATGCGGCTCGCGGTCGGGCTGCCGGCGACCATCACCGCCTGACGATCAGCGCTCAGGCGACGACGCCGTCGACGGTGAACCACGGTTCAGGCGACCACACCGTCGACGTAGAACCACCGCCCCTGCTCGCGGACGAACTCGCTCGTCTCCTCGAGCGTCCCGCGGTCGTCGTCGGTGCGCCACCACGCGCGGAAGGCGACCTGTCCTGCGGAGTCGAACGGGCCTCCCGACCGGGTCGACACGATGTCCAGGCGCGTCCAGCGCTGCGACGGGTCGAGCGTCAGCTCGTCCGGCCGCGTGCGCGGGTGCCAGGTGAGCAACAGGTACTCCGGCAGCCCGAGCGCGAATGCGGTGAACCGGGAGCGCATGAGCCGCTCGGCGGTCGGGGCGGCGGCACCGGCGTGCAGGGGCCCGCAGCACTCGCCGTAGGGGTTGCCGCTCAGGCAGGGGCAGCGCTGTTCGTCGTCCACCCGGGCACGCTAGCAGCGGCCGGTCCTCGCAGCCTCGCGGCGTAGAAGGGTTCCGTGTACCGGCTCGGATGGCAGGTGTTGCGCGGGCGCCTCTGGGAGGTCGTCGACCCGGCGCGGGCCCGTCGCGCCCTGTGGTCGGCGGGAGCCGTCGCCGCGGTCGCCCTCGTCGTGTTCGTCGCGACGGAGTGGACGTGGGCCTGGGTGGGCCCCGGTGTCCTCCGCCCGGTCGCCGCGATCACCTTCGCGACGCTCGGAGTCCTCGCGGTGGCGTTCTCGTGCTTCCCGACGGCTCGCGAGATCGGTCCCGAGCTCCGGATCAACGGGCGACAGGTGCGACCCGACTGGCAGCTGTCCGTGCGGTGGTCGGTGCAGCCCTACATCGGCCGGCGAGCGCGGCCGATCGCGCCCGAGGACCGCGAGGCCGTCCTGATGGACGTGCCGCTGTTGCAGCGTGGACTGGTGCGACGGCTCTCGCGGCTCGGGCCGCTCCTGGTGGGGGCGGCCTCCGGCGGGATCACGGCGCTCGTCTCCGGACAGGTCGAGGTCTTCGTGGTCCTGTGGCCCTTCGTGTACCTCTTCACGCTCCCGGACATGGTGGCGCGGCTCGGACTCGCCGAACGTGCCCGTCTCGCGGCGCTCGAGACGGCACCGCCCATGCCGGGGCACCGTCCGCTCTGGCGCCGGCACCCGCACGGGTCGAAGGTCCGCCTGCCCGGCGAGTGACGGCTGCGCGCCCGCACCACTGTCGGCCCCGGCGGGCACACTGGGCGCATGTGTGGAAGGTTCGTCGTCTCCGACACCACGGCCGATCTGCTGCCCGAGCTCGTGGGTGAGCTCGCGGCGCGCACCGAGCACGTCGACGAGGACACCGGCGAGGTGCACGCCGGCCTCGCCCCGAGCTGGAACGTCGCGCCGACCGACCCCGTGTACGCCGTCCGGCAGCGCCACGGGCAGCGCCAGCTCCCGCAGATCAGCTGGGGCTTCGTGCCGTGCTGGGCGAAGGACTTCCGGAAGCAGCGGCCGAAGCCGATCAACGCCCGCATCGAGACGGTCGCGACGAGCGGCATGTTCAAGCGGGCCTTCGCGACGAACCGGTGCATCGTCCCCGCGCTCGGGTACTACGAGTGGGTCGTGCGCGAGGACGGCAAGGAGCCCCACTTCGTGCACGAGCCCGACGGCGCACTGGCGATGGCGGGCATCGTGAGCGCCTGGCCGGACCCGACGAAGCCCGAGGACGACCCGGACAAGTGGCGGCTGTCGCTCGCGATCATCACCCGCGACGCACACGTCGCGCCCGGCGAGGTCCACGACCGGATGCCGGCGTTCCTCACCCCGGACGGCTACGACGACTGGCTCGACGGCGACCTCGGCTCCGACGACCTGCTCGCGCTGCTCGACCACGAGTCGCTCGCGGTCGCGGCCGGGCTCGAGCAGTACGAGGTCTCCCGCGCGGTGAACAGCGTGCGGAACGACGGCCCGCAGCTCATCGCACCCATCGGGTGAGCGCTGCGCACCACGGGCCCGTCCGCTGACCCCCGAGGGCACGGCGACCCGACGTCGGGTCGTGACCACGGACGACGGACGGGAGGCCCGGATCACGTGCGCCTGTCGGCTGACGTGATCCGGGCCTCCCGTCCGGTGGTGGGGTGCGGTCGTCAGGACCCGCTGCGGCGGCGCGTCCCCGTCACGACGGCGGTCCCGTCACCTCGGCGGCGGACCACCAGGAACGCCCCGGCCAGGACCATCGCGACCGCGGCCAGGCCGAGTCCGACGAGTCCCGTGGTGCCGGTGAAGGCGAGCTTCGCGATGTGCGCGACCGCCGCGATCCCGGTCGGGTAGGACACCTCGATGGTCGCGCGGACCAGCTGCGCGGCACTGTCCAGCACCGTGTAGTCGATCGAGGTGCGCGCTGCCCAGCCGTGCTCGGGGGTGAACACGACCTGCCCGCGGTCGACCTGCCAGGTGCCCATGCCCTGCACGACGACCCGGTCGGTCGGTGCGCCGGTGGCCGGGTCGACCAGGTGCAGCGTGGTCGCCACGAAGTGCGCTCCGCCACTGGCGTGGTCGTTGTCGATCGGGCGGATGGTGACCGGGTGGCCCACGGCACCGACACCCGAGTCGTCCGTGGCGGTGGCGGCCGCGACGACCGTCATGACCGCGGTGGCCGTCGTCGTCTGCCCGGAGACGTCGGTCACCGTGTAGGTGAACCGGTCCGTGCCGGTGAAGCCGTCCGCGGCCTCGTACAGGTACGAGCCGTCGCGCTGCACCGAGACGGTGCCGTGCGCGGGCTTCCGGTCGAGTGCGACGGTCAGGCCGGTCCCCCGGTCGTTGCCGAGCAGGCCGTGCCGGGCGTCACGGGCGACCGGGGTGCCCGCGACGGTCCGTGCGCTGTCGTCGACGGCGTCGATCCCGACGGTGATCCACACGGTGGCGTCCGCGGCCTGGCCCTCCAGGTCGTGGTCGCGGTACGTGACCGAGTCCACACCCGAGAAGCCCTGGTCCGGCGTGTAGACGAACGTCCCTGCGCCGGCGATGCGGACCGTGCCGTGCCGAGCCGTCCCCGCGGACACGACCCGCAGGGCCGAGCCGTGGTCGTTGCCGAGCACGCCCGGGTCGACCGCGGTCACCGGGGTGCCGGCGGCGGTGCTGGTGCGGTCGTCGGTCGCGACCGGGGTGACGGTGATCGTCACGAGGCCGGTCGATGTCGAGCCCTCGGCGTCCACCGCGGTGTACGTGAAGGTGTCGGTGCCCGAGAAGCCGGCAGCCGGCGTGTACACGTACGAGCCGTCCTTGCGGAGCTCGACCGTGCCGTGCTCCGGCTGCCGGTCGATCTTCGCCCAGAGCCCCGCGCCGGAGTCGTCGGTCAGGACGCCCGAGGCCGCGGACACCCGCAGCGTGCCGTTCGTGGTGGTGGTGCCGTGGTCGGCCGTCGCGACGTTGCCGACCAGGACCGTGACCGTGGCGGTCGCGGTCTGCCCGGAGGCGTCGGTCACCGTGTAGGTGAACGTGTCCGTGCCGGACCAGCCCGTCGTCGGCGTGTAGACGAGCGAGCCGTCCGCCGCGGTGGTCACCGTGCCGTGACGCGGAGCCGTGTGGTCCGTGACCGTCAGCCCGGTGCCGTGGTCGTTCCCGGTCAGCACGGTCCCGCCGAGCGCGAGCGGGGTGCCGGAGGTGGTCTGCAGCACGTCGTCGGTCGCGGTGGGTGCAACGGTGACGCGCACCGTGGCGGTCGCGGTCGAGCCGGCGGCATCGGTCACCGTGTAGGTGACCGTGTCGGTGCCCGAGAACCCGTCGGCGGGCGTGTAGGTCACGCCGGTGTCGCGGGCGGCCGTGCCGTCGGTGCCGGTCGTGTCGGAGATCCGGACGGTGCCGTTCGCAGCCGTGCCGATGCCGGTCACCCGGAGCGCGGTGCCCTTGTCGTTCTCGATCACGGCGACGTCGACCGGGGTCCCCGTCGTGGTCGTCGCGGTGTCGTCGACGGCCTTCGGTGCGACGGTGATCGTGACGGTGCCGGTCGTGGTGTTCCCGGAGCCGTCGGTGATCGTCACGTCGAAGGTGTCCTTGCCGGAGTACCCCGGTTCGGGCGTGTACGTGTACGAGCCGTCCTTCCCGACCTCGACGGTGCCGTGACCCGGGTCCGTGTTGTCGGTGACGGTCAGGCCGGTGCCGGTCGCGCCCTCGAGCACGCCCTCGTCCGCGGGCACCACGAGGGTGCCGTCGGCGGTGGCGTCGGCGTCGGTCGCGGCGACCACGGGCGTGATGGTCACCGTGACGGTGCCCGCGGCCTGCTCGTCGTTCGCGCCGGTGACCCCGTACGGGAAGGTCGCCGTGCCCGAGGTGCCCGGAGCCGGGGTGTACGTGACGGTGCCGTCGGCGTTCAGCACGACGGTGCCGGCGCTGGGCTGCCCGACCGACGTGACGGTGAGGCCGGAACCGTGGTCGTTGCCGGTCAGGTCACCCGAGGTCACCGTGACGGGCTGGTCGGCAGCGGTGCGGATCCGGTCGTCCTCGGTGCGGGGCGTGACGGTGATGGTCACGAGCCCGGTGCTCTTCTCGTCGGTGTCGGACGCGTCCTTCGCCGTGTAGGTGAAGCGGTCCGAGCCCGACCAGTCCGCGGTCGGCGTGTACGTGTAGGAGCCGTCGGCGGCGAGGTCGACCGTGCCGTGCAGCGGCTGCTCGTCGATCGTCGCGGTCAGCCCGGTGCCGTGGTCGTTCGCCAGGACGCCCTCCGCCACGGGGACGGTCAGCGTGGTGGACGCCGGGACGGTCGCGGAGTCAGCGGTGGCCTGCGGTCCGACCACGACGACGACCCAGGTGGAGTCGGTGCGGCCCGAGGCGTCACGGACGTCGTACCAGAACGAGCCGGTACCCGAGAAGCCGTCGGCAGGGGTGAACACGGCATTGCCGTCCGCGTCGAGCACGACCGTGCCGTTCGAGGCCTTGCCCACGCCGATGACGGTGAGCCCGGTACCGGAGTCGTTGCTCGTCATGGCCGTCGCCGCGACGGTGACCGGGGTGCCGGCCGTCGTCGAGGTGGTGTCCGGGCGGGCGGTCGGCGAGACCGCGATCGTCACGGTCGCCGGCTGCGACGTCCGGCCGGAGCCGTCGGACACCGTGTAGGAGAGGGTGTCGGTGCCGGACCAGTCACGGGCCGGGGTGTACTCGACGGCCCCGTCCCCGTTCACGACCGCGGTGCCGTGGGCCGGAGCCGTGGCGATCCTCGGCGTGAGGTCGGTACCGGTGTCGTTCGCCGCCACGTCGATCGCTACGGGATCGTTCGCCGTCGTCGCCGCGCGGTCGTCGGCCGCGACGGGCACGACCACCACGGTGACGGAGCCGCTGACGACCGTGCCGGCGCTGTCGGTGGCCTGGTAGGTGAACGTGTCGGTGCCGGAGAACCCGGTCGCGGGCACGTAGGTGTAGGTGCCGTCGGGTGCCAGCGTCAGCGAACCGTGCGTCGGCTCGGTGTTCGAGCGGATCGTCAGGCCGGTGCCGCGGTCGTTGCCGAGGATGCCGTCGGCGCGGGTCGTCGCCGTGGCGGTGCCGCCTGCGGGCAGCGTGATCGTGTCGTCGACCGCCGCGGGGCGCACGAGGACGGTCACGGTGACGGTGTCGGACTTCCCGTTGCCGTCGGTGACCGTGTAGTCGAAGGTGTCGTCACCGGAGTAGCCGTCGGCCGGGGTGTACGTGTACGAGCCGTCCTTGCCGACGGTGACCGTGCCGTGTGCGGGCTGGGTCGACCCGGTGACGGTCAGGCCGGTGCCCTGGTCGTTGCCGAGCAGGCCCGGGGCACCGACGGTGGTCGGTCCGCCGGCGGTCACGGTGATCGCGTCGGCGCCGGCCGCGGGCAGCACCGTCACGGTGACGGTCGCCGTCGTGGTGGTGCCGTTGCCGTCGGTCGCCGTGTAGGCGAAGGAGTCGGTGCCCGAGAAGCCGCGGGCCGGGGTGTACCGGTAGGACCCATCCTCCCCGAGCTCGAGGGTGCCGTGCGTCGGGTCGGTGTGGCGCGTGATGGTCAGGTCGCTGCCGCCGTCGTTGGCCAGGAGGCCCGTGGTTGCGTCCGCCGTGACGGTCCCGCCGGCGCGCACCGAGAAGGCGTCGTCGGCGCCGCTGGGCGAGACGGTGACCGTGACCGTGCTCGTCGACGTGCGGCCGGAACCGTCCGCCGCGGTGTACGTGAACTGGTCGGTGCCGGAGAAGCCCTTCGCCGGGGTGTAGGTGAAGCTCCCGTCCGCCGAGGTCGTCACGGTGCCGTGTGCCGGGGCGCCCGCGGACTGCAGGGTCAGGCCCGTCCCGGAGTCGTTGCCGAGCACACCGGCAGCGGCGACCTCCAGCTTCGTCCCGACCGGGGTGCTGTAGGCGTCGGGCTTCGTCGCGACGTGCGCGAGCTTGAGCGTGTTGGTGAACGTGACGACGACGTCGGTGCCGTCGGCGGTGGTCGCCTGTGGGAACCGGAACGCCGCCGTGCCGCCGGTACCGCTCGCGACGGTGCGCTTCGTCGACAGGTCGACGGCCTGCCACGTCGTGTCGTAGTCCGCGGGGTCGGTCGTGCCGGCGGGCTGCTGCGTGACCGTGTAGTCCTTGTCCGGCGTGGTCAGCAGGGCACCGGCGGTCTTCGGCTGGACACCGGTCGCGGTGCCGCTCGTCGTGCCCGAGGCACCGGGCGTGGTGGCCTGGATGCCCTGACCGGCGATGGACAGCGCGAACTGGTCGGTGTCCTTCCAGCGGTCGTCGACGGAGGCCTGTCCGGTCAGGGTGTCGGCGTAGTTGCAGGTGGCGAGGTCGGTCGCGCCGAAGTCGCCGGTGATCGCGAAGCGACGCTGCTCGGCACCCGACGTCGGGTCGAGCTGGAACACCGTCGTCGTCTTGACACCGTTGGTCGCGGTCGCGGACGAGGAGACGTAGAGGTACCCGTCGGACGAGAAGGCGATTCCGGGGCTGTTCGTGCCGTTCGGCAGCGTCCCGATCTCGGTCGTCGACAGGTTGCGGCCGCCCGACGGCATCGCCGTCGTCGGCAGCTCGGTGGTGTCGACGCGGTAGACCTTGTGCGCGGCCACGACGAACATGAGCCCGCGCGAGCTGAACGCGAAGTCACCGTTGACGCCGGTGCCGCCGGTCGAGTTCGTCGTCGTCATGCCGGTCAGGGTGCCGACCTGGCCGAGCAGCTTGCCGGCTGTCGGGTCGTACGCCCAGATCCGGGTCGCGTCGCCGTAGTAGTAGATGCCGGTGACCGGGTTGACCGCGCCGCGGATCACGGTGTGCACCCCGTCGGTCGGGATGGTCGCGAGGACCTGCCCGGTCTTCGGGTCGTACTGCTTGATGGTCGCGGTGCCGCCGTTGGCGGCGCCGAACATCGAGACGCCCTCGCGCGAGATGCCCAGGCCGTTGTTGCCCTCGGCCCCGAGCTCGGTGACGGGGACGTTCTTCCCGGCCTCGGTCGTGGGGGTGATGTCGACCGCGATGACCTTGCCCGTGCCGTCCACGGCGTAGAGCGTGTTCTGGTTGCAGACGAGGCGACCGTTGTCGAGCGCTGAGACCGCAGCCGACGCCGGCTCGGCCGCGACGACCGCGGTGGTGGCGGACACACCGGCGCCGACGAGCAGCGCGGCTCCGAGCATGGCGACGAGACGTCGGCCGGGGCGTCGGGAGGGCAGGGGGCGACGACCTGCAGGGTCGTCACCGGGCACACGGGTGCCCTGGTGCACAGGCAGCATGAGTCACTTTCGGGTCGAGACGATGCCGACGCCGAGCTGTCGTGACGGTCCGTGCAGAGGGACGGTCGCTGGCGTCGTCCCGATCCTGGCAGGACACTGAGTGCACCAGGGGTCAACACCGGTCCCCAGTGTGGGGGACCCTCCTCGAACTGGGGGTGCATGCTGGCCGCCCCGCGACGACGGTCGCGGCGGGCGCACGACGACGGGAGGCCCGGGTCACGTCCGGCGTGTGGCGGAGGTGACCCGGGTCTCCCGGTCGGATCGTTGCTCAGTCGAGCGTGCGGCGCACGTCCGGCAGCAGCTGGTGGACCCGCTCGGCGAGGCGGTCCTGCGCCTCGTGCAGCGAGCGGAAGTCGCCGACGTACTGACCGAAGGTGTCGGACACGAAGAAGTGTGCGCCCTGCTGGTCGATCACGCCGCCGTAGTAGCCGCCGTAGTTCGCCGCCCAGAGCCCCGCGTCGGCCTCGGACCAGACGACGTGCGCCCGGGCCGGTGCATCGGGGGACACGACGCCGGCAGCGATGCCGGTGATGACCTCGATGGTCGCCGTGTCCACGGTCACCTCGGCCTGCTGGCTGTTGGCGACGCTGGTGCTCATGGTGGTGCTCCTCGTGCTGCTGTGGTGCTGGACGGTGCTGGTGGTTCGGGTCGTGCTGGTGGTACGGGTCTGGCTGGTGGTGCTGGCCGCGAGGGCCGGATGGTCGTCGGGCACTACGCGACCGGACGGATCACGGCCGGCAGCATCACGTGGAGCTGGTCCGAGAGCTTCGTCTGGGCCTCTTCGAGCGTGGCGAAGTCGCCGACGACGAGTCCGAAGGTGTCCGAGGCCACGTAGCGGCCGTCGCGCTTGTCGACGCTGCCGCCGAAGTAGCCGCCGTAGTTGGCGATCCACTCGCCGTCGTCCTCCTGCGTCCACGTGGTCTTGGCACGTGCTGCGCGGCCGGAGTGCTCTGCCTCGGCCTCGAGGATCGCGATGACGTCGACCGTGTCGGTGTCGAGGGTGACCTCGCGGGTGTCGGTGGTGACGGTGGTGCTCATGTCGCTCTCCTTCGCGATCCGGGGTACATCAGGTGATGGTGCAACCGTACGAGAACGTCCCCCGGCGACGCCAGCGATGCCCGTCCATTCACGGGTTTCGTGCATACGGATCGGGGTACAGCCCCGGATTTCCGGGGTCGGGGGACGCGGGAACGGGGTACAGGTGCGCGATCGGGGTACTCGTTCCGTGGATGAACTGCTTCCTGCGGGTTCCCGAGGTCCCCTCGCGTCCATCCCGGACGGGAGGCGCGGCCCACTAGCGTCGTTCCCGATGAGCACCAGGACGAGGACCACGATCGTGCGCAGCGGGATGGTGGCTGCGGTCGTGCTCGTGGGCGCGGTCCTGCTGGTGCCCGGCGTCGCGGACCGGGTCCGGTCCGCGCTGCTCCACCTCGTGGGCGCGCTGCGCGCGCTCGGGCACGGCACCCTGACGCTCGGTGACGGGTTCGTGGCCGCGATCGCGGTGACCCTGGTGACCGCCCTGCTGCCGGTGCTGCTGGCGGGGGCGAGCCGGGCCTCCCGGCCGGCCGGGGTGGCGAGACGCGCCCTGGTGAGCGCCGTCGTCGTGCTGGCGGCCGCCGTCGTCGTGGCGGCACAGTCCTCCACCCCGGGCGAGCGGTTCCGGTCCGTCGTGCTCGCGGGCCTCGTCGGGGTCGCGGTCGGGGCGCTGCTCGACGCGGCCTGGCACGCACGACACCGCGCCGCGCACGCGTCGGGGCGCACGAAGCGGGTGGCGTGGACGCTCGCGGCCGCCTACGCGCTCCTGGTGGTCCTCGTGGCGACGGCGGGCTCCCCCGTCGACCGAGGGATCCACCCGTGGCTGACGCGGGCGATCGCCGCGGGGCACCGGCTCGGCGCTCCGCAGTGGCTCGACTACGGATCGGTCGAGTTCACCGCGAACGTGCTCTTCTTCGTGCCGTTCGGATTCTTCGTGCTGCTGCTCTTCGGCGCGCGCGCGTGGTGGGTCGGCATGCTCGGCGGATTCTTGGCGAGCTGCGCGATCGAGACGGTGCAGGCGCTGTTCCTGCCGGCGCGGTTCGCGTCGGTGGACGACGTGCTGTCGAACACCTCCGGAGCGGTGCTCGGGGTCCTGCTGGGGATCGTGGTGCTGGGGCGGGCCCGCGTGAGCGCGGCTCGCGGACAGTCGCGGGCCGCAGTGTGACGATCTGACGACGGACGAACCGCTCGGCCCGTGCGCGGCCTACGGTCAGCGCATGGACCCGAACCCCGATCGGAAGCACCATCGCCCCTACCGCCGGCCGTCGACCTTCCCCTGGTGGCTGTGGATCGTCGCGCCGCTCGTCGTGATCGCCGTCGTGGCGATCGCCCTGGTCGTCACCTGATCCGTCCGACCTGACCCGTCCTCGTTCCTCCATCGACGACAGCACGAAGCCCCCGGCACCGAGGTGCCGGGGGCTTCGTTCAGTTCAGCTGTGCTCAGGCGGCGTCGTGCTGACGACGGACCGACTTGCGGGCGACCAGGAGGCCACCACCGAGAACGATGGCGCCGCCGGCAGCCCAGAGGCCGAGCGTCGAGATGGTGCCACCGGTGAAGGCGAGCTGGCCGGGGGTGCCGGAGTTGCCGTTCGAACCGACCGTGACGGCGGTGTCGCCGGGGGCGACGGTGAACGAGGCGAGGCCGACGACGCCCGAGGTGGCGCCCGTGGCGGTCAGGTTGTAGGTACCCGAAGCACCGGCCGGGAAGGTGACCTTGACGACGAGCGCGCCGGTCGGCGAAGCCGTGTAGGCCTTCGAGACCGTCGTGGTCGGCAGCGCACCGAGGGTCACGGCGCCGGCGCCGGTCACCTGGACGTTGACGGTCTCGCCGTTCTGGAATGCACCGTCGGTGAAGCTGACGTTGGCGGTGCCGCCCGCGACGTAGCTGCCCGAGACGGAGACGCTCGAGTCCGGCGCGTAGCCGGCAGCGTTCGCCGCGGTCGGGATGGCGATGAACGCTGCGCCCGCGAGGACGGCAGCTGCGATGAGCTTCTTCATGAAGTGTTTCCCCTAAGAATCTGATCCTGCAGACCCTGACACCCAGAGCCCGTGGCACTCCCCCCAAACGCAAGCCGTGAAGGAGCAAGCGGTCGCTATGGCGAAGTTCCCTCAATCTAGCGGGAATCCTCAGGTTGTTGCCACCAGATCCGAAACTTTTTCGAGATCGAGCCGATCCCGGTGCGCATCAGGGACACCTCTGCATCGCTCGACACCCCGTCAGGAGGCGTCCCTCCCCGGCGAAAAACCCAGTTGAGAGGCCATTGCGGGTACTACCTCCGACAGCGCCGGGCCGCGCGCAGTCCCACCTGGGACCGGCTGAGCCGGGTGCTCAGGAAAGTCCAGACCCCCCACTCTGGGGACAGCTCGAATCGCGCTACGCGGCTCGACACGCCGTCGCCTCCGGTCCGTGGACGAGGCGCGGACGTATGGTTCGCGCTCAGCTCGCGGGGATCGGGTCCTTGCACTCGAACCGCAGGGGCTCGACCTTGCCCTGCTCGACGCCCGGCGTCGAGATCGCCTCGACACCGGCGTTCGCGAACTTCGCGTCCCCGAGGTACGCGACCCGGAACGTCGTGCTCTCCCCCGGTCCGAGCAGTGTCTGCAGCTGCGCGACCGGGTGCCCACCGTCCGTCGCCGTCTGCACGCCGACCTGCTTGCCGTCCTGCGTCGAGCCGAGGTAGATGGCGTTCTCCGGCGCGTAGACCGCGAGGAGCGTCTTGATCTTCCCGGGCTCGGTACCGAAGATGCCACCGCCCGTGACGTACTCGGGGAGACTCGTTGCGGCGTCGGCCGGTGCGGTGTTCTTCAGGGTGACCTCGACCACGGAGGTCGGACGGCCGTCCTGCCGGCAGACCGACGATCCGACCGACACGGACTTGTCGAGGTAGTAGTCCATCTTCGCGGCGGTGCCGTCGTTCAGGTAGACGCCGAACTGCCGGGTCTCTCGAGACGCGGTGGGAAGCTCGCCGGCCAGCGGCGTCCCGTCGAGCCGCCGCTGCTCGTCCTCCGACGCGCTCCACAGACGGAGGCGCCCCTCGTCGGTCCCCTGGGTCAGCGCTCCGATGAACCGCTTCGCGTCGAAGCCACCGCTCGACACCTTGTCGAAGACCGCGCTCGCGGCTGAGGCGAAGAAGACGTCCTGGACCGCGGGATCCGGGTACTTGGCGTAGACGTCGCTCAGCAGCAGTTGGACAGCGTTGTCCGAGGTGAGGGTCTCACCGGTCGCCAGCTGCACCGGCCCCGTCGCCCGGAGCATGTAGCTCAGCGTCACCGGGTCCATCGCGAGGACTCCGTCGACCTCCTGCCCGAACTTCTGCTTCCACATCTCACGGGCGAGCTGCGCAGTGACATCGAAGCGTGGTGTGAGGTTGACGTCCTGCATGTACCTGCCGGTGATGTCCCCGTACAGGCTGGCCGTGTCTGACTCGAGCGGAAGCACCGGCTGCTCGTAGGGGCCGAAGGACGAACCCGCGGCCTGGTTCTCGAGCTTGATCGACCCGTCCTGCACCTTGAGCAGCGCGACGGCACCCGGGATGCCCCCGCCTGCTCGGAGCTCCGCGTTGTTCTGGAACAGGAGCACGTAGTTGCGTTCGCCGTCCCGAGCGAGCATCGCCGGTGCGAGCTGCACGACGCGGTTGGCCGTGTCGACCTGCGTCGACGCGGACTGCACGGCGTTCCGCAGCTGGTTGACCGCAGACGTCACCGGCGAGAGCGTGCCGCTCGTGTCGATCGCTTGCGCATCGCGGTCGGCCTTCGTCAGCGTCTCGGCCGCCTGCGCGACCGCCGGCTGCGCGGTGACGAGTGGATCGAGGTCGACCTTGCCGTCCTTCGGCGCGAACGAGTCGACGCCGAGCCCACCGACGACGCCGGCGACGGGACTCACCGCACCGTCGGCCACATCGTCGACGACCACGGCGACCTCGCGCACAGCACGCAGGTTCGTCCCGAAGAACGGGACGTACTGGGCTGCGCCCCACACCGCGTCCCCGGTGAGCGACCGGGCCGCGGACGCCTCGTCCTCCAGGCGCTTCGCGGTCTGCTGCGCCGCACTCGTGTCCGCGTCCGTCAACTGCGACCGCAGCGTGCTGACGTCAGAGACCGCCCGTTCGAGATGCCCCTTGGCGAGCACACCGCGCACCCCCACCCAGACGGCGGCGAGGATCAGCAGGAGGACGACGGCCAGGACGGTCCACAAGACGACGCGGGCCCTGGACCCCCGGCTCCCTGCAGCGCGTCGCGACTCGGGCTGGTCGGACATGCGGCTCAGTCTAAGGGTGAGGATTCGTTCGACGTCGCAGCCAGACCAGCCGCGTCCAGAGCATCGATGATGAGGGTCACTTCGTATTGCCCTCTACGATGAAAGTCCTTGCACCCAAGAGCGGAGCGATCTGTGCGTCGATCTGTGGCCATCATCGGCACACGCGGTTATCCGAGCTACTACGGCGGATTCGAGACAGCCGTGCGTCGCCTCGCGCCTTACCTGGTCGAAGCCGGCTGGGACGTCACCGTCTACGGGCGGCGAGGGTCGGTCACCGAGACTGACCCGTCGGCGCATCCAGACGTCCGGAGCAAGTACACATGGGGCCTCAACTCGAAGTCCCTCAGCACGCTCTCCTTCGGCGCGACTGCGTCCGCTTCGGCTCTCGTCAACAAGCCCGATGTGGCCCTGATCATGAACGTCGCAAATGGCTTCTTCTTGCCGGCGTTACGGGCGCGGGGCATCCCTTCGCTGCTCAACGTCGACGGTATCGAGTGGGACCGCGCCAAGTGGAACCGAGTCGCCAAAGCGGTCTTCCGCTCAGGCGCAGCGATGTCTGCCCGCTGGGCGGATGAACTCGTCTTCGACGCTCGGGCCATCGGCGACCGCTGGAGAAGGGACTTCGGGGTGGGCGGCACGTTCATCCCGTACGGCGGTGACACGCACGAAGCCCTCGACGTGGAGGACGGTCTGCAGCACCGGGGGTACGTGCTCTACGTCGCACGCTTCGTTCCGGAGAACAGCGTCAACGAGTTCTTCTCCGCGGCCCGGCAGCTCGAAGGCCGCTGGCCTGTCGTCATCGTGGGTAGTGACGGTTTCAACGGCCATCTGGATGAAGCAGCTCGACAGCTGAGCGCAAACTCCGAGAACGTGCACTGGCTCGGCCACGTCAACAACGACGACAAGCTGCGCTCGCTCTGGCAGCACGCAGGCGCGTACTTCCATGGCCACAGCGTCGGTGGGACGAACCCAGCGCTCGTGCAGGCGATGGCGAGCGGTGCCCCCACGGTGGCCCGGGATACGCCGTACAACCGAGAGACACTCGGCGAGACAGGAATCTTCGTCGAGGCGACAACGGATGCAATCGTCAGAGGAGTCGAGACGATGATGCAGGCGCCAGAGCAGGATCAGTTCGGACGAGCAGCCAGAGATCGTGCGGTGCAGGACTATTCGTGGGACGGAGTGTGCGCTGCTTACGAGCTCGCACTGAGCAGGTTGATGGACGAGAAGCGACGATGACGGCAGGCGGTCGTTCTGTCCGCATCTACCCTGAGCTCAGGGCTGCGCAGGTGGAGCGACACGAGCAGCTGGTGCCAGCAGAAGGTTGGTACTTCAAGACGAACTACGACATCACCGGCGAGGTTGCTCCGGCTTTCGTTCCGATGTCGACCCTCAAGGCCCTTCTGACACTGGCCTTCGCGGAGGTTGAGACGCTTGAAGTACCCGAGCTTCTCTGGGCTCGCGAACTTCCGCGCACGCTCGCGCTGCTGGTGGTTCACAAGTTGACATCGCGGCGATCGGCCAGACGTGTCTTCTATGCCATCGAGAACAACGATCCTGAGACTGCCCTGCTCGGCACACGCAAAGTTCCGAGGTGGATCTCCGCTCCTCTGCGCGGAGCCCTCGGACTCTCCGCTCGTTGGTTGATCGATGCCGTCGTCTACGGGTCAGAAGGGTCCCGTCGGGCGTACCAGAGCTTGCCGCTCGTCCGGGGGATGCACTCCACTCTGATCGAGGAACTTCCTGGACGGCCGACCGGACCTGCGCTGCCCGAAGACCGGCGCGGCGCGGTCTTCGTGGGTGCGCTCGAGACACGCAAGGGGGTTCCCGCACTGATGAAGGCTTGGGAAATGATCGAAACGGGTCACGCGGATCGGCAGATCCGGATCATCGGGAACGGGGAGCTCGTCTCAGAGGTCCGCACCTGGTCGGACAAGAACCCAGCGCAACGAATATTCCTCGGACAACTTCCACACGATCAGGTTCACGACATCCTCACCCAGAGCTCCGTGCTCGCGGCCCCGTCCCTCCGAGAAGGCCGCTGGCGCGAACAGATCGGGCTGCCGATCAAGGAAGCGCTGCGGGCCGGAGTGACGGTGGTGAGCACCCCGGACACGGGCCTAGCAGACTGGCTCGTCACGAACGGTCATCACGTGGAGCAGATCGACGCTCTCGCGGGTGCCCTTGCCGCAGCCCTCGATGCGCCGCTGCATCCGGCCGAAGTGATCCGGGCGCTACCGCAGTTCGATGGCCGTGTTGCAGCGGACCATTGGCTGCGGCGAAGCACCGAGGCGGCATCATGACGACGAAGAAGGTCCTCGGAGCAATCGTCGTTCATCACCGCAGCTACGAAACAATCGAGAAAGTACTGTCCGACCTGGTGCACGAGGGGGTGGCGCCAGAGAACATCGTCGTTGTCGACAACAGCGATCAAGACGATTCCGAAGACCGACTCAGGACGCTCCTGCCGGGTTCAACCCGACTGCTCAGCGTGGCAAATCACGGATACGGTGCCGCTGTGAACGCCGGTGTGCGAGAGCTCCAGGCGCACGCAACGTACGATCTCCTCCTCGTCGCAACGCACGAGGTTGAGATTGCCGACGGTTCTGTAGGCGCCCTCGTCGACGCGGTTCGCTCTGCACCGAACATCGGTGCCGCCGGTCCGACCCTCATCAGCAGGGTGGACGGCGCGGACAAGGTGTGGTCGACCGGTGGACGGTTCACACGGTGGGCGAGAGTACCGCGGCACCACGATCATCGAGCGGACGTCCACGCGGTGCAGCAGTCGGGGTCACCAACTCGTCGAGAGTGGCTCGACGGCGCGTTCGTCCTCTACAGAGCGCAGCTGCTGTCAGAACTTCGGGTCAACGAAGTCTTCTTCATGTACGTCGAAGAGGTTGACCTCCACCTTCGGATAGCTCGAGCCGGTTTCGAGGTCGTTTGGGTTCCTGAGGCAAGGGTTCGCCAGAGCTCGAACGGCACGCCCATGTTGTACTTCGGACGGAACCTCGCGCTTCTGCACCGTCTCAACGGCGAATCTCGACGCCTGGTACTACTGCCGTTCGTCGCCTTGAGAATGGCGCTACCTCTTGTGGTTCGGAGGAGATCCTTGCGACCTGTCATCGACGTGGTGAAGGGAATCGTTCGAGGTCTGACCGAGAGGATGACCCGTTGACGCGGCGCACACTGGTGATCAACCCTCTCGGTGGTGCACTTCTCCACTACCGTTCGGAACTCGTCAGCGTCCTGCGGGAATCGCTGCAGGACCCGCTGGTCCTCGAGTTCGAGGAACCATCGGTGAGCCATGAGTCTCGCTACCGCTGGGTGAGCAGGTACATCAAATCCCTGATGATCGCTCGTTCCCGGCAACGCCGGGCGCCCGGAAGTACCGCGATCATCACCTGGCCGGTGCTCGGCTACCTGGACCTTCTGCTGACGGCGGTTGTCCTTCCCAACTCCTGGCTGACCGTGCATGATCCCGTACCGCTGGTCCGTGCAGTCGGGTACGGCAAGCTGGCTCGTTCCGCAGCACGCACCCTGGGTCGCCACGCGAAGATCATCGTCCTGAGCCATCAAGCATCGGACGAAGTGCGGCGGGCGCTCCCTCGTGCAACGATCCGCGTGCTTCCCCATCCGATCCTCGAACCGGACCTGCAGCGACAGCGCCCGGAGCACACGGTCATACGGGTCCTCGGGCAGTACAAGGCGGACCGAGATACCGATCTCCTGCGATCGATCGCTGCGGAACATCCCGCGTCACGGTGCACGATCACGGGTCGAGGCTGGCCGAAGGTGGCCGGCTGGGAGGTCGACGACCGCTTCGTTCCGGAAGCAGAACTCGACGACCTCATCCGTTCAGCCTCGGTCGTGCTCATCCCGTACCGCCGCTTCTTCCAGAGCGGCGTCGCGGTTCGGTGTCTCGAGACCGGGACGCCGTTTGTCGGCCCCTCAGACAGTTCATTGTCTGATCTACTTTCCGAGAGGCTCGATTTGCTGGCGGAGTCGTCATCCGCTGACTGGATCCGCGCCATCCGCGCAGCGCTCGGTGTATCCGAACACGAAATGACCTCGATATCCGCCCAGGCAAGAGGGCGCGCCGCGCACGAATGGGCAGCGATGTAGCTACTTCACCGGCGGGCGCTTGCGCCCTGATCAGAACGCTCGACCCGCACGACGACCGGTCGCCCCGGCAGACAGGTTGGACCACAGCAATCTCAGTTGTTGCGACGATGCAGCACGATGAACGCTCCGCAGCGTGGTCCGCACCTTGTGAACGGCGTATCGAATCAGCGTGTCGCAAGCACCGGAAGCGTTTCGACAACTGGCTCGTTCCGGGAGTTCCTGTCCGTCGAAGCCGCGAGTGCGCCGAGAAGACCGCCGAACAGCACAGCGGAGTTTGTGCTCAAAGCAACCGGGGCGACGATCGATACCGCGAGCATGGCGACGAAGGCAGTCGCAAGCGCGAAGGTCGAAGTCGAGGCGCACTTTGCCGCGCGCAGCAGGGGGCTCGCGAAACTAGCGACGAGTAGTAGAACGCTCACCGCTCCGCCCTTGACTGCGACCCATCCGTAGAAGTTGTGGGCGAAGTACGGCGCATAGTCCACGAGGAAGCTTGCGGTGCCCGTGGACGGCTTGTAGGCATACCCGAAACCGTGGCCAATGAACGGTGACGAGAGGAATCCCTGCATCAGGAACGAGTTCTCCCGAGCACGGAACTGAACGGACGGGTCGGTGGACTGAACTGTCGAAGTGAGCCCGCCGATGACTCGATCGCTGTAGCTGTGTACCTGCGTATTGACGAAGTCACCGCCAGGGAGCGTTGAGAGCACGGGTCCCAACAAGACGAGGAGCCCGAAGACCGAAAGAGCCGTGATGACGATGAGGGAACCGCGCACGAAGGAGCCGACGCTTCGACTAGCGACGACTGCGAAGAGGATGGCAACCGCAACAGCAAGGATCGAGTTGCGCGAGAAGCTGAGCACTGTGATCAGGAGTGCCGGCGCACTGAGCATCCACGAGTCAACGATCCGGATACGTCCCGCGACGGAGAGCGCTACGACGGCGCACAGGACTGCGAGAGCCGGGAAGGTCGCCTCGGTGAGAAGACGCGTCGCTGCCGCGCTGTTACCCGACACCAAGGTCAGTGAAGCGTCCTCTGTACGACCGCCAACCTCGAGGCCCGTCGTCGCTCCCGCGAGGGTGACCGCGGCCGATATCCAGAGCACCCATCCGAGCACCTTGAAGCATTGATGCCCGAGAGGCGTCCCGAAGATGCGGGACGCGATCATGGCGGCGGCAACGCACTCAAGTAGAGGGCGCACGTCGTAGAGGATCTTCGACACCGCGTTCTGTTGCGCGAAACCAACGAGCAGTGCGACAGCGATGGATGCTGCGAACGCAAGAACGATCAGGTTCGATCTACGGGTACTTGGGTACTGCGTCAAGGAGTAGACAAGAGCGACGAGGAGGAACGGCTCGTGCGCGTGCAGCGTGGCGCCGGCCAGTTCGAACGTCGTAGGCAACGCCGCTGGGAGCGCGATACTCGACAGTATCAATGCCAGGTAGATCGACCAGGTCGGCCGCATGAGCAAGAGCAGAACGACGCCCACTGCGAGCAGAGGAACCAGGGCCAGGGGCGACTGCACGATCGCGTAGGCCGCGAGAAGCGTCGCGACCACGCTCCCCGCCGGGATGATGATTCTCTGCACAGCGCTGACCCTACCGGCAGTGACTACCTCTCAACACCCCCGTGGGATCCTCTAGGCTACCGTTGAACCGACGGAAGGGGCCCGGTGGCCGTCGAACATGCTCGCCCGGCGCGTGAGAACGCTCTCGACTTCCTCCGTCTCTTCGCAGCCTCAGTCGTGGTACTCGCCCATGCGCAGGCTGACTTCCGCACAAGCTTCCTCTGGAACGCATCGCAACTCTTCGACGGTGTCGGCATGTTCTTCATCATGAGCGGCATGCTCGTCTACAGATCGGGCGAAACCACGTGGATCCGAACGGGGCGCTGGCGCGATTTCTTCTGGAATCGCTACTTGCGGGTCGCACCGGGCATATACGCGTTCGCTGTCGTCGCCCCACTCGTCCTACTTGCTGCCGGAGCGATTGCGCTCGCCGATCTTCTCAGCTATCCGATCGTTGTGTGGCTCGGTAGCAGCCTACTTCTGTTGCCGAACTACGATCCGCCAATTTGGGAGAACGTCGGAACCGGCGTGATCAACGGCCAGCTGTACACCATCCCTGCCGAGGTCAGTTTCTACCTGGTCGTACCAGTTCTCGTGATGGCCGCTCAACGTTTCGGCTTCCCGAAGATGCTGGCGGTTTTCATCTTGGGAACACTGATCGTGAACAGTCTCGTCGGTTTGGCTGGAACGACGGCCGAAGCCGTCATCCACCACACCTTCGTAGAGCGGGCCGGCTTCTTCGCTGCGGGCATGTTCTGGGCGAAGTATCGAGACAGGATTCCCGCTCGATGGTGGCTGTTTGCCTTGAGCTGCCTTGTGTACCTGCCCGTCAAGCTCCTCGCTCTGAATACTGATGCGCTTGGACCTCTGTCGCCGTTCCTGATCGCCGTACCGCTGAGCTACATGGTCGTGTTCTTCGGTTACCACGGCCCACGATGGCTCGGAAGGATCACCACCTGGATAGGGGATCTCAGCTACAGCACCTACATCTGGCACGTACTGGTGATCAACCTGCTCCTTTGGTCCGGAGTGGTTACATCTTGGTGGCTCGTCCCGTTGGCGCTCGTCATTACCTGGGGGATCGCCTGGCTCTCGTGGAGGACTGTCGAGAAGCCAGCGCTCAGGCTCAAGCGACTCTCCAGCCGCGACGTCACAGTCGCGCCGGGCGCAACACCTTGAGGGCAAAGCGAGACCGTCCGAGCTGAGTCGAGTGATGAGAACTTGCCCTCGATAGCCCTCTGCACGCGTCGGCAGCACGGCCAGCCGCGCAAGACCGACCGTCACCTCCAGTACCAAGAAGATGGTGAAGGAGCGATCAAGCGGAGCGCCCCCAACCGACGTCTCCTCCGGCATTGACTTCAGATGGTCATTGCGAACGCAGCGATGTCGTCTGACATCCGCGCCGAGGTGAAGTGCTCCTCCACCCGCTCACGTGCTCGACGCCCCATGGTCGCCGCAGCCGCGTGGTCGTCGAGCAGGCCGATGATGTGGCGGGCCATTGCCTCGTGGTCCCCGGGTTGCACCAGGAAACCAGTGCTGCCGTGCGCGACGTAGTCGTCGATGCCGGCTGTGGAGGTGATCACCACTGGTCGGCCGACCGCCATCGCCTCGAGCGACACGGTCATCCCTGATGCATGCAGGTTCGGCCTGGTGGCGATTGCTACGACGCTTGCACGACCGTAGGCGGCTCGCAGCTCAGAGTGAGTGAGGTACGGAACGATCTTCACGCCGTCAGGGGGCGTAAGAGCCGTCCGCGACTGCACGAGGACATCGATGTCCGGTCGGGTGCGTCGTACGATCTCAATGGCTTTGAGGAGTGTCGCCGGGTCCCGGTCCCGGTCGCCCCCTGCGCTGAACAGCATGGGCCGTTGCGGGAACTGCTGTTCTGCCCAGAAATCTGGGTCCACGCCGAACCGGAGGTAGCGAACAGGCGGGCCGCCCGGCCCGAGCCAGCGTGAAACGACGTCGACTTGCGGACGACTCAAGGCCCAGACGAGGTGTGCACGACGAAGCGCACGACGGATGAGGAAGCGCTTGACCTTCGCGCTGAGCGACGAGTCTGTGTCAGTTGCCCAGATCACGCCCGTCAACACTTTGCCTGTCGGCGATTCCTGCAGCATCCGGAGCGCGACGTCCTCTTCCCAGCTCAGCTGGACAGACCCGCCATCGACGGGTCCACTCCGTCTGAGGAAGAGCGATCGGAGCAACTTCGTCGGAGCGAGTGCCCCGACCTCCCGAGCCTTCGCAGTCGGGAAGTGCTTGGTCAATCCATCCAGGCCGTAGGGCCACCGGTCCGGCACCTCGCCTTGCTGATGCCGCCGTTCCCAGGTCGAGACGTCTCGCCCCTCGGCGAAGTGCACGCTGACGTCCGGACTTGTTGTCACGCTCGACCTCGCTTTGCCCGCTCGGGCGTGCTCTTGCGGGCCTGGAGCCAAGCAGCAGCATCGCTCTCATCGTCGATGAACAAGAACTCTCCAAGATCCTTGGTACTGGCTTCGATCACACCCGCGATCTTTCCGTACGAGTTGTCCGCAACGACGTGGGGTTTGCCGAGCAGCAATGCGAGTACATGGGCGTGCAGTCGGTCTGTCGCGACCAGCGCGCGTGCGTTGAACAGCCGTTGCCCGTCACGAAGGTTCAGGCGATTGAGGGCAGCGTAGGACAGCTTCATCAACACGTAGTAACTGCGAGACGATCCGAGTCCGGGGAACTTCCGCGCCAGTCCGAGCGGCATCCGGCTCACCTGCCAGAGGGCCTTGTCGAGGCTGCGTAGGCCCCAATCAGCGACCTCGTCTTGCGGTCCGAGCGCTGCTCGGACCGCCGGTAGGATCCCTGCTCCCCGCTCGTGGTCCCGGCGTGCAAGAACCAGGATGCCCTGCCTGCGAGCGGACGTCTCGGTCGAGGGCTGCCAGCCGAGGGCCGCATCGTGGCAGAACGACGTCTGCACGTCAGGCAGTAATGCCCGAGCTCGTTCGTACGAGCGCCGATCACGTACCAGCAAGTGAAAGTCGGGGTGCTGCGCGAAGATCTCGTTGGCGCGCGCAGCAGCCGCTTCATCCTGAAACTCGATCGATTGCGGGAGTTGTACGATCTTCCGCTTCGGGAACCTCTGAACTACCTGCTCACGGAAGATCTGGAACTGTGGCCACAGGTCTCCGAAATTACCGCCGCCGTGCAGCAGGATCGGTCCCTCCGGGACGAGCTTCTCCAGGAGCGCGGGTGAGAATCGCTGAACGTCGGAGCTGTAGTGCACACGGACACCGATTGCTCGCAGGTGGTCGAGTTCACCGCGCCAGATCATCGCATCGCCCACGTTCTGGTGGTTCGGGAAGTCGAGCAGTGCCACTTCGCGATGCGTACCGAGGAGCGAGGCGAAGACGTCTCGCGTCTCCTCCCGCAGCTGGTCCATCGTGCGCGGAACGCTCCTACCGATCCGGTCGATCATCTCGCTCACAGTTCAAGCCTTCCCATCGTGATGAAACTCCGCCACGGCACACGGTTCTTCATCGACACCGCGACGACTCCACTTCCGAACAAGAAAGCGGCCGCCACGAGGAAATCAGAGGCGGCGAGCCCCGCGAACCAGTTCGCGAGGATGAGACTGACTGAAGCTGCCGCCACACTTCCGCCGAGCATCAGGAGGAACACCGGTACGGCGACGCTGCGCGTCCAGGTTCGAAGCGAGAACTCCAGGACACGAGAGGCCCGGGTGAGGTAGACGGGCTCGACGAGGGCGAGCGGCAGCGTGAGGCCGAGAGCAACGCCCGGCAGCCCGAGGAGGTGCCCGAACAGCAGGGAACCGATGACGGTCAGCACCATCCACACGAGTTGCGGCACGAAGAACACGCCGGGGAATCCTGCTGCGTCCGCCGCGGGTATGAGCGGGAGATGAACCGCGTTGACCAGCAAGCCTGCGAGCAGCACGACCATGGTCAAAGCGATGGCCTCTACCGGTACGCCCGCTCCCAACCACACGCGGACGAGGTCGCGCGATGCGATCATCAGCACCGCACAACCGATCGCGCTGACCGAAAGCGTCACGAAAGAGATCGCAAGGAGCGCGGTGCGCGCTTGATCTCGTGAGATCACATTGAGCCGGCTGAGCGCCGGGCGGAACGGATCGTTCGCCCAGCCGATCAGCTGCCGCACACTCGTGTACACACGGAACGCGGCGTTGTAGTACGTCACGTCCTGCGGCCGGAGCGTCACTCCTGCTGCAATGGTCCCCGCTTGCAGGAGGAGCGCGCCGACAGCGTTCACCGCGAAGGCTCGCGTGCTGTAGGACAACATGTAGCGCAGGGTTGCTCTCGGGAAGCCCGCCCACCGCATCCGCGCAAGTCGTCGCCGAGACACGATGTACCACGACAGCAGAACAGGAACCAGCACCGCCACTGCTTCGGCCATGGCAACGAAGACGATGTCGCGGAACACGAAGCAGGCGACGAGAGTCAACATGACCCTGACCAGCACTCCGACCGTCTGATTCCTCCGTTCGACGGGCAGAAGACCCGCGCCGTTCAGAGCGGAGCCGAAGGGCTTGAGCAGCAGTGCCACGAGCATGGCGGTACCGGCTACCAGTAGCCAGACCGTCTCCTGAGGGGACAGAACGGCCTGCACCTTGGTGGACCAGAGGTACAGAGTTGCAATGGCTGCGAACGCCGGTGCGACCACGACCATCGCGAGCGCGTTCCAGATGAGGCCCGCCTGGAGGAACTCGCCCAGGGACCGCTGCTCGCCGCCGGCGCGTGCTCGTGACCCGAAGTGAACGATCGCGGTTCCTACACCGAGATCGGAGTAGTTGAGGTACTGCGCCACCGCGGAGACGACCAGCCAGACGCCGTAGTGCTCAGCTGAGACCGTCGCGATGATGATCGGTAGCAGAAGGATCCCCGCGAGCAGTCCGGCCATCCCAGCGCCGGCACTGCTCAAAACCCCCGCGAGGCCCCTGTGACCGCGGGACTGATCCGCGGAGTGACCCATCAGTACGCTCCGTCGCTACCCACGACCGCGCGTAGGGTCTTCCAGAGGATCACGAGGTCCCCCACGATGGCCCAGTTCTCCACGTAGTACAGATCGAGACGCACCGAGTCCTCCCATGACAGGTCAGATCGTCCGCTGACCTGCCACAGGCCGGTCATCCCTGGCTTCACCAAGAAGCGTCGGTGTACGTGCACGTCGTACCGCTCGACCTCTCGGGCGAGAGGGGGCCGCGGTCCGACCAACGACATGCTCCCGACCAGGACGTTGAACAACTGCGGAACCTCGTCGAGGCTGTAGCGCCGCATGAAGGCACCGACGCGCGTGACGCGCGGATCGTTCTTCATCTTGAACAGGACCGTGTTGCCCTCGGCGCGGTCGAGCGCGCTCAGCTCCTGCAGGCGCTGCTCCGCGTCGACGACCATCGACCGAAACTTGATCATGTGGAACGTCGAACCGTTCAGGCCGACGCGCTCCTGCAGGAAGAACACCGGCCCGGCGGAGGTCACCTTGACGAGCAGCGCGAGCACGAGCAGGACCGGGGAGAGCACGATGATGAGCGCCGCCGATCCGATCAGGTCGAACGCCCGCTTGGTGTAGAGCTTCCGGCCCGAGTAGGTCGGGGTCTCGACGTGGATGAGCGGGAGGCCCTGGACCGGGCGGGTGTGGATCCGCGGGCCACCGATGTCGGTCAGGCTCGGCGCGACGACCAGGTGCTGCCGTCCGGGCTCGAGCGACCAGCTCAGCTGGCGGACCCGCTCCGGGGGCAGGTCGTCTGAGCTCGTGATGACGACGGTGTCCGCTCCGGTCGCCGCCAGGGCTGCCGTGACCTCGTCGATGCCGCCGTGGCTCTCGACGGTGGAGCCTGGCAGCAGACCCCGCGTGCCGTCGGACACGGCCGCGCCGACCACGCGGTAGCCGGCTTCGGGCGTTCGGGCGAGCTCCCGTGCGATGTGCAGCACGCTCGCCGTCGAACCGACGAGCAGGACCCGCGCGGAGTACCCGCCGTGCTTGCGCTCGGCGACGAGCCACTGGCGCCACATCCAGCGCGAGAGCAGCAGCACGAGGATGCCGACGGGGAACGCGATGAGCACGTAGCCGCGGGCCAGGTCGACGCGCAGCAGGTAGGCGGCGATCGCGATCAGCCCGAACACCCGGACGCTCGAGTCCGCGACCAGCCGGTACTCGGTGCTCCCGACGCCGATGACGCGGTCACCACGGGTGTCGTAGAGCGCCAGGCCGATCATCCAGACGGCGATGACGACGACGGAGATGCCGAAGTAGCTCAGGCGCAGGTCCGCCGTGTTCGTCATCAGGTTCGAGTCGAACCCGAGCCAGGCGATCTGCACGCCGAAGACGACCCAGATCAGCGCCAGCAGGTCGGTGACGAGCACGCGACGCGAGTACGTGCGGCTCCACTCGCGGGTGCTCCCCGTCGAGACGGGCCGGTGAACGGCCTCGGCCGTCACTGCCACCACCGCGTCACCACGTCGCCCCGCCGTCGTTCGACACCGCGACGCTGTCGCCCGCCCACATCCAGACGTCCTGCCCGGAGCGGTCGAGCGCGATCGCGCCCTCCGTCGCGACCGGGTTGCACCCGATCGGTGTGGTGGTCGTCGCAGGCGTCACACCCGACGCCGGCATCGTCTCGATCTGCACGCCGTTGCACGAGTCGGTCCCGACGCGGGCGAGCGTGTACTCGGTCCCGTTCACCGCGAGCGCACGGACGCCGTCGATCGGCACGGTCACCCAGGCACCGGTACCGGTGCGCCACTGCAGCTCGTCGGCGCACGCGACCAGCGTCGTGCTGTCACCGCGGAAGGCGTCGAGCGGCTCCTCGCAGGGCGAGGGCACGACCGCGTCACCGAGCACCAGCCCCTGGTCGGTCACCCCTGCGCCGGCGGCACCGGCGGTCCCGAGCACCCAGGTGGCTCCGTCGTCGGTGCTCGTGCGGACCTCGGTCGCGCACTCGTCGCCGACGCCGACGAGCACGGACAGGCCCTCGGCGGTCGCACGCAGCGACCCGATGGTCCGCACGTCGTCGCCCAGGGCGACGGGTGACCACTCCTGCCCGCCGTCGGTGGTGTGCTCCAGCACCGTCTCGGAGACGTCACAGGTCGTACTGGAGGCTCGCCATGCCTCCAGGCCGTCGACCGCGGACAGCATGTGGCGGGTCGACACCCCGTCGGCCGTCGGTCCTGCGGACGCGGTGGCGGACGGTCCCGGCGTCGCCGGCGCTGACGCGCTCGAACCGAACGTCGGCACCGGACCGGCGTCGCCACGCGCCTCCGGCGCGGTGCGCGCGAGCGCCAGCGCCACCAGGACGACGTCGACGACGACGAGCGCGACGACCACGAGTGCGATCCCGATCAGCGTCGTCCGCGGCAGCTCGCTCCCGAGGCTTCGGATCCCCCGGCGCTGGCTCATCCCCCGACCGCCGTCAGCGGTCCGCGCGGCGGACCACGCCGAGCTTGCCGCGGGTCTTCCCCGGCGACTTGGTGGACTTCTGGGGCGGTTCCTCTTCGTCGAGGCCGTACCCGTAGCCGTACCCGTAGCGGCCGTAGCCGTACGCGCCCGGACCCTTGACCGGCATCATCGTGATGACGAAGCCGGCGATCGGTGCGCCGACGTTCTCGAGCGACGCGACGGCGGCGGCGAGCTGGCCCTTGTGGGTCTTGCCGGACGCGACCGCGAGGATGGCGCCGGACGCCTTCTTCGACAGGATCGCGGCGTCGGTGACGGGCAACAGCGGCGGCGCGTCGAAGAGCACGTAGTCGAACTGCTGCTCGAGCGTCTCGATCAGGTCCTGCATGGCCTTCGAGCCGAGGAGCTCCGACGGGTTGGGCGGGATCTGGCCGGCGGGCAGCACGACCATGTTGCCGCGGCCCCAGGGCTGCGCGACGTCCTCCAGGCTCGCGCGACCGATGAGCACGTCGGTCAGACCGGCGGAGCCGTCCACCTCCATGTACTCGCCGACGCGGGGGCGACGGAGGTCGGCGTCGATCAGGATGACCTTGAAGCCGGCGCTGTCCAGCGCGATCGCCAGGTTCGCGACGGTGGTGCTCTTGCCCTCGGACTGCATCGACGACGTCATGACGAACGTGCGCGAGCCGGTACCGAGGTCGAGGAACTGCAGGTTCGTGCGGAGCGTGCGGAAGGACTCGGCGCGCGGGCTGCGCGGATCGACCTGCACGATGAGCGGTCGCTCGGACGCCTTGTTGTCGTAGGCGATGCCGCCGACGACGGGCTTGTCGCTGATCTTCTCGACGTCGGTCTCGACGCGGACGCGGTTGTCGAGCGTCTCGCGCAGCACGGCGATGCCGACGCCGAGCGCCAGACCGACGAGCAGGCCGAGGGCGATGTTGACGGGGACGTTCGGGCTGACGGGCGAGCTCGGCACCTGCGCCTGCTTCACCCGGGTCAGCTTGACGCTGCTCGAGCCGTTCTCGTCGGTGGCCTCGATGTCCTCGACCACGTTGGTGAGGCTCTGCGAGGTCGCGTTCGCGATGTTCGTCGCCTGCACCGGATCGGTGCCGTTGACCGTGATCGAGATGAGGGTCGTGCTCGTCGGCGCCGTCGCCGACACCATCTTCGACAGCTCGTCCGCGTTCATGTCGAGCCCGAGCGACGAGATGACCGGCAGGAGCACGATCGGCGTCGACACCAGGTTCGAGTACGTCAGCACGCGCTGCTGCGTGAAGGTGTTGCCCTGGGCCAGGTCGCTGGCGCTGCCCGACGTCTCCGTCGACACGAACACCTGCGCCTCGGCGGAGTACACCGGCTTCTTCAGCAGGGAGAACCCTGCCGCCGCCGCGACGCCCACCAGGGCGAGCACGAGGATCAGTGCCCAACTCTTCCGCAGCACTGTGATGTAGTCGCGCAGTTCCACGCGGCCCGCCTTCCCCGATCCTGGCCGTTCCTGTGGTCCCGACACAGGTTCCGTGGGCTTGTCCCAGCAGACGGCATACAAATAGTGCCACACCATTGAGCCTCACTCGGCTGTTCTTGCCGATCTGCGTCGGTCGTCCTCTACGCTCGCCCCATGACATCCGAGCCGGAAGTGGCCGCCACCGAGCCCTCGACCGCCCGGCAACGCGACCTCGTCGCCCTGCTGGTCGCCCTCGTCGTGGCGGTCGTGCTCGCCCGGATCGTGAGCAGCCTGACGCTGCGCGGCGCCGTCCCCGGCCCGGTGCTCCAGGTGCTGCTCGGCAACCTCGCGGTGTGGGTGCCGCTCGTGCTCGGCATCGTCTGGGTCCTGCGCCGCTCGGGCCGTGACCTGTTCGGTCGCTTCCGGATCGAGCTCGGCGACCTCGTGTTCGCGCTCGGGGTCGTGATCCTGACGCGGGTGTTCGACGCCGTGCTCGCGCTGTCGTTCACCGGGACGAGCGGCCTGCAGCCCGCGCCGTCGCTCGGGACCCCGGACATCGGGCTGCTGCTCGTGTCGGCGGTCGGCATCGTGCTGGTCAGCCCCGTGCTCGAGGAGCTCTTCTTCCGCGGGCTGTTCCAGCGCCTGCTCGCCGCCGAGCTCACGCCCCGGACGCGCTGGCTGGCCGTGCTCGTGACGGCGTTCCTGTTCGCGCTGTCGCACCTCTTCCTCGGGTCGGCGACGACCTCGCTCGGTGGGGTGCAGGTGTTCCTGACGACCTTCGTGCTCGGGCTGCTCACGGGCACCCTGGTCGCGATGACGAACCGCATCGGCGGCGCGATCGTGGCGCACGTGCTGTTCAACGCGGTGGCGGTCGTCGCGACCTGGCCGCGCTGACGCGGTCCGGAAGCCGCCCAGCGCCGTTCGACCTGGCCGCACCGATCCTGCTCAGGGCTCCGACCGGCGCCGTCCGTCCCGCAAGCGCACGACGACCGCACCGGCGACTCCGATGACGGCGGCGACCAGCAGCGGCACCAGGGTCGCTCCCGCCGGTCCCATCGCCATCACGAAGACCGTGGCGCCGGCCGACACCATCTCGAGCGGGTACGGCAGGTACACGCGCGACCCCAGTGCGTACGACACCGCCGTGATCGCCGCGGTCCCCGTCCACAAGAGCCCGAGCGCGATCAGCGCGGCGATGCCCTGACCGACCGTACGGAGCCCGGTCCACGCGATCGCCGCACCGACCGCAACGGCCGGCAGCCACCGCAGCACCGCGAGGACGACGCCCGCCGCGTCGCCGGGCGAGGACACCGGCGGGACGACGAACGTGTTCGCCCACGACCCGAGCGCCACCGCACCGACGGCGAGTGCGACGAGCGCACCGCCGGGAGCCGCTCGGGCGACGAGCGCAGCGAGCACCGCCGCCGCTCCGACGCACACGAGCGACCCGACGGTGAGCGCGACGACGTACAACTGCGCGGCGCTGACGTCCGCACCGGTACCCGGCGTCCCGTCCATCCGCATGCCGGCGCCCGTGACGACGGCGGTCTCGACGACGGCCACGACCTGCACCCCGACCAGCCCGGCGAGCGCCGCGAGCGATCCGCTGCGCCGGACGGACCCGCGAGCACGCAGTACCCGGACGGCGATGCCGGCGACGACTCCCCCGACGAGCAGCAGTGCCGCGATGGTCGTCACCGCGTACTGGCTGAACGGCAGCAGGGCGATCGGCATGTCCGACGGGTCGGTGGTCGGCGTCGCCCACAGGTTCTGCAGTGGGAGCCGCATCCCGGTGATGATCCACGGGAGCAGACCGGCGACGGCCGCCCCGGCTCCGACCGCGACTCCGACGGTGATCTGCTGCGCGCTGCCGCGCTCTTCCTGGTGCACCACGGCACCGTACCGACCACGGCGGATCGTGCCGGCGTCCGCTGCCACCCGTGGGCCGTCGGACACATCGCCCACCGGACCTCGGGACGCGCCGGGGTGCGGCGACCGACTCGCGTCGAGCCGTGGTGAGGTGAACCCATGACCAGCGACCTCGTGCCGTGGGTGGTCGCCGGGGGGCTCGCGATCGTCGTGGTCGTCCTGGTGATCGTCCTGCGGCGGACCCAGTCCTCCAACCGTGCCGCCCTGTCCGACGCCGAGGTCCGGCTGGACCACCGCACCGGCACCCTCGAGCGGGAACACCGCGAGCAGACCGCAGCCGCCGACGCGGAGCACGCGCGGCAGCTCGCCGGTGCCGAGACGTCCCGCCAGCAAGCCCTCGCCGAAGCGGAGGCCGGTCGCGCCCTCGCCCGCACCGGCATGCGCTGGGAAGAGGCATCGCAGCGCACGATCCTCGAGGTCTGCAAGGCCGCCGGGATCAACGGCGCCCTGCTGACCAACGTGGTGTTCGTGCCGGTGGCCCAGGGCGAGCGGGACAGAGATCGCAGCTACGCCGCCCAGCTCGACCACGTGCTCGTGTTCGAGTCCGGCCACGTGCTGGTCATCGAGAACAAGCGGTGGAACGGCATCGTGTTCGACGGCCGCAAGCCGAGCGCCGTGCACCACGCGTTCCGCAACCTGCTCGACGAGTCCTCCCTGACCGGGTCGTTCGCGATCCAGGTCCGCAGCCGTCGCGTCCTCGACCACGCGGACGACGTCGAGCACTGGTGGCAGGTCCGGGTGCAGTCCGGCGGGAACGCCCCGACCCGGCAGGTCCGGCAGCAGGCCCGCCGGCTGCAGCGGTTCCTGGCCGACGAGGACGGCAACGGACCGCAGTGGGTCGACTCGTGCGTGTTCTACTCCGGCGACGCCGCGGCGTACGTCAACCCCGAGGACCGCAGCACGAGCACGACGCCGACGGGTCGTTCCGCGACGACCGCCGTCGTGACGAACGACAACGAGCTCCGCGGACTCGTCACCGACCTGGCACGCAAGCACGCCGTGCCGAACCGGGCGCGCACCGACTCGGTCGTGCGGCAGCTGGCCGGCCAGGGCGCGCACACGATCACGGTCGGGACGTACCGCCTGCCGGAGGCGTGAGCAGACACGACGAAGCCCCCGCCACCGAGGCGGGGGCTTCGTCGTTCCCGGGGCGGAGGGGCGTCAGCGCAGCGCGCGCAGGGCGTCCGCGATGGGAGTGAGCGCCGCGTCGATCTCGTCGGCGACCCGCACGTGGGTGTCCTCGGACCGACGGTAGGGGTCGTCCACGTCGTCGTCCGCCGGGTCGGCGGGCGGCGGCACGGTCCCCCGCAGTCGAGCGACCCGGTCGACCAGGTCCTGCGCGGTCTCGATGCCGGCCAGGTCTCCGGGCTCCAGCCCGTCGAGCACCCGGGCGAACTGCTTGATGGTGAACGCCCGCTTCGCTGCCCGCGGTGCGAGCGACACGACGGCTGCGCGGTGCGAGCGCTCGGCGGTGAGCACGAGGTCGGCCGACGCCGCGATCTGCTCCGTCAGGTAGCGCGAGCGGTGCGTGGAGGGCGCCCCACCCAGACGCGACGACTGCGCGGCAGCCGTCTCGTCCATCAGGGCGCCGTCGTCGGCGATGGTGCCGGCCGACTCGACCGTGAACGCCGGGGCGTCCGGGCCGAGCCGGGCCTCGAGCACCTGGGCGCCGAGGGGCGAGCGGCAGATGTTGCCGCTGCAGACGAACAGGATCCGCATCGTCACGCGGCAGCCTCGCCGGTCCCGAGCAGGTCGTGGCGGACCACGATCGCGTCACGGCCGGGGCCGACGCCGATCGCCGAGATCCGCGCTCCGGACATCGCCTCGACCGCGAGCACGTAGTCCTGCGCGGTCTTCGGCAGGTCCTCGAACGACCGGGCACCGGTGATGTCCTCGGTCCAGCCGGGGAACTCCTCGTAGATCGGCTTCGCGTGGTGGAAGTCCGACTGGTTCACGGGGACCTCGTCCACGCGCTCACCGTCGACCTCGTACGCCACGCAGACCGGGATGGTCTCGAGCCCCGTCAGCACGTCGAGCTTCGTCAGCACGAAGTCGGTCACGCCGTTGATGCGCGCCGTGTACCGGGCGATCGGGGCGTCGTACCAGCCGCAGCGACGCGGACGGCCGGTCGTGGTGCCGAACTCGAAGCCGTTGGCGCGGAGGAACTCCCCCGACTCGTCGAACAGCTCGGTCGGGAACGGGCCGGCGCCGACGCGGGTCGTGTACGCCTTGACGATGCCGATGATGCGCTCGAGCTTGCCCGGGCCGATGCCCGAACCGGTCGCGGCGCCGCCGGCGGTCGCCGACGACGAGGTCACGAACGGGTAGGTGCCGTGGTCGACGTCGAGCATGGTGGCCTGGCCGGCCTCGAACAGCACGGTGTCGCCCCGCTCGAGCGCGCGGTGGATCTCGAGCGCGGTGTCGGCGACCATCGGGCGCAGGCGCTCGGCGAAGGACAGCAGCGACTCCACGACCTCGTCCGCGTCGATCGCGCGACGGTTGAAGACCTTGACCAGCAGGTGGTTCTTCTGGTCGAGGGCCGCCTCGACCTTCTGCCGCAGGATGTTCTCGTCGAAGATGTCCTGGATGCGGATGCCGACGCGGTTGATCTTGTCGGCGTAGGTCGGGCCGATGCCGCGACCGGTCGTGCCGATCTGGCGCTTGCCGAGGAACCGCTCGGTCACCTTGTCGACGGTGCGGTGGTAGTGCGTGATGACGTGCGCGTTCGCGGACACCAGGAGCTTCGAGACGTCCACCCCGCGGGCGCGGAGCGCGTCGAGCTCCTGGAACAGGACCTCGAGGTCGACGACGACACCGTTGCCGATGATCGGGGTGACGCCGGGCGTCAGGATGCCGGACGGCAGCAGGTGCAGCGCGTACTTCTCGCCGCCGACGACGACGGTGTGGCCGGCGTTGTTGCCGCCGTTGAACTTGACGACGTAGTCGATGCGGGACCCGAGGAGGTCGGTTGCCTTCCCCTTGCCCTCGTCACCCCACTGGGCACCGATGATGACTGCTGCGGGCATGGAGGTTCTCCTCACGTTGGCGGAGGACCGCACCGGCGGGCATAGGCCGATGGTCCACCCGAGTCTATCGACTGTCCATCTGCACGCCACCCGCCTGTGGAGAACCGGTCGACGCTCGAAACCTGTGGGTACTCAATCCTGGAGCGGTCGCAGGCTGCGGATCCGCCGATGCCGGGGGACATCTGATCCGTTCCACTGTCGAACGATCCTCGGGCGGACGTACGGTGCGGGAGCGCGACTTCCCGGCCGCGTTCCCTGGGTTCCCTGCCCAGTCCTGCGATCACGAGATCCGTGGTCGGCGACGTTCGTGGTGCCCGCACGACGGACGTCATCTGATCCGTGCCGTCATGCCGCACGGAGATGGGTTCAACGATGAACAAGGCTCTCTGGAGCAAGAAGGCGCTCGCGGTCCCCGCGTGCGCCGCGATCCTGATCGGCGGCCTCACGCTGGTCGCCACCCCCGCGAACGCCGACCCGGCCGACCTGCGGCTCACGGGTCAGTCGGTGTCGAACGGTGTGCTGACCCTGACGGGCAAGGGCACCCCGGGCGAGAACGTCATCCTGCAGAAGGGCTTCCCGGCCGAACGGCACGAGATCGCCGCGGACGGCAGCTGGACGATCACGTACACGCTGCCGGACAAGGCAGCGCACACGTACGAGCTCGACCAGCAGAACGGCCTGAACGCCGACGGCAGCCTGACCGTCGAGGTCCCCGCGCAGCAGACCGCCTTCGCGGTGAGCTCGCACACGGTGTCGGGCCGCACCCTGACGGTCACCGGCACCGGCACCCCCGGCCTCACCGTGCAGGTGGACCCGGCGAACGGCACCGTCCAGCGCAGCGCCGTGGGCAGCGACGGCACGTGGAAGCTCACCTACGAGATCCCCGCGAGCGCCGGCACCGACGCGAAGACCTACACGGTCCTCGAGGAGAACAGCGGGTTCCAGGTCCAGGACCAGGCCAGCTTCACGGCGGCCGCCGAGGCCACCCAGGCCACGTTCTCCGTGACCAGCCCGAAGGACGGCTCGGCCGTCGACTCGCGCACCGTCACCTTCACCGGCACCGGTCAGCAGGGCGACACCGTCAACCTCCTCGGCACGAACGACCAGCGCCTCACCGGCGTCGTCGTCGTCGGGGCCGATCAGACGTGGTCCGCCACGGTCACCTTCCCGTCGACGGCGGCGCGGCAGCAGGCCGTCCGCGTGACCGACGTCCGTGGGGGCAGCGGCGCCGGCGACACGACGGTGGACATCACGCTCCCCGCGGTGGCGCCGGCCGACCAGTTCTCGCTGACCAGCCCGAAGGACGGCTCGACCGTCGGGTCGCGCACCGTCACGTTCACCGGCACCGGTACCCCCGGCGACCTGGTGAACACCCTGGACGCCGACGGCGACCGGGTCGCCCCGCAGGTCCTCGTCGGAGCAGACGGCACCTGGACGACCACGGGCACGTTCAGCAACTCGGCTGCCGTCGTCCAGAAGCTGTCCGTGAACCAGGTCGGTGGCGCGCAGGGTCAGGGCACGGTCGACTTCACCATCACCCTGCCGGCAGCCTCCACCCCCGTCACGACGCCCCTGACCCTGGTCACGCCGAAGGACGGTTCCACCGTCGCTTCCCGGACGGTGACCTTCTCGGGCAAGGGCACCCCCGGCGACGCGATCGCGGTCGTCGACGCCGACGGCGACGTCGTCGCTCCGCCGACCCTCGTGCAGGCGGACGGGACGTGGACGACCACGGGCACGTTCTCCGACTCGGCGGCGACGGAGCAGGAGCTCACGGTGGGCGAGGTCGACAGCGATGCGACCGTCGTCGACACCATCGACTTCTCGATCACCCTGCCGGCGGTCGGGACGAGCACTGCTCCGGGCACCGGCACCACACCGGGTGCCAGCACGGGCACCGGCACGACGCCGGCGCGACCCACCGGGACCCTCCCGGTCGTCGCCGGCTAGTCACCACACAGCGGTCCGCGGACGGGGCGCGACCAGCGGTCGCACCCCGTCCGCGGCCCACCGGAGGAACACCGCATGACCCACACCCGAACCGTCCGCCTCACGATCCCGGCGCTCGGCGCCGCACTGCTCCTGACCTTCGGCCTCGCCGGCTGCACCGGGCACGGCACCACGGCGGAGACGAAGCCGTCGGCGACGTCCAGCGCCACCGCCACGAGCACGCCCTACGCCGCACCGACCGCAGCGCAGGTCACGATCCTGCCGGAGGCGAAGTACGACGCCGTCATCGGCGGCCTGATCCCCTACTACGAGTCCACGATCCCCGAGGTGGCCGACGAGGCGTACACGATCTCGTCCGACGCGCCGCTCTACGGCGAGGACCGCGCCCAGCCCGTCGCGCGGCTCGCCGCGAAGAACTTCCTGGGCCAGGCGACCGTCGTCGTCCCCGTGCAGGTGTCCGGCGACTGGGCCATGGTCCTGACCCCTGCGCGGCAGGCGCTACCGTCCGCGACGAACGGTGCCGCTGCCGCACAGAGCGCGGCCTGGATCCGACGGGACCTCCTGCACCGGAGCCGATCGCTCCCCGACCACGTCGTGATCTCGGTGGGCAAGCAGACGGTGTCGATCGTCGACGCGGACGGCACGACCCTGCACGACTTCCCCGCGGGGGTCGGCGCCGGGGGCACCCCGACCCCGACCGGCGTCATCGGGTACATCCAGGCCCGGTACCTCGACCCCGCCCAGGACCAGACCGTGCACCCGATCCAGCTGACCACGCTGCACTCCGCTGCCGCAGACGAGCCCTACGGCGGCACGGACGGCGGACTGATCGGATTGCACTACCAACCCGTGGCGCGTGGTGCGGTGTCGCACGGCTGCGTCCGACTCGACGGCGACGCGGTCGATGCCGTCGACGCACTCCCGCTCGGCACGGTCGTGCAGATCGTCGCCTGAGACCCGGTCACCCCACCTGGGAGCCCGTCCGGGCCGACCGGCGCAGCGTCGGACGGGTCAGATCCGACGAGCAAGGGAGCACGACATGAGTGACCTCGGTGACAAGGCCAAGGACTTCGCGGACAGCGACAAGGGCGAGCAGGCGACCGACGCCGGTCTCGGCAAGGCCGCGGACGCGGCCGACAAGGCCACCGGCGGTGGCCACGGCGACCAGATCGACAAGGCGGAGCACGCAGCCGACGACAAGATCGGCAAGTAGACCGCACCACGGAACGGACGGGAGGCGCGGTGCCAGCTGGCACCGCGCCTCCCGTCCGTCGTGGTGGTGGCGTTCCGCGATCAGGCGCGGAAGAAGTCCTGGTACGACGGGTCGCCCACCGGCTGGGCGTGACCTGGCTGCGCGAGCCGCTCCTCGACCATGGCCTGGAGCGCGTCGGGCGGGGTCAGCCCACGGCGGCGCCACTCCATCGGGTTCGCCCGGAGCTGCATCAGGGAGGTGTGGGATCGCATGGCCTCACTCTCCCATCCATTGCCTAGTTTGCCTAACTACATGTCCCATTGCCGCACTCGGGACCACTCCGCTCGGAGACCGGGAACGGCGAACGCCCCGCCACCGGACCGGTGACGGGGCGTTCGTGTCGATCGCTACTTGCGAGGTGCCACCTTCGCGGTCTCGGCGGAGGTCGCCGAGCCGTCCTGGTAGCCCGTCGCCTTCGCCGTCACCTCGACGGAGAAGCGGTGCCCCGCGTCCGTCGTGCCGAGCGTGTAGCGCTGGTCCGTCGCACCCTGCACCGCGACGCCGTCACGGAGCCACTGGTACGAGTACGAGACCTTCTTGCCGTCCCACGAGCCGGGCTTCGCCTTGAGCGTCTTGCCGACCTTCGGGGTGCCGGAGATCGTGACGGCGCTGCCCTCGCGGAGGGTGAGCGTCGGCGCGGTCTGCGCCGCCTGGAGCACGTCGGCCTGGTCGCCCACCGCGTTGCCGAGGTGGAGCAGCAGGACCCGGGCGTTCGTGGCGTCGGCCTGTCGCGTGACCTGCAGCGCGCCCTTGTCCGCGTAGAGCACACCGGTGGTGGTGCCCTGCGCGAAGGTGAGCGCCGGTGCCGACGGGTCGTACGTCGCCGGGTCGGTCTCGTCCACGACGTTGGAGCCGCTGGTGGCGAGGGCCGGGGCGTACGCCGACTCGGTCAGGACCGAGTAGTCGAACGGACCGGTCGCACCGATGGTCGACGCCGACACCGTCAGCACCTTGACGGCGCTGTCGAACGTGTTGACGTCCTGTCCCGCGGTGCCGCCGTTGAGCGGCTGCGCGTCGACCGTCTTGCCCGTCGCGAGGTCCACCGTGGTGGCGAGCGTCGCGTCGACCGTGGCCGACTTGGCGTCGTAGACGAGGTAGTCCGGCTCACCGTCGCGGTCCGTGTCGATGAGGACCTCGACGTTGGTCACCGCGCCGGGGTTCGCGTCGGCACCCGCGGTCTGGACGCCGAAGGCGAGCGTGTCGGATGCCTTGTCGTAGTTCGCGCCGTAGGCCCGGATGTCGGCGGCCTGCAGCGACTGCTTCGCCGAACCGGCGGGCAGCGGCTCCTGCGGGTCGGTCCCGCCCAGGACGAACGGTGCGACGGACGAGTGGTACCCGGTCACGGCGTCGCCCTGGTCGACCGAGCGGCCGGTGAGCGCGAGCTCCGCGGTCGTGGTCGAGCCCGAGAACGCGATGTCCTTGCCGTGCACGGCACTGACCGGCTTCGGCGCGACGTACGCACCGAGGCGCATCGGGTTCAGCTTCGCGTCCGTCGGCGTGAAGGACACGACACCGGACTCGGCGGCGACGAACTCACGCTGGTAGCCGGACTGCACCGACTCCTGCGTGGGGTCGATGACGCGACGCAGCTGCGTCGGGTCGGCGATCGTGTACGTCAGCTTGACGGTCGCGGTGCCGTGCGCCGGAGCGGTGACCCGCTTCGTGCTCAGCGAGAACGCGACACCCGGCTGGTCCACCTGGGCCTGGTACGCCACGTCGTACGTGTGCGGACGGCCGTCGGTGTTCTGGATCTGCAGGGTGCGGGACTCGGTGGTCTTCCCGCTGACCTCGACGACACCGTACGAGGCGGTGACGAGCTGGTCGTTCTCGATGCTGCGCACCGTGGTGCCCGCGGTGACCGCCTGCAGCGCGTCGACGCGGCCGGTGCCCTGGCGCAGCAGCGTGGCGTTCCGGTCACCCTGACGAACGTCGTGCGTCGCGGTGTTCATCACGGCGGCCTTGACCTGCGGGGCCGTCCACGACGGGTGCGACTGGAACGTCAGCGCGACGATGCCGGCCACGTGCGGGGTCGCCATCGAGGTGCCGCTCATCGACATGCGGCCGTCACCGGTGCCGTTGGCCGCGGAGATCACGTTGACCCCGGGGCCGGCGACGTCCGGCTTGACGATGTCGTCGAACGAGCCGTGCACGCCACGGCTGGTGAACGGGGCGAGCGTGTTCACGTTCGCCTGGTCGGTCGCCAGCTGGAAGCCCTTGAGCTCCTGGGCGAACTGCACGTGCAGGGTTCCGGCCGTCGCGGCGGCCTGGAGGCTCGCAGCGCTGTCCGAGGTCAGCTCGGCACCCGGGATGGTCGCGTTCCCCGCGATGCCCGAGTCGAAGCTGGTCACCGTCCCGGCCAGCAGGACGCCGACACCGCCGGCTGCCTGCACGTTGGTGAAGCGCACACCGGAGCCGCACTCGAGCGCCCCGTCGGTCCACTTCAGCCAGACGACCTTGCCCTTGATCTCCGCGGCCTCGTCGGCGCTGAACGCTGCGCAGCCGTCGATGTTCGTGGTCGGGACGACGACGTCGCCCTCCACCGGCAGCGTGCCCTGGTAGTTCTGCGAGTACTGCGCTCGGTAGGTGCCGGCGACGTCGGACGGCGCGGTGGCCTTGACACCGTCGAACAGCGACTGCCCGGTGGCGCTCGCGGCGACGGTGAGGGCGCCCTCGGCGTTGCCCGGCGAGCCACCGATGTCGGTGAAGTCGTCGGCGTTGCCCGAGGCGATGACGGGCAGGACACCGCGGGCGGTGAGCGCGTCGATCTTCGCGTTGTCGGGGTCGTCCGGTGCGCCGTAGTCGGAACCGAGCGACAGGTTGAGGACGTTGATGTCCTTGCCCTCGGTCAGGGCCTGGCCGACCCAGTCGAGCGCGGCACCGGTCAGGTCGGTCGAGCCGCCGCCGTCACCGAACACCTTGAGGGCGTAGAGGCCGGCGTCCGGCGCGGTGCCCGGGCCGATCCACATGTCCTGGACGGACTGGTTGGTCAGCTTCGTGTAGTCGCCGCGGAACGTCTTCTTGTCCGCGGTCAGGCCGTAGCCCGCGGCGGTGCCGGACACGTGCGTGCCGTGGTCGCCGCCCTTGCCGTCGATCGGGTTCGCGTCCGGCTTCGGGGTCGGGTCGTAGCCCGCGCTCGAGGAGTCGGCGTTGTAGGTGGGGCCGGCGAAGTCGTAGCCACCGAGGTACTTCTTCGCATCGAACCAGCTCGGGTCCGGCGCGCTCGTGCTCGCGAGGGCCTGCTCGTACGCGGCCGTCGTGCCGGGGCCGCCGAAGTCGGCCTGGGTGTAGTCGAGACCGGTGTCGAGGACGGCGACGTTGACGCCCTTGCCGGTGCGGCCGGTCTGCTGCCACGCGTCGAGCGAGCGCGTGTAGACGTCGCTCGCGGCGTTCTTCGGGCTGACGCCGTCCGCGCCCGGCTGCACCAGGTCGGGGTCGACGCCGCTCGGGGCCTTCGACGCGTCACCCGGGGTCGGGTCGACGATCTTCTTCGGCGTGAGCGGGATGATGCTCTCGACGTCCGACCGGCTGGCGATGTCGCGCAGGGCGTCGACGTCGGCGACGACGGCGACACCGGGGACGGTGTACTCGGTCGAGTACAGCTCCGTCGCCTCTGCGTCGGACCGCTTGACGGCGGCGCGGACGGCGTCGACGGTCGACGTGATCGCCTGCACGCGCTCCTTCGCGGCGGACGACGGCGTCTTCGACTTCGTCAGGTCGCCGCCCTTCGCCTTCGCGTCGACCTCGAGGGCCCCCTGGCCGGTCGTGCGGACGAACGCCGCGACCGTCTTCTGGGGCTTGGCGTCGCGCAGGGGCGCCGCGAGCTTGAGGTCGGCGGCGGAGAGACCGCTCGGCGCGGCGTTCGCTGCGCCGCCCACGGCGAGACCGCCGCACGACAGGGCGACGGCGGCGATGCCGGCGGTCAGGATGCGTGCGACGCGTGACCGCGTGGTGCGCTCCGTGGTGGGTGGTTGCTCGGGTACTGCACGGTTCGGTGTTGCACGTGTCACAGGGCGCACTCCTCGGCTCTGTCCGTGGTGGGAATTCCTGTGAAGTTATGCGTTCGTTCACAGGCGGAACAGTCCGCACTTTGGAGGACTGACCCTCGTTCGGGGGTACAGCACCTCGTAACTTGCACAGCTGTGTGCACGTTATTACGATGGTGCTCGTGACCACCACCGACCAGCCCGGACGCGCGCCCCGACGGGACGCGACGGCGAACCGGGCCGCCCTGATCGAGGCCGCGCGGAGCGTCCTGCAGCAGGACCCCGATGCCTCGCTCGAGACCATCGCGTCCGCCGCGGGCCTGTCGCGCCGTGCGGTCTACGGACACTTCCCCTCCCGCGACGACCTCGTGCGCGAGGTCGTGACCGGCGGCGCCGCACGGATCGCCGGCGCGATGCCGTCGTCGTCCGAGCTCGCCGACCTCCCGCCCGCCGCACGGCTCGCGGCGATCGCCGTGACGCTCTGGGCCGAGGTCTCGCACGTGCGCTCCATGGCCCGCGTCGCCCTGCGCAGCCCGTTCGCCGAGTCCGTGGCCGAGGTGTTCGCGCCGCTGCGGGCACAGGTCCGCACGGCCTGCGCGCTCGGCATCGACGAGGGCTCGATGCGCGACGACGTCGACGCGGACACGCTCGCCCGCCTGGTCGAGGCCGCGTGCATCGCCGTCCTCGACGAGGCCACCCGGTCCGGCACGAGCGACGAAGCCGGTCGCCGCACGGTCGTGCTGTCGGCGCTCGGCACCGCCGGCATCGACTGGCGCACCGCGCTGCTGTCCGAACCCGCCGCACCCGCACCCCGTACCGAGCAGGAGACCCGCGCATGACGCTCGAACTCGACCACGTCGGCATCGGCGACGAGCCCGGCGCCGCGCTGCCCGTCGTGTCCGCCGTCGCCGCCCCTGGTCGCCCCGGGGTGGTCGCCGTCGAGACCGAGCAGGCGCCGGTGCTCGCGTCCCTGATCGCCGGCGGGCGGATGCGTCCCGAGTCCGGGCGGGTGCTGCTCGACGGACACGAGGACGCCGCAGCGGTGCGCGCGGCCTTCGCGCTCGTGGACACCCCGGGCGTCGCCGAACCGTTCCCCGTCATGACGCTCCGGAAGGTCGTGCGCGAGGAACTCGCGTTCGCCGGGCAGCGCCCCTCGCGCGACCACGTCGACACCGTGCTCGACGAGCTCGGCATGCGGGACCACGCCGACACGCACGTGCAGCGGGTCCCGACCGACGTGCGGGTGCGGCTGCTCGTCGAGCTCGCGCTGCTGCGGCACGGGGTCACGGGCATCGTGCTCACCTCGCCCGAGCGGCACGGCGGCGCCGTGGCCGACTGGTTCGCGGTCGTGCGCGACGTCGCCCGGCGCGGCGTCACCGTCGTCCTCGTGACGTCGAAGGCCGCCGCAGCCACCGTCGAGCAGCTGCTCGACACGATCCGCACCGAGGGTCCCGACGACGCGACCTCGGCCGACGGGGGCGACCAGGGCCTCCCGTCCGGCCCCTCCGACCCCGAAACTCCCGCAACCGTCCCGACGGAGGCACCCGCGTGACCATCCCCTCGCTCATCCGCGCCGAACTGGCGCGCCTCACCGCCACGCCGCTCGCCCGGCTCGCGTTCGTCGCCCTCATGGTGGTGCCGCTGCTCTACGGCGGCGCGTACCTCTGGGCGAACCGCGACCCGTACGCCAAGCTCGACCAGATCCCGGCCGCGATCGTCGACCAGGACGCCGGCGCGACGCTCGACGGCGAGCGGGTCGACTACGGCGAGGACGTCACGAAGGAGGCGATCGACGGCGCCGACTTCAAGTGGACCGAGACGACCGCGGCCGACGCGCGCTCCGGCGTGCGGAACGGCAAGTACGACTTCGTCGTGACGATCCCGCACGACTTCTCCGAGGCCCTGGCGTCGGCGCAGGGCGACGACCCGAAGCGTGCCGAACTCGTCATGACGACCGCGGACACGAACTCGTACCTCGCCTCGACCATCGCGGAACAGGCCGGCAAGACCATGCGCACGGCCGTCGCCGAGCGGGTCGGCAAGCAGGCGGCGACGACCCTGCTCGTCGGACTCGCCGACGTGCGGGACAGCCTCGGCGACGCCGTCGACGGTGCGGGACAGCTCGCATCGGGGGCCACCACGGCTGCCGACGGTGCGTCCTCGCTCGCGTCCGGCACCTCCGCGCTTTCCGACGGGGCCTCGCAGCTCGCCTCCGGTACCGCCTCGCTGCCCGCGCAGACCGCGCAGCTCGACAGCGGCGCACAGCAGGTCGCGTCCGGCGCCTCGACCCTGGCGTCCGGGCTGCAGTCCGCACAGCAGCAGACCGCGTCGCTGCCCGCGCAGACCGCGCAGCTGAACGACGGCGCGCAGCGGGTCGCCGCGGGGAACGCCGCGTTGGCCGACAAGGTCGACTCGGTCAGCGCCGACGTCGACGCGGTGCAGCCGGTGGACGCCGCCACGGTGCTCGCGCAGATCACCGCGAACCTGCCGGAGGGCGTCACGCTGACCCCCTCGCAGCAGGAGGCGATCACGAAGGCGGTCGGCGACGTGAACACCGCCGGCGCCTCGGCCAAGGAGACCTACGCGTCGACCAAGTCGGCCGTCGACCAGCTCCGCGACGGGTCGGCCCAGGTCGCGGCCGGCACGTCGGCGCTGGCCTCGGCGTCGCCGCAGCTCGCGGACGGCATCGCATCGGCGTCGAGCGGCGCCTCGCAGCTCGCATCGGGCTCGTCGCAGGTCGCCGCGGGCACGTCGAAGCTCGCCGCCGCGGCACCGACGCTGTCCTCCGGTGCGGCCTCGCTCGCGGACGGTGCCGCGTCGGCCGCGTCCGGTGCCTCGCAGCTCTCGTCGGGTGTCGACCAGCTCGAGGACGGCTCGAAGGAGCTCGCCGCGAAGCTCGACCAGGGACGCACGAGGATCCCGGCGTCGACCGCCGCACAGCGCTCGTCGCAGGCGTCCGTGATCTCGGACCCGGTCAAGGTCGGCGACGACAACGTCGCCGCCGCGTCGAACTACGGCGCCGGCCTCGCGCCGTTCTTCATCTCGCTCGCCGCCTGGATCGGCATGTACGCGCTGTTCCTCATCCTCAAGCCGATCTCCAAGCGGGCGATCACCGCCGTGCAGAAGCCGCTGCGCGTGGTGCTCGGCGGCTGGCTCACCCCGGCGCTCCTCGGGGTCGTGCAGATGGCGGCGCTGTTCCTGATCGTGCGGTTCGCGCTCGACCTCGACGTGGTGCACGCCGGGTCGACGGTGGCCGTGATGGTGCTCGCCTCGGCGACCTTCGCGGCGATCATCATGGCGCTCAACGTGCTGCTCGGCTCGGTCGGGCAGTTCCTCGGCCTGGTGCTCATGCTCGTGCAGCTCGTGACCGCCGGCGGGACCTTCCCGTGGCAGACGCTGCCGGGGCCGTTGGCGGCGCTGCACTTCGCGCTCCCGATGACCTACTCCGTCGACGCGATCCGGCAGACGATGTACGGCGGGTCGTTCGCGGCGGTGTGGTCGGACGCGGGGGTGCTCGCGTGCTGGTTGCTCGGCGCGCTGCTCGTGTCGTACGTCGTCACGGCGCGGCAGACCCGCTCGCGGACGCTGCGCGACCTGCGGCCGAGCCTGATCGGGTAGCGCGGGCGGCGCGGGCGCTCGGGCGCTCGGGGCGGCGCGGCCGTCAGCACAACGAGAAGCACGTCGCGCCACGCGGTTCCGTGGCGCGACGTGCTTCCGGTGGTGCGCGAGCACCCAGCACCACACGCCGCCTCCGCGCCACCTCCGCCCCGCGAGCACGCCGGACACCCCGCGCTCGCCCCACCGCACCCCACCCACCCCGGTCGGCGCACCATGTCCTGACAACCGCTCGAGTCGGGGCCGCTACGATCGAGGGACACCACGACGGGTCGAGGGAGATCATGGGAGACGGCAGGTCCGCCACCGCAGACGGCAAACCGGCGACCATCTACGACGTCGCCGCCCGCGCAGGGGTCTCGAAGTCCCTCGTCTCGCTCGTGCTCCAGCGGTCCCCGAAGGTCAGCGACCAGCGCCGCGAGGCCGTCCTGCGGGCCATCCAGGAACTCGACTACCGCCCGAGCACCGCGGCCGTGTCCCTCGCCGGCACCCGCAGCCGCACGATCGGCGTCGTCCTCGACGACTTCCGCAACCAGTGGTTCGTCGACCTGCTCACCGGCCTGCGCGAGGCGCTGCAGGACCAGGGGCACCGCCTCGTCGTCGCCGACCGCTTCCTCAACACCGGGCTCGACGCCTCACCCGTCGAGGGCTTCCTGTCCATGCGCGTCGAGGGCATCGTCATCGCCGGCGAGCCCGACACCGACCTCGCGATCCCGGCGAGCATGCCCGTCGTCGTCGCCGGCGGTCGTGCGGTGCTCCCCCGCGCCGACACCGTCGCGAACGACGACCGCGCCGGTGGTCGGATGGCCGCCGAACACCTGCTCGCGCTCGGCCACACGCGCATCGGCTTCGTCGGCGGGCGCTCGGCTGCGTCCGCGGAGCGGCTCACCGGCCTGGAGGCACGGATCACCTCCGCCACGTCGCCCGCCTCGCTCGCCACGCACGTCATGCCCGTGGAACCCACCGAGGAGGCCGGCGCCGAGGCCGTCGGGCACCTGCTCGACGGCCACCCCGACGTCACCGCGGTGTTCGCCGCGAACGACGTCATGGCGCTCGGTGCGATGTCGGGGCTCGCCGCACGGGGCTTGCGCGTCCCCGAGGACGTGTCGGTGATGGGCTACGACGACACCCCGCTCGCGGCGTCGTCCTACGTCGGCCTCACGAGCATCGACGACCGCAGCGTGGAGATCGGCCGTGGCGCCGGGGAGCGCCTGCTCGCCCGGATCGCCGACCCGACCGCTCCGGCGCAGGAGACCCTGGTCGAGCCCCGGCTCGTCGCCCGCCGCACGACCGCTCCGCGCTGACGCGAGCGTCCGCGCCGCGCTGACGCGCACGTCCGCGCCGCCCGCACCTCCCGCGCGCACCCGAGTCTCGCCTCCGCGGACACGTTCGCGGCCCCGGCGCCGCGAACGTGTCCGCGGAGCCGAGTCTCGTGCGCGGCCCCTCCGGCCCGGCGGCCCGGCGGCCCGGCGGCCCCCCGGCCCGGCGGCCCGGCGGCTCCAGCCCGGCGGCGAGCGCGTCAGTCCGTGGGCAGGACCGCGTGCTGGACGACCCAGGCGTGCATGACGATCGCCGCCGCGGCCGAGGCGTTGATGCTCCGCGTCGACCCGAACTGCGTGATCTCGAGGTGGGCGTCCGCACCCGCGACGGCCTCGTCGGTGAGCCCCGGCCCCTCCTGCCCGAACAGGAACACGCAGCGCTCCGGGATCGCCGCGGTCTCGATGCGCTCGGCACCCGGGGTGTTGTCGATCGCGACGACCGGTCGTCCCTCCTCGTGCATCGCAGCCAGGAACGCCGCGACGTCCGGGTGGTACCGCACGTGCTGGTACCGGTCGGTGACCATCGCCCCGCGCTTGTTCCAGCGTCGCCGACCGATGACGTGCACGGTGCCGGCGAGGAACGCGTTCGCACTCCGCACGATCGACCCGATGTTGAGGTCGTGCTGCCAGTTCTCGATCGCGACGTCGAAGGCGTGCCGGCGGGTGTCGAGCTCGGCGACGATGGCGTCCATCGACCAGTACCGGAAGCGGTCGACGACGTTGCGGGTGTCCCCGGCGGCGAGCAGCTCCGGGTCGAGCCGGGGGTCCTCCGGCCAGGGCTCGGGGTGCGGCCCGACGCCGTTCGTCGTGGCCTCGTGGGTCGGTGGCAGCGTGGGACCGTCCGGCTGCGCCGGTCCCGTCGACGGGACCACGGGGTCGGACGGGAGGCGCTCGGTCACGTGACCAGCGTAGGGCGCGTGCCCCGCGCCTCCCGTCCGGCGACCGCCGTCAGCCGACGGTCAGTACGACGTCGGGTACGTGACCGACGGCTCGGACATCGCGACCGCGACGAGCGCGATGAAGAGCACGGCGTAGAAGACCGTGATCACCCCGCCGACGATGACCGCGGCGAGCGCCAGGCCACGGCCGCCCTCGTCACGCTTCTTCGCCTGGGACATCGCGACGAAGCCGAGGACGAACCCGACGATCGGCGCGACGAACGCCGCGACGAGCGCGATGATCGCGAGGGTGTTCGTGCGCTGCGGGGCGGCCGGCGCCGTTGCGTACGGCTGGTACGGGTGCTGCTGGGGCTGGACGTTCTGTTCTGACACGGCTGACGAGCCTAGGAGCGCCGCGTTTTCGTGGAGAAGTGCCAATCTTCGTCCGGCCTCAGGTCGTGCCGGGGCGCAGGAAGTCCTCGGGGTCGTCACCGCTGCCGGTCGTCGTGAAGATGCGCTTGCGGTCGCCGGGGCGGGCCGGGTCGTGGAGCACGGTCACCGTCCCGCCGAGCACCGGAGCGGTGCCGTGGGTGAAGCCCTCGGTCCGCTCGACCCAGCGCCGGACGCCGTGCAGGTCCACGAACGAGAAGGTCCACCGCAGCAGCGTGCGCGACGCGTCCGGGGTCGTGCCACCGCTGATCGCGGTGACCTCGCCCGTGGTGCGGCGGCCGTTCGCCAGCACGTCCGTGAGCCGGGCGCGCCGGTTCCCTCGGCCGATCCGCGTGGCACCGCCGGCCACGAGCGCGAGGACGGTCACGACGGTGAGGAGCCCCGGCAGCCACCACACGGCGGTGTACAGGATCCAGCTGCCGACGCCCCACGTCTCGTCGTGCCCGAACGTCGGGTCCACGGCCACGCCGACGCGGTCCGGTGCGGGCCACTGCGTGGTCGTGGCCCACCAGGTGCACGCGGTGGCACCGACGAGCCAGAGCGGCAGCGGCCCGAGCCCGACCAGGTCGGTGGTGCGCCCGGACCACCGGTGGTTCCACCGCGTGTACACGCCGACGGCCACCAGGGTGCCGACGACCGCGCTCGGGGCCGCCCACAGGTGCGTCTCCGGGTCGGGGCTGTCGGAGAAGATGCTGTTGACCGTCATCATCCGGAAGCGCAGGACGAAGTCCGACACCGCGAGTCCACCGATCACCCCCGCGGCGACGACCAGCAGTGCACCGACGACGGTCATCGTCAGGGCGGTGGTCGAGCCGCGGTACCGGGCCTCGCGTTCGCGGCGCGCCTGCTGCGGGTCGACCGTGCTCACGACGCGGTGGTGCCGTGCGTGCGGACGCGGGCCTCGATGCCGGCGGTGATGATCTCGAGGCCCAGGGCGAAGCGGTCGTCGTACGAGTGCTCGCCGAGGATCTCCCCGACCACGCGGTGCCGCTCCGGACGTCCCGCCTCGGAGTCGCCGCGGCCGACCTGCACGCCGGCGTGCCCGACGACGAAGTCGTAGACCACGAAGAACGCGTACATGGCCTCGCGCTCCGGCAGACCCGCCTGCTGCAGCGCCCCGACGACCTTCGCCACGACGGCGTCGGACTCGGTGGAGGCGAGCGGGGCGCGCTGGCTGTGCGACTCGAGCACGAGGGGGTGGGTGCGCATGAGGTCGCGGAAGGTGCAGGCGAAGACGTGGACGACCGAGCGCCAGTCGTCCGGCCAGACGAAGGTGGCCGTGAACTCGTCGACGGTGCGACGGACGAGCTCGGCGTGCAGGTCGTCGAGGCCGCCGATCGTCCGGTGCACGGTCATCGGTGCGACGCCGAGCTTCGCGCCGAGGGCGCGGAAGGAGAGGCGGTCGAGGCCCTCCTCGTTGGCGATGGCGGTGGCGGCGTCGACCACCTGCTGTCGGCTCAGGACGTTGGGGCGACCGCGGCGGCGACGGGGTGCGGCGGCGGTGTCGGCTGCCGGTGTCGTCCCGGTGGGGGCGTCGGCCGCTCCCGCGCCGGTACGGCCGTCGGTCGTGGTGCGCGGCTGTGCGGTGGGGCTGCCGGGGTCGACGAGCACGGGGAGGCCTCCTTGATCCGGTACGTGTCCCGAAAATCGTAACCCAAAGCCGAACGCCGGTCGGTGTCCGGTCGGCCAGTCCTCCACAGTCGGGTGACCACCGGGCCCGGCGAGCGGCGGCCCCAGTACGCTGGGCCCATGGCGACCCGCGACGAAGTCGAGTGCTGGCTGACCGACATGGACGGCGTGCTCGTCCACGAGAACCAGGCCCTGCCGGGCGCTCCCGAGCTCATCCAGCAGTGGCTGGACGAAGGGACCGAGTTCCTCGTCCTGACGAACAACTCGATCTTCACGCCGCGTGACCTCAGCGCCCGGCTGCGGTGGTCGGGGCTCGAGGTCCCCGAGGAGCGCATCTGGACGTCGGCGCTCGCCACCGCGGACTTCTGCCGCTCGCAGATGCCCGGCGGCTCCGCGTTCGTGATCGGCGAGGCCGGCATGACGACGGCGCTGCACGAGGCCGGCTTCATCATGACCGAGACCGCGCCCGACTACGTCGTCGTCGGCGAGACCCGCAACTACTCGTTCGAGGCGATCACCAAGGCCGTCCGGCTCATCCGCGACGGCGCCCGGTTCATCGTGACGAACCCCGACGCCACCGGGCCCAGTGCCGAGGGGGTCCTGCCGGCGACCGGGGCCATCGCCGCGATGATCGAGAAGGCCACCGGGAAGCAGCCGTACGTCGTCGGCAAGCCGAACCCGATGATGTTCCGCTCGGCGATGAACCGGATCGGGGCCCACTCCGAGAACACGGGCATGATCGGCGACCGCATGGACACCGACGTGCAGGCGGGCATCGAGGCCGGGCTCCACACCGTCCTGGTGATGACCGGCATCAGCGACCAGGCCGAGATCGACCGGTACCCGTTCCGCCCGAGCGAGGTCATCGCCGGCGTGCACGAGCTCGTCCGCGCGGAGCCGATCGAGGTCGAGCTCTAGCGAGGGCGCGAACGCGCGCTCAGACCGGGTTCGCCCGGAGCAGCCGCTCCGTCGCGATCATCGCGCCGCCCACGACCGCCGGGATCCCGCCGCCGGGGTGCACCGACGCGCCCACCCGCCACAGCCAGGGCCGCCAGCGGTCGTTGTACGAGGGGCGGTGGAACGGCCCGCTCTGCCACGGCGGACGGGCCGCCCCGTAGAGCGCCCCGTGCGGTTCTCCCCCGGTGCCGTAGTACTGCGGGTCGAGGACCACGTGGTCGTCGAGCAGGTCGGTGATCGGTCGGTCGAGGCCCAGCGCTGCCGACACCCGGTCGACCTCCCGCCGCACGAAGGGGTGGTCGATCTCGTAGTGCGCCCCGTCCGCGGGTGCGGTCAGCAGCACGCCCACGGTGCCGTGCGGGTTCGGGGAGAGCTCGCCGGCGCGGTAGTGGTTGACGAACACCATCGTGTCCGCCGGCTCGTCGCCCGCCTCGAGGCTCCGGTGCAGTGCGTCCGGCTTCGTCGGCAGCACCACGCTGTGCGTCGCGAGGCCCTCGGGCAGCTCCTCGCGCAGCACGCCGTAGAGCGCGACGGCGGAGCAGGACAGGGCCCGGGGGCGGGGGCGGGGGCGGGAGCGCGGGCGGGGCAGCGCGGACATCGCGGACATCGCGGACGGACCGGCCGGTCCGGTCAGCGCGGCGAGCCGGTCGGCGTCGAGGGCGCTGACGACCAGGTCGGCGGGGTGGTGCGCGGCCTCGGTGGTGACGCCACCGCGCGCGATGCGGGTGACGGCCTCGCCGGTGCGGACCTCGACGCCGGCGGCCTCGGCGAGTCGCTGCAACGCGAGCACGACCTCGTACACGCCACCGCGGGGCACCCACGCGCCGGTCTCCGCCATGATCGCCGGCATGCTCGCGTAGAGCGCAGGGGTGCGTGCGGGTGAGACCCCGGCGTTGAGGGTGTGGATCGCGATGATCTCGCGCAGCCCGTCCGGCAGCCACGCCAGGCCGTCGAGGTACGCACGCGTCGTGAGCCGCGAGCCGTACACGGAGAGCAGGCGACGGACGGCCGGCAGGGCCGAGCGGTCGAGCGGGTCGGCGAGCAGGAGCCGCGTGACGTCGTCGGCGAGCGGCGCGTGCAGGTCGGCGAAGCGTCGCCACGCCGGGTACCAGGGGTGGTCGGGCGCGACCGGCAGCGCGGTCTCCTCGCCCCGGTGGAAGTACCGGCCGACCTCGGGCATGCGCACGAGGTCGAGGTGCCCGTCCTCGCCGGAACGTCCGCCGAGTCGCCGCAGCAGCTCGTCCCACACCGCCGGGAAGGTGACGAGCGACGGCCCGGTGTCGATCCGGTCCGCCCCGAGCTGGATGCGACGGCTCTTGCCCCCGAGCCGGTCCGACGCCTCGAGCAGGGTCACACGGTGCCCGGCACGGGCGAGCAGGGCGGCGGCGGTGAGCCCACCGATCCCGCCTCCGACGACGACGACACGACTCACCGGGCACCTCCGAGCACGATGGACACCAGGAGCAGCACCCCGGCGAAGGACCCCGCGATGTACGGGAAGGCGACCGACAGGCGGTACAGGCGGTGACCGGTCTCCGGCGACGGGGCGCGCAGCAGGCACACGACGAGGATGCCGGCGATGAGCAGGTTGACGGCGGCGACGGGGATGCTGACCACGGCGAACAACACCGTCGACACCACCCACCAGGCGCCGCTCCACAGCGCGGTCCCCCGGGGTCCGAGCCGGACCGCGGTCGTGGTGATGCCCGCGTCACGGTCCTCGACGATGTCCTGCACGGCGTCGAAGGCGTGCTTGGCGACGCTCCAGGCCATCAGTCCCAGCGCGGCGGGCCACGTCGGCTCCTCCTCGAGGGCGAACGGCACGATGACCAGCGGCAGCGCGTACGCCGCGTTGCTCAGCGAGTCGAGGTACGGCCGGGCCTTGAAGCGCACCGGTGGCGCGGAGTAGCAGACGAAGACGACCGCGTAGAGCAGGATCGCGGCGTTCGCGAGCGGCGGCAGCGTCAGCAGGAACGCGACGAGGAACGGCACGTTGACCACGGCGACCGCCCAGACGATGAGTCGGACCTCGGACTGCCGGATCCTGGCACCCTCGATGGACCCCTTGCGGGGGTTCGTCGCGTCGGTGTCCTGGTCGAACACGTCGTTGACGCCGTAGATGAGCAGGTTGAACGGCAGCGTCAGCCAGATCAGGATCGGCAGCGCCCGCAGGTCGAACAGCGCGCCGGTGAGCCACACGGCGACCAGCCCTGAGCCGATCGTGTTGATCCACAGGACCGGACGCGAGACGTGCACCAGTCGACGCACGGTCGCACCGGCCCCGGACCGCAGGGTCCTGGGCAACTGTCCGGTCCCGTCGGTCACCGGCCCGAGCGTACCCGGCGGTGCCCGTGCTACTCCACCGTCACGAGCGTCCCGAGCGGCAGGGCGTCGAGCGCCGCGACCCCCTCCGCGGAGAGTCGCACGCACCCGTGGGACACCGCCCCCGAGGCCGCCGCGTTCCAGTGCAGGCCGATGAGCCCGCCGTCCGACCCGCCGTACGGTTCGTCGGCTGCGCTCGAGTGCAGCGACGTCAGCTGGATCGCCTGGTCGCCCGTCCCTTGCGAGGGGTCGACGTACCGCTGCTCCAGGTACCCCGTCACGCCGGTCGGCGTCGGGGTGTCGGAGGTGCCCACGCCCGCGGGGAAGCTCCGGGTGACCCGTCCGGACGAGGACTCGATGGACACGGTCTGGTCGGCCGTCGAGATGACCACGTGCGACGTCGGTGTGACCTGCTGCACGAGTGCCGTCCGCGGCACCCACGCGGCCGTCTGCGCGGCCGCGTGTCCGTCGGCCGCCGAGGGCAGCTCCCGACGCGCCGGCGTGAGGACGAGCTCCCAGTCCCCCTCGTGCCGCAGTCCCACGACCGTCGTGGGCTGGCCGAGGAAGTCGGTGGCCGCGAAGCGCGCGACAGGGTGCTGCCGATCGGACCCGAAGAGCGGTGCGTCGGTGCGGAGGTGGAAGACCTCGGCGGACGACACCGTCCGGTCGACGGGCAGCAGGCCGTCGACCACGGCCGAGTAGCGCGCTTCGGGCAGCGCGGCGAGCGCCGCTGCGGCGACGTCGGGGACGCTCGGTACCGTGCGCGCCGTGGCCGTGGGGGTGCGGTCCGCCGCGGCGGGGACGGCGTCGCCGCCGGTCGCGCCGGTCAGCACCGGGACGGCGATCGCGGCGGCGGCGACCACGACGGCGGCGATGCCGACGGTGGTCCAGGTCTTGGGGTACGGCACGGGGGCCTCCGGTGGTGCGAGGGGGGGTGAGCGGTCAGGGGCGGCGGACGGGAGGCGCGGGGCGGGGCGGTCCCGCGCCTCCCGTCGGGTGGGTGCGGACGGGAGGCACGTGACGGTCCGGTTGCGCGCCTCCCGTCCGGTGGGTCAGCCGCTGACGACCGGCAGGTGCACGCCGGCGGGGACGGTCCCGGTGGCGCCGGTGCCGCCCGCCGTGCCCGCGCCGCCGGTCGAGCCGCCCGCGTTCGACGCCGCGGTCACGGTGATCGCGAGCGGCGTCACGAGCACCGAGGCGCCCGACGCGTCGGCGAGGTCGAGCGTGTGCGCGCCGACCGGAGCGTCCGCGGGGATCACGACCGAGCCGGTCGCGGTGCCGTCCGTACCGACCGTGAGCGTGCCGACCGTGACCGGGTCGGACCGCAGGACGACCTGCAGGGTGGCGCCGGCGGGGAGTCCGGTGCCGGCGAGGGCGATCGTCTTCCCGGCCTGCACGGAGGTGCCCTCGGGGGCGCTCAGCACGCCGGAGACGACGCGGGCCTGCCCACCGGTCGCGACGACCGTCGCGGTGCCGTCCGCGCCGACGGCGACGGTCGCGCTCGTCGCGGCTGCGAGGTCGAGCCGCTCCCACGAGCCGTTCGCGGAGCCGGACTGGTCGAGGGGGTGGCCCGAGGCGATCTCGGTCTGCGCGAGCACCTGCGTGCGCTGCGCGTCGGTCAGGGTCGGGAAGGTCGACAGGAGCAGGTTCGACGCGCCGGTGGGGACCGACGGGGCGAGACCCGCGGTGCCGGTCTGCGCGAAGCCGTAGGTCATGCGCTCGCGGTAGACCTGCACGGCCGAGGCCCGGTCGGTGACGACCTGCGCGGTGCCGCCGGGCATCGCCTGGCCGCCGTAGGGGTCGTCGGTGTAGGGCCGCTCCGCGGCGATGCAGTTCGCGAGGGTGTCGCCGCACTTCGCCTCGAGGTACGCCGTGAGCTCGGCGCGGGCCGGCTCGAGGACCTCGGTGCGGTACTGCGTGTCGGACCAGCGGGCGGCGAGGGCGGCCTCGCCGTCGATGCGTCCTCCCGTGATGTCGAGCGGGTAGTGGACGCCGAGGACGATGCGGTCGTTGCCGGCCTCGGACGTGCGGGCGAGGATCTCCGGCGCGAGTTCGGGCACGAGCGTGGCGAGGGTGATGCCCGCCTGGTACGCCGTGGTGGTGTGCCCGGACGGGTACGAGCCGCCGGTGCAGATGCCCTTCTGGCCGTAGCCGGCGTCGAGCACGACGTCGTTCGGCGAGAACTCGTGCGTGGTGTCGGTCGTGGCCGGCACCCGCGTGATCGTGAGGTTGCCCTTCGCGTCCGCCCAGGCCGTGCCGGTGCGGTTCGCGGCGAGCGACGACGCGTTCACGGTCGCCGGGTTGCAGCTGGCCGTGTCGTCACCGGCGGGCAGCGTCGCCGCGGTGTCGGTCGGCAGGTACGGCCGCGGGTAGCTGTAGTGGGCCTTCGCGTCGCCGGTGCCGACGTAGGCGCCGCTCGTACCGTTCGACGAGTTGACGAGCGCGTTGACGAGCGGCAGGTCGCCGTCGTTGCGCCCCTGCACGAACAGCTTGCTCAGCGTCTCGCCGAGCCCCTGCGACACGGTGAAGGACTGGTCGTAGGCGGTGTTCGTCGCGTTGTCGTACTCGGCGTCCTGCAGCGCCCGGAACTGTTGCGCCGTCGTCGCGTGCTGGTTGATCCACGACGTCAGCTGGTCGTTCTTCGCCAGCGTCGCCGGGTCGTCCACGGTGCCGTGCAGGTCGTTCTTCCCGCTCGACGTCCAGTACTGGTCGTACCCGCTGAGCAGCGACACCAGGTCGGGCTCGGTGGAGTCGCTCGGGTACGTCGCGGCCTGCGCGGCGAGCGGTGACCCGAGCACGAGTGCGGTCGCGACGGTGGCGACGGTCACGCCGCGGACGGTGGATCTGCGCATGTGGTGGTGGTCGCCCGGGGGCGACGCCCCTTCCTGTTGTACCGGTGTGGGAACAGGGTGAACCTAGGGACGGGTGGTTGCCGGGCGGCGAACGGTCCCCCACCCGGGGGTGAACCGGGCCGCAGGCTGTGCGCATTCGCAGCCCGTCGCCCTCGCGGACGAGTCGGCCCGGCGGCACCCGCCGGGCCCGGCACCTGAGCGCGGGCGGTCGGGTCAGACGGCGGACGGGAGGCGCGGCTCGTCCCCCTGCACCGCGGGCGCCCCCACGGGCGGCACCGACCGCCACCGGCGCAGCAGGCGGTGGCCCCGGTCGTCCCGCCATGCGACCAGGCCGCCGGCGACCACCCCGAGGGCGAGCACCGCGAACGCGAACAGTCCGAGGAGCCCGACGGGCACCATCCGCACGAGGTCCTGCGTCGGCACGGTGGCCGACACCGCGATCGACCCGAAGTCCCAGAAGGCGTGCAGCAGCACGGGAGCGAGCAGGTTCCCGGTGAGCCGGCGGGCGAGGTAGAGCGTCGAGCCGAACGACGCCGCGAAGACGACCTGCACGACGGTCGCACCGACCTCCGCGCCGGCGAGGACGTTGAGGAAGTGCAGCAGCCCGAACAGCACGCACGACGCGATCCACACGCCGAACTCGGGCAGCCGCCGCCGGAGCCCGACGAGCAGCACGCCGCGGGTGAGCAGCTCCTCGAACACCCCCACGAAGAGGACCCCGACGGCGAGCAGCAGGAAGTACCGCACCGGCTGGGCGCCCCACTCGACGAGCGGGAGCCGGGCGACGCACACGGCTGCGATCAACGCCGGGGCCGTGAGCGTCCACCGGAGTGCCGTCCGACGACGGTCGGCGGTCGCGATCGGCCACCAGCCCAGCGCGGTGACGTAGACGCAGAGCACGAGCACCGCGATGCCCTCCGGCACCACGAGTGCCCCGAGGACGCCCTCGACGGTCTGCCCGAGCGTGCTGTAGTCGTCGCTCGGCCGCGAGCGCCAGGCGCTGACGGCCGCGAAGGCGACGAGCGGCGCGAGGCCGAGCAGGAGCGACGGGGGCACCGGCCAGCGACGGCGTCGGGCGGGTGCGGTGGTGGTCACCCGCCGTTTGTACCATTGACGCATGCGCCTGCCCTCCCTGTCCGTCATGGCGGAGGACTACGTGAAGCTCGTGTGGAAGTCGACCGAGCGCGGCGGCGAGGGGCTCGCGACGCGGGACATCGCGGCGGCCCTCGGGGTCTCGGCGTCGACGGTGTCGGGGAACCTCCGCAAGCTCGACCGCGACGGCCTCATCGAGCACACCCCCTACTACGGCGTCGTGCTCACCCCGCTCGGGCAGCAGGTCGCCGTGGCGATGGTCCGTCGCCACCGGCTCATCGAGACGTACCTGGTGCAGCGGCTCGGCTACTCGTGGGACGAGGTCCACACCGAGGCCGAGGCGCTCGAGCACGCGGTGTCCGAGACGTTCCTCGAGCGGGTCGACGCCGACCTCGGCCACCCGACGCACGACCCGCACGGTGACCCGATCCCGGCGACGGACGGGTCAGTCCCGTCGTCGGCGGGCACGCTGCTCGGCTCGGTCGAACCCGGAGCCTGCGGGGTCGTGGACCGGGTGTCCGACGACGACCCGGCCCTGCTCCGGTACTTCGACGAGCTCGGGGTCGCACTGGGCACGCACCTGCGCGTCGAGCGGGTCCGCGACTACGCGGGTGTGATCGCCGTCAGCCGGCGGGCTCCCGACGGCGAGGAGTCCCTCGTCGACCTGCCGGCCGCCGCCGCCTCGGCCATCTGGCTCGCCCCCGACGCCGACTGACGCCAGCCCGCCGCCCGCTCGCCGAGCGGGCACTTCCTGTCACACTCGGCGGCTCCTGCCGACGGATCCTGCCCGCCCGACGGGACGCGCGCGGCACGTCCTGCCCGTTCGATGCGGCTGGCGCCCACGAACGGACGGGAGGCCCGGTGCCAGCCCGCCCCGAGCCTCCCATCCCACGATTCCCGTCGCACGACATGCCGCTCACCTCCGCCGCCGACGGCACGTCATGCGACCGGAACCGCCGCCGACGGCAGGTCATGCGACCGGAACCGCCGCCGACGGCACGTCGTGCGACCTGAACCGTCGCCGACGGCAGGTCGTGCGACCGGAACCGCCGGCGCGCCCATTGGACGGGAGGCCCGATGCCAGCCCTCCCCGAGCCTCCCGTCCCACGATTCCCGTCGCACGACATGCCGCTCACCTCCGCCGCCGACGGCACGTCGTGCGACCGGAACGGCCGCCGACGGCACGTCGTGCGACCTGAACGGCCGCCGACGGCAGGTCGTACGACCGGAACCGACCGCAGCCGCCGCGCCCGCGGCCGCGGCCGCGGGCGGAGCCGCGCCGCCGCCTACGCGGCCGGAGCGCCGGCGGCGCCGGCCCGCCGGAACGGGGCCCGCAACGTCGGCACGATGTCCTTCCGGTTGATCCACAGCACCACGAGCGCCGCGACCACGTGCACCCCGCTCAGCACCCACCGCCCGCTCGTGTCCGTCACCACGAACTGCACCGCGAACAGCGCCACGAGCGCGATCGCCGACCACCGGTGGAAGCGCAGCGCGATGATGATCGCCACGCCCAGCACGGTCTGCGACGCGGTGAGCACGAACTCCTCGACCTGCCGACCGTCGAGCGGCAGCCCGCCCGTCGTCCCGCCACCGAGCACGTGGGCGATCGGCAGCGACCCGACGAGCAGCGACCACTGGTTGACCTTCGACGCGATGAGCGTCCCGATCGCCGCGCCGCCCATCCCGCGCAGGGCGAAGAGCGCTGCGACGATGAACTCGGGCGCCTCGGTCGCGAGCGGCGCGAGCCACTGCACGAGGAAGTAGCTGTCGATGCCGAGCGCGCTCCCCGACTCGACGAGTGCGTCCGCGAACGGCTCCGCCGACGACAGGATGACGGCGGCGGCCACGAGGAACAGCGCGACGATCGTCCAGCGGCGCGCACGCTGCGGCATCGAGGCGATGTTCCCCGCCATCCCGACCATCTCCTCGTCGCCGCCGTCGTCCGGCGCCTGCGACGCCCGCCACAGGTACGCGACGAAGGCGGCGAGCAGCACGAACCCGAACCACAGCGGGATCGAGCCCATCAGCGGGATGAGGAACGCGACGACCGCCAGGAGCGCCAGGAAGCCGATGTCCAGCCGCGAGGACTGCTGCAGCTGCAGCACCGTCGTCGCCGACCGGGGCAGGGTGCCGGCGCGGACGTACCGGCGGGCGACGAGCAGCGAGATCACCACGACGAGGGGCCAGCCGAACCCGAGCAGCAGCCGGTTCGAGCCGGTCATGTTCGCGGCGGCGAACTGCTCGTACGACGGGTCGTACCCGGAGCGGAACGCGTAGTACAGGTCGACGGCGTACTCGGGCAGCACGGCGATGAGCGCGAGGATCGCGATGGCGAGCGCCCCGGAGATGTCCTTCTGCGCGGCCTCGGCGGCCCAGGCGAGCAGGAACGAGGCGGCGACCACCGCACCGCCGAAGACCAGCAGGTCGACGACGGGGTTCGGGGCGGAGCCCGTGACGCGGAAGACCACGGCGGGCAGGGCGATCACGATGCAGATCGCGATGCGCCCCCAAGCGCTGCGTCCCATGCGGGCGGGCGGTGCGTCGGCATCGACGACGCGGACGGGTGAGGTGTCGATCACGGGGTGGTCCCTTGGTCGGGCCGCACCGATCGCGCAGGGGTGGGGAGCGCTTCGGCACGGCAGAACGGCCGAAGGTCTCGCTCGCCCGCCGGGTGGGACCGGCAGGTGGTGCACCGGGCCGATCGTCGTGATGGCCAGTGTGTCGATGCACGCGCTGGGAGCTACTCCCCTTCGCCGTCCACCTTGGCGCGCTCCGATCCGCGTGCGCAAGCCGATCGGGCCTGTTCGTCGACCCGAATCCGGGTCTTCCGCGGCCCGTCCCGGAACGGCGGGACGCGCTCGTGGCGCACCGCGCGTCGGACGGGAGGCCCGTGGCGGCGCAGCCACGGGCCTCCCGTCCGTCAGGTGGTCACCCGGAGGCGCGTTTGCCGCGTCCGAGCGCCATCTCGCGACGGGCGCGTTCGAGCGCGAGCGCCGATCCGGCGTCCGGGTCGGCGAGCAGTCGTCCGGTCTCGTCGACGTGCGCGCACACGGCCTCGCCGCGACGTTCGGACGCGTCTGCCAGGACGGGGGCGACGACGTCCTCGCCGAGCGAGACCAGCGCACGGCTCAGCGCGAGTCGGGTCTCCCGGTCACCCTGACCGAGTTCGCGGGCGAGGCGTCGGGCGAGGGCGGGACCCTCCTCGGCCGGAGCGAGCAGGACGGCCGCGCGCCAGGCCGTCCGACGCACACCGGGGTCGTCGTCGCCGAGCCGGTCGGCCACCTCGGGGTACACCGACCCGTCGCGGATCTTCGACAGGGTGTGGAGCGCCTGGGAGCGCGCCTGCGCCTCCGGACGGTGCAGCTCGTGCGTCAGCCGGGGCACGACGGTCTCCGCCGGCAGCCTGACGAGCGCCCACGTCAGGGCCTCGCGCACCTGCAGGTCCGGCTCGACGGCACAGCGTTCGACGAGCACCTCGAGGTCGGACGGCCTCGCCTCGGTGCCGGCGGCCATCACGGCACGGAGTCGGACGGACGAGCGGGGGTCGGTGAGGTCGTCGGCGAGGGTGGTCATCCCCTCATGCAACACCGGGTACCCGCTGGTCACGTGCACGGAGCCGGGGCATAGCGTGGACGGGACCCGTACCGCACCGGAAGGACTCCCCATGCCCCGCATCGGAACCAGTGACCTGCACGTGTTCCCCCTCGCCCTCGGCGGCAACGTCTTCGGCTGGACCGCCGACGAGCAGACCTCGCACCGGGTGCTCGACGCGTACACCTCGGCCGGCGGCGACTTCGTCGACACCGCGGACGTGTACTCCGCGTGGGCGCCGGGCAACGAGGGCGGCGAGTCGGAGCGCGTCATCGGCTCGTGGCTCCGCGCCTCCGGGAAGCGCGACGACGTCGTGGTCGCGACGAAGGTCTCGCAGCACCCGCAGTACAGCGGCCTGTCCGCGTCGAACGTCGCTGCGGCTGCCCGCGCGAGCCTCGAGCGGCTGGGCACCGACCGGATCGACCTGTACTACGCGCACTTCGACGACCAGGACACCCCGCTCGAGGAGACCGTCCGCGCGTTCGACCAGCTCGTGCAGGAGGGCCTCGTCCGGTACACCGCGATCTCGAACTACTCGCGTCCGCGTGCCGAGGAGTGGATCCGCATCGCGAAGGAGAACGGGCTGGCGCTGCCCGTCGCGATCCAGCCGCACTACAACCTCGTCACCCGTGAGCCCTACGAGTCGGACATCGCCCCGCTCGCCGCGTCCGAGGGCCTGGGGGTCGTGCCCTACTTCGCGCTCGCCGCCGGGTTCCTGACCGGGAAGTACCGCACGAAGGACGACTTCGCCGGCAAGGACCGCGAGGGGCAGGTGTCGGGTTACTTCTCGGACGAGGGACTGGCCGTGGTCGACGCGCTCTCCCGCATCGCCGAGGCGCACGAGGCCGAGATCGCATCGGTCGCCCTCGCGTGGCTGCAGGCCCAGCCGGACGTCGTCGCGCCGATCGCGAGCGCGCGGAACACCGAGCAGCTGCCGGCGCTCCTGGCGTCCGCGGACCTCGAGCTGGGCGCCGAGGAGCTCCGCACCCTGGACGAGGCGTCCGCGCGGGTCCCCGCCGCATCCTGACGGCGCCGCCCGCCCCGCCCCCGCGCTCCCGCGCTCCCGCGCCCGCGGTCCTGCGGCCCGGCTACCCCCGCGGAACGCAACGTCGGCGGTTGCTCGCAGCGGTACAACGCTGCGAGCAACCGCCGAGGTTGCGTCTGGCGGAGAGGGGGCGGGTCAGGTGCCGCTCGGGGCGAGCGAGCCGGTCAACGGCTGGCCGCTCGAGCGCGTCGCGAAGCACGAGATGAAGGTGTTGCCGCGGTCCCAGGTCTCCTGGTCGGGCGCGTAGGTGCCCTGCACCTGCACGTCGCCGTACCGCGCCGCCGCCGCGGTGTCGACTGCCTGGGCGGTCTGGCACACCTGAGCCGCCTGCGCCGCCAGGTCGTCCGGCCCCGGCCACGCTCCGGCCTCGACCTGGATCCGGGCGGTCAGCTGCCCGGCGTGCGCTGCTGCGCAGTCGACCACCGTGAAGGACTGCGCCCAGGCGTCGGTGAACGGCGACAGGCACTCACCGCCGGCGAGCTCGTTCCAGGCGTGCTCACCCGGGGCGGCCTGGGTGGTCGCGAACTGCAGCGGCGGTGCGGGGGCCGCGGCGGCCTCGGTTGACTGCTCGTCCGAGGGCTCGTCCGAGGGAGCGGCCGACGCAGCGGCGGACGACGCGCTCGCCGCGGGAGCGCTCTCCTCGCTGATGGAGTTCCCGAGGATCCAGCGGGTGAGCCCGAAGACCGCCACCAGCAGCACCACGATGAGCACGACGGCTCCGATCACGAGCAACTGCTTGCCGCGCTTGCCCTCGCCCGCGAGCCGCCCGAAGCCCTCGTTGATGAAGTTGTCCCGTCCGCCACCGTCGCCGGGAGCCGTGCTCCCCGAGGCCGTGCGGTCGGGAGCCGTCCCAGGGGTTGCTGCGCGTGCACCGGGCGTCCCGTCACGACCGGGAGCGCCGGCCGGAGCGGCGACCGCGGGCATCATGCGCGTCCCCGAGTCCTCGGGGTCGTACCCGGTGTCGCCGAGCTGCCCGACCGCAGCCGTGCCGAACAGGTCCTTGATGACGCTCGTGTCGCTCGTCTCGCGGCCGTCCCACTCGTCCTGGTCGAGGTCGTCCGGTGCAGCGGCGGGCAGGCGCTCGACGGGGTGCTCGTCGTACCGCTCGTCGTGAACGTCGTCCTCGTCGCGGCGGTCGCGGCGGTCGCTGCGGGCGTCGCGATCGCCGGCCAGCCCCCGGAGGTCCTGGCCGACGGACGGCGGGAGGTGCGCCGGGTACGCAGCGGTGGCGTCCGACGACGCCGGTTCGATCAGCGGCGGCGCCGCGGTCGGCGGCACGGTGGCGTCGGGCTCCGCCCACCAGGGGGTCGCCGCTGCAGCGACGGGCATCGGCGCGTCCGCAGCGGAGTCGTCACGTCCGACACCGCCCACGGCCGGCACCGCCGTCGTCCGTGCATCGTCGTCGCGGTGTTCGCGGTCGCCCCGGTCGTCGTCCTGCACCGCCGGCAGCGCCGTCGTCCGTGCCACGTCGTCGTCCTTCGCATCCGCCGGGGCCGACGTCGGCACCGGAGCGGGTACCGGCAGCGGTGCCGGCACCGGCGCCGCGAGCAGCCCGCTCGGGAGCCCACCGGCAGGCGTGTCGACCTCGCCCGCGACCACGTCGTCGTCCGCCTCGTCCGCGAGCGACCACGACCCAGCCCCGAGTGCCGTGGTGTCGAACCGGCCGGTCGTCAGCGTCGTCGGGACCTCGCCGGTCTCGTCGTCCCGGATCGCCCAGTCGAACGGCCGTTCCGTCGCGCCGGCCGAGGCAGCGTCACCCGCTCCCTGCAGGCGCAGCAGCTCGGTGAAGCTCGGCGGCTCGTTCGTGGGTGCCGGCGCGGGCGGCAGGACGTTCTCGACCCCGAGCGGCTGCGCGACCGGCCCGGTCGGCGTCGGCGCGGGCGTTCCCGGCTGCGACCCGGTGACCCGCCCGAGCCAGTCGACGTCGCTGCGCCCCTGGCCGAACGGGTCGGCACGTCGTCGCTCGTCGTCGACGGCGCGGTTCTCGGCAGCGCGCTCGTCCCGGTGGCGCATCGCGGTCGGCAGCGAGATCGAGGACGGGTGCGAGACCGTGCTCGTCGGCGGCACCGGCGCAGCGGGCGGGATGCGGTCCCCGAGCGTCTCGCGCTCGTGCTCGACCGTCGCCTGCGGGTTCTCCGACGGCTCGCGGAGCTCGTCGCCCATGTGGATCGCCTGGGTCGCTCCGGCATCCTCGTCGGACTCGGATCCGGACCCAGCCCCGGACGTGGACCCCGGGCCGGACCCGGCCTCACGGTCGCCGACGGGCGGTGCCGGCACGACCGGTGCGGGCGCGACCGGTGCGGGGTCGACGGCCTCCGGCTCGAACGGCTCCGGCAGTGGCGCGCCGGTCTCACGAGCAGCCCGCTCCGCCTCGCGCCGCTCGCGGCGCGAGGGCCACTCGTCGGCACCACGCGGCGCACCGAAGATGTCGGCGGCACTGCGGAGACCGCGGAACGGAGCGTCCGAGCCGGACGCGCGCAGGGCCTCCCGGTCGTCCGCCCCGTCTGCCGGGCCGGACGGACGGTCGGGATCGCGCGCGTCGTCCGGACGCTCCCCGGTCACGCGCTCAGCCCCAGGTCGGCCAGTCCGATCGCGGCGAAGTAGGGGTAGCCGGCCGCCTCGATCCGCTCCTTCGCGCCGGTGTCGCGGTCGACGACGACGGCCACTGCGGCGATGATCGCGCCCTCGCGCTCGAGCGCCTCGGCGGCCTTGAGCGGCGAGCCGCCCGTCGTGGAGGTGTCCTCGAGCACGACGACGCGCTTGCCGCGGACGTCCGGACCCTCGACCTGGCGGCCGCGGCCGTGGTCCTTCGGCTCCTTGCGCACGACGAACGCGTCGTAGGAGAGTCCGCGCGCCGCGGCCTGGTGCAGCACGGCACTCGCGATCGGGTCGGCGCCCATGGTGAGGCCACCAACGGCGTCGACGTCCGGCACCTGCTGCAGCAGGTCCGTCATCACCTGGCCGATGAGCGGAGCGACCCGGTGGTCGAGGCTCACCTTGCGCAGGTCGATGTAGTACGACGCCTGCTTGCCGCTGGTGAGCGTGAAGTCGCCGTGGAACACCGCGTCTGCGGAGATGTGCTGGATCAGCTGGTCGCGCGTGTCGGTCACAGCCCACAAGGGTAGTCGCTCGGCCCCGGAACGCCATCGCCAGGCGGCGTCACGGCTCGCTCGGTACGCTCCGCTCATGTCACCCGTCGCGCCCGGCCCGTCCGGCCGCGCTGCGGTCCCGGAGCCGGTCGCGATCGCTCCGGCGGGTCCGCCGTCGCGCCGCCGGTGGGTCGCGTCCGGCCAGGAGGCACTGGGCGCCGCCGTCGCGCTCGCCCTGGCCGTCATCGCCCTCGGCCACGTCCTGGTCACCGAGCGGGTCGCCCTGCTCTGGTACGACGGCGACTCCGTCCTGCTGCCGCTCGTCGAACGGTCGATCCGGCTCGGGCAGCCGTTCGAGTGGGCGATGTCACCGGCCCTGTTCTTCTTCCCCGAGCTGCCCGTCTACCTGCTCTGCTCCCTCGTCACCGCGACCCCGCAGCAGGCGCTGGCGCTGAACGGCGTGCTCGTGCTGCTCGCCGTGTACGCGCTGGTGCGGGCGGCGGCGAACGAGCTCATGCCGGCCGCACGCCGGTCGGCCAGGATCGCGGTGTCCGCCGTCGCGCTCGGGTTCGTGACCGCGATCGTGCTCACGGAGTACACGGCAACTGCGACCTCGCTCGAACTCGGATCACTCCTCCTGACGACGACCTACTACTACGGCGCTGTGCTCGCCATGCTCGGCACCGCGGTCCTGGTGCTCCGCGCGGTCCGGACCGGCCGCGCCTCCGTCGTCGTCCTCGTCGTGACCGGCCTCGTCGCCGCGTGCACCACGGCGTCGAACCCGTTGTACGTCCCGTGGTCGGCGGCGCCCGTCGTCGTGACCCTCGTGCTGCTCTCGCTCGCGCGACGCGTCCCCTGGCGTCCGACCGGGTGGATGTCGGCCGTCCTCGTCGCCGGTTCCGTCGTCGGGTACCTGCTCCGGATCCCGCTCGCCCCGTTCGTGTCGCTCGACCCGTCGACCTACGTGCACCCGGAGCAGGCGGGCCGGACGCTCGCCTTCTTCGCGGCGCTGACCGACGACCGCGCCGGGTCGGCCCGTGGCGACGCCGAGCTGCTGCTGCTCTTCGCGGGCGTGGTGCTGGCCGTCGGCGGCACGGTCTGGGCCTGGCGGGTGCGGACCGCGCGGACCGTGCTCGTCGCGACCGTGCTGCCGCTCGTGACGGTCGTGGCGGTGTCCGTCGGGGTGGTCGTCGCCGGGTCGGAGACACCGCGGTACCTCGAGCCGATCGTGACCGCACCGCTCCTGGCGCTCGTCGCCGTCGCCGAGCTCGTGCGCTCCGCCGTCCGTCGGACCCGGGTGCACCGGCCGCGCCGCGGCGTGCAGCTCGCCGCGGCGATCGCCGCGGCGGTGGTCCTGCTGGGTGGGGCGGCCGTCGCCCCGACCACGGTCAGCACCGTCGCGACGGCCCGGTACGCGCCGGCGGACTGCCTGGACCGCTGGGCGGACGGACGGCAGGTCACCGGCGTCGGGCAGTTCTGGACCGTCCGGCCCCTGGCGGCGTACGCGTCCGACGACGTCGAGCTCCTGCAGGTCCGGGACACGTTCGAGACCTACCCGTGGCTCGTCGACCTCGGTGCCTACCGGGATGCCAGACCGACCTTCGTGGTGATCGGTGCCAACGACGTCTGGACGACCGCGGTCGAGGACTCGCTCGGGGCGCCGGCGACCATCACGCACTGCACAGGGTTCGACGTCTACGACTACGCGGGCACGGTCGGGGCGGCCGTCCTGCAGCGCGACGTGGTCGGCAGCGCGGACGCCATCCGTCGCGAGCGGGGCTTCTGACGCGCGGTCGCGGCGCGTGATGCCGTCGGGAGTTCTCCACAGGCGGCGCGGCGGCGTGTCGCGCGGGCTGTACGGATGTATAGGCTCGACCCCGTGACTCGTCCCACAAGCCACCGCGTCCCGCGCCCCGCCCTCCGTCTCCGCATCGCCGCCACCGGCCTGGCCCTCGCCGGCCTGCTCGCGACGGTGCTCGTCGACGCGCCGAGCGCGAGCGCCGCGAAGTACCCCTCGTGGGACGAGGTCATGGCGGCCCGGGGGCAGGAGTCCGCGAAGCAGGAGCAGATCACGAAGATCCGCGGGGTCATCTCCGGGCTGTCGGACCAGGTGCAGGAAGCCGAGGCCGAGGCGAAGCGCCTCGGTGACGACTTCTTCGACGCGCAGAGCGAAGCGCAGGAAGCCGCGGCCACCGAGCAGAAGCTCCGTGCCGAGGCCGACGAGCACGCCGAGATCGCCGAGCGCAGCGCGTCGCAGGCGGGGCAGTTCGCGGCGCAGATGGCGCGGCACGGTGGCGCCGACGTGACGGCGTCGGTCCTGGCCGAGGGCGAGGACGCCCGCGACCTGCTGTACGACCTCGGCGCCCTGAGCAAGCTGTCGGAGCAGGCCGAGCGGGTCGAGGCAGCGGCGAGCGCCGACGCCTCGGTCGCCCGGTCGCTGACCGCGCAGGCCGACCGCGCGTCGAAGGCGCTCGACGAGCTCGCGGCCGAGGCCGAGCGCAAGATGCAGGCGGCCCAGGCAGCCGCCGACAAGGTCCAGGCCGCGTACGACGAGCAGCAGGAGAACAAGGCGCGGCTCGACGCCCAGCTCGCGACCCTGACCTCGGGGCGTGTGCGCACCGAGGCCGAGTTCGCCGAGGGTGAGAAGGTCCGCAAGGCGGCTGAGGAGAAGGCCCGGCAGGAGGCCGAGGCCGCACGGCAGCGCGAAGCCCAGCGGCTGGCCGACGCACAGGCGGCGGCAGCGAACCGCGGTGGCGGTGGCGGTGGCGGCGGCGGTGCGCCCGCTCCGGCTGCCGGCGGTGGCGGCGGGGGCGGCGGGGTCGGTTCCGGCTCCGGCACCGGCTGGGTGCGCCCCGGCGGTGGCTACGTCATCAGCCCGTACGGGTACCGCGTGCACCCGATCACCGGTCGCGTCACGAAGCATGACGGACTCGACCTGACGAGCGGCTGCTCGACGGCGATCGTCGCGGCCTCGTCCGGCACGGTCGAGTACGTCGGCTGGTACGGCGGGTACGGCAACTACGTCCGCATCAACCACGGCGGCGGTGTCTCGACCGCGTACGGCCACATCGTGAACGGTGGCTTCCGGGTCTCCCCCGGCCAGCGGGTCTCGGCGGGGCAGCTCATCGCCCTGGTCGGCTCGACGGGCAACTCGACCGGCTGCCACCTGCACTACGAGGTCCACATCAACGGCGCCACGATCGACCCGGCTCCGTTCATGGCGGCGCGGGGAGTCCGCCTCTAGTCCGGAGCGCACGGCGGGCGGCGCTCGTCACGCCGGCGCTGCACGGCGGGCGGCGCGCGTCACGCCGCGACTCCGACATCGCACCTGTCGATCGACGGGTGCGATGTCGCACACCCGGCCAGAATCGTCGGGCCAGCGGCGTCGGGCCGGACGCGCCGGGTGTCAGCTCCTGGTCCGGCGCGAGCGGCGTGCCAGCCGTCACCGGTAGGTTCGATCCCATGCGCGTGGCGACCTGGAACGTGAACTCCGTCCGCACCCGAGTGGGCCGGATCGTCGACTGGCTGGTGCGCGAGGACGTCGACGTCCTCGGCATGCAGGAGATCAAGTGCAAGCCGGAGCAGTTCCCGGTCGAGGCGTTCGAGGCGGCCGGCTACCAGGTCGAGGCGCACGGGCTGAACCAGTGGAACGGCGTCGCGTTCGCCAGTCGCCTGCCGATGGAGGACGTCACCCGCGACTTCCCCGGTCAGCCCGGCTTCCTCAAGGGCCACGAGGGGCCGGACCTGCCGGTCGAAGCACGGGCGATGGGCGTCACCGTCGACGGTGTCCGGCTGTGGAGCCTCTACGTCCCGAACGGCCGGGAGCTCGGTGACCCGCACTACACGTACAAGCTCGACTGGCTCGCACAGCTGGCCGACCGCACGACCGAGTGGCTCGACGCCGAACCGGACACCCCGCTCGCGCTGATGGGCGACTGGAACGTCGCGCCGCTCGACCAGGACGTCTGGGACCTCCGGGTGTTCGAGGGCGCCACGCACGTCAGCGAGCCGGAGCGTGCGGCGTTCCGCGAGTTCGAGACCCGCGGGCTGCAGGACGTCGTCCGCCCCCTCGTGCCAGAGGGCTACACCTACTGGGACTACAAGTCGCTCCGCTTCCCCCGCAACGAGGGCATGCGCATCGACTTCGTGCTCGGGTCGCAGGCGTTCGCGGACGTCACCGTCGGCGCCACGATCCACCGCGACGAGCGCAAGGGTGACGCCCCGAGCGACCACGTCCCGGTGTCGGTCGACCTCGACCTGGAGACCTCGCTCGACGACGATCGTCCGATGATCTTCTGACGCCGGCCCGGTCCCGGCCGACAGCCGGCGCCGCGCCCGCGGTCGCGGAGCGCGCCCGCCGCTGACGTCCCCGAGCGCGCCCGCCGCTGACGTCCCCGAGCGCGCCCGTCCCTGTCGTCCCCGAGCGCGCTCGAGGCCACCCTGAGTGCGCTCGGACCACCGCGAGCGTGCACGACGTGCCGCGCGCTGGTCACCGACCGGGCTCGATCGGTCGCCCGAACCCGCTGACCGTGACAGAGATGGCCCGGTCAGCACCGGTAGGCGCCGGCAGGGCGAGCCCCGGCAGGGCACCGATCGGCACAGGCAGGCACCGGCAGGCACCGGCAGGTTCGGCAGACCCCGGCATCCCGCGGTCGGCGCGCCCGCGCTAGGGGTGCAGGAGCGCGGCGATGACGACCAGGACCGGGACGGCGCCGATCGTCGAGACGAGCACCACGTCGCGCGCCACCGGGACGGCCGCCTGGTAGCGCTGGGCGTAGTTGAACACGTTCTGGGCCGCCGGCAGCGCCCCCAGGGTGGTGAGGACGAAGACGTCCTGGTCGTCGAGCCCGAAGACGAACCGGGCGACGACGTACGCCACCGCCGGCATGACGAGCAGCTTGAGCGCCGAGGCCACGAGCACGTCCGGTCGTGTGGCACGGTCACGCAGCGGGGTCGCGCCGTGCAGGCTCATGCCGAACGACAGCAGCACCACGGGCACCGCAGCAGCACCGACCAACGAGAACGGTTCGAGCACGGGCGCCGGCAGCTCGAGGCGGAGCGCGGAGCACACGAGCCCGACGAGCGAGGCGATGATGATCGGGTTCCGGAAGGGTCCGACGACCCGGGACCGCCAGCCGCCACCGCCCGCCGTCGCCGCGTCGAGGACCGTCAGGGCGAGCGGGGCCAGCACGACGAGCTGCAGCAGGATGACCGGGACGACCGCGGTTGCCTGGCCGAGGACGTACACCGCGACCGGCAGACCGATGTTGTTCGCGTTCACGTAGCCGGACGCCAGGGCCCCGACCGTGGTCGTGGCGACGGACCGCCGGAGCACCAGGCGGAACACCGCGACGGCGACGAGCCCGACCGTGACGGCGCTGACCAGCGACACCCAGAGCATCGGGGAGAGCAAGGACTCGATGTGCGCCGTGGCGATGGTGTGGAAGAGCAGGCACGGCATGAGCACGAAGAACGCCAGACGGCTCATCACGAACTGCGCGTGCGGGCCGAGCAGGCGGACGCGCCCGACCACGTAGCCGGCGGCGATGATCGCGCCGATGATCGCGAACCCCGTCAACACGCCACCCATCGCACCCATCCTCGCAGCCCGACGGCACGGACGGCGACCAGGACGGCAACACGTGCGGCCGGCCGAGCACACGTGGCACAGCGGGCACGACCGCGGCCGGCCGCGACCGACCGGCGCACATGTGACGTCACTCAGCCGGGAAATGCGTTCGCATCGAATACGGTTGCAGGCACCATGACCTCGACGCCCGACACGCTCTCCCGTTCGACCGACTCCAGCCAGCCCCTCGTGCCGCTGCTCGAGGAGCGCTGGAGCCCGCGCTCCTACGACGACACCGCGACGATGACCGACGCCCAGCTCGACGCCGTCCTCGAGGCCGCTCGCTGGGCCGCGTCCGCGATGAACCACCAGCCGCGCCGCTTCGTCGCCGGCCGTCGCGGCACGGACACGTTCGCGAAGATCAACGACAACCTGCTCGGCTTCAACGCCGCGTGGGCCTTCCGTGCCAGTGCCCTGGTGGTCGGCATCCTCGAGACCACGACCGAGGACGGCGACGAGCGCCCCTTCGCACAGTACGACCTCGGCCAGTCCCTCACCGCGCTGACCGTCCAGGCGCACGCCGAGGGCCTCCACGTGCACCAGATGGCCGGCATCGATGCCGAGGGCCTCCGCGCCGCCTTCGACCTGCCCGAGCGCTTCCTCCCCTACACCGTGACCGCGATCGGCACCGTGGCGGACCCGTCGCAGCTCGACGAGAAGGCCGCCGAGCGCGAGGTCGCTCCGCGCACCCGCCTGCCCCTCGACGAGGTCGTCCTCGTCAAGGAGTAGGGACGACGCGCAGCAGCGCACGGTGCCGCGCATCGCTCCACGACGACGCGCGGCACCGCACCACGACGGCCGGGACCCCGTTGCCCACCGGGCCTGACAGAATCGGTGTCATGACCACGCCCCGCCTCGTCGCCTTCGACCTCGACGACACCCTCGCGCCGTCGAAGTCCCCGCTCGACCCGCGCATGCTCGAGACGTTCGCCGCGCTGCTCGCCACCGTGCCCGTCGCGGTGATCTCGGGCGGCAACTTCCAGCAGTTCGAGCAGCAGCTCGTGCATCCGCTCCGCGAGCGCGAGGGCCTCGTGCTCGACGACCTGCACCTGCTCCCGACGTGCGGCACGGCGTACTACCGCTGGTCCGGGTCGGACTGGGCCCTGCAGTACGCCGAGGACCTGACGGACGACGAGAAGGCCCGTGCCCTCGCGGCCGTCGAGTCGCAGGCGAAGGCCGCTGGCTACTGGGAGTCGGAGACCTGGGGCGAGATCCTCGAGGACCGCGGCTCGCAGATCACCTTCTCGGCGCTCGGCCAGTCCGCTCCGGTGGACGTCAAGAAGCGCTGGGACCCGACCGGCGAGAAGAAGGACCACCTGCGTCGACTCGTCCAGGCCGAGCTCCCGGACCTCGAGGTCCGCTCCGGCGGGTCGACCAGCGTCGACATCACCCGGAAGGGCATCGACAAGGCGTACGGCATGCGTCGCCTCGCCGAGCTGACGGGCATCCCGCTCGACGACATGCTGTTCGTCGGCGACCGCCTCGACCCCGAGGGCAACGACTACCCGGTGAAGGCGCTCGGCGTGCCCTGCCATGCGGTGGAGGGCTGGGAGGACACCGACGCGTTCCTCACGGAACTGATCCCCACCCTGCGCTGACGCGCACACGGACGGACGGGAGGACCGGTGCCAGCTGGCACCGGGCCTCCCGTCCGTCCCGTGGTGGCGTCAGGCGCGACGTCGCCCGCGGTCAGGGGATGCTGCGGACCGCCTCGACGAAGGAGCGGATCTTCGCGGCGTCCTTGACGCCGCGCTCCGACTCGACGCCGCTCGAGACGTCGACGCCGTCCGGGTCGAGCGCCTGCACGGCGGCGACGACGTTCGCGGGCGTCAGACCGCCCGCGAGGATCCAGGCCTCGTCGACCCGATCGGCGAGCGTCGCCGGGTCGACCAGCGTGCCGCTGCCGGGCACCGCGGCGTCGAGCAGCAGCAGGTCGTGGTCGAACGCCGCGCGCTGCTCGGCGGTCTCGCGCAGGTAGTCGTCGGCGGACACCGCGCGGATGGTGAAGAAGCCCGCGTCGCGGGCACGGGCGAAGTCGCTGGCCGACTCGCGGCCGTGCAGCTGCAGGGTGGTGAGCCCGACCTCGGACGCGATGCCCACGACCTCGTCGATCGGCTGGTCACGGAAGACCCCGACGGCGTCGATGCCGTCGGGCACCCGCTCGACGAGTTCCTTGGCCAGGTCGGCCGTCACGGTGCGGGGGCTGCCGGCGGCGAACACGAACCCGACCGCGTCCGCACCGGCGTCCACAGCGGCGTCCACGGTCTCGGGCGTCGACAGGCCGCAGATCTTGATCCAGCGCTGGTCGGTCATGGTCCCATCCTGCCAGGGCCGACCGTCGGACGATGCCCTCGGGCTGCGCTGTGGACGAACCCGTTCAGTGCAGCGTGCCCGCGACGTACGCAGCCGCACACGCGGCGAGCACACCGAACGTGGCGAACGAGCCGACGAGCACGTTCCGGCGACGCCAGCGGCGCACTGCCGTGAAGGTCCCGCGCTTCGCGTGCTTGTGCGCCGCGCGGTGCAGCTTGTGGTCACGCTTGTGCTTCGTGCGGTCCGGCCCGAGCGGCACGGGACCGGTGATCTGCGTCGACCCGCCGCGCAACGCGTTCGCGACGGCCACGGCCGTCGGGCGCTTCGCCGGGTCGCGGTGCGTCATCTTGGCGAGCAGGTCCTTCCACTCGACACCCACTTCCGCGGGGACCTGCGGGTCGTTCCGGAGCCGCGCGAGGGCCGCCTCGATGAGGGTGCCGGAGTACTCCTGCTTGCCGGTCAGCGACTCGAGCAGCACCAGGCCGAGCGAGTACACGTCGGTCGCGAAGCCGATCGGCTCACCGGCCACCTGTTCCGGGCTGAGGTACGCGGCGGTGCCGATGATCGTGCCGTCGTTCGTCAGGCGGGAGCCGTCGACGAAGTGGGCGACGCCGAAGTCGGTGAGCTTGACCGAGCGGACGAAGCCGGATGCGCCCTCGTCGTTGATGAGGATGTTCGCCGGCTTGACGTCACGGTGCACGATGCCGCGCGAGTGCACGTAGGCCAGGGCGTCGGCGAGCTGTGCGCCGAGGTCGGCGACCTCGTAGTTGTGCAGCGCACCGCCGGCGAGCCGACGGAGCAGCGTCGTGTCGGCGATGAGCTCCATCACGATGAAGCGGTGCGGACCGTCCTCGAACTCGTGGGTCCCGGCGTCGTAGAGCGGGACGAGGCCCGGGTGCGAGAGCATGCTGAGCAGGCGGATCTCGCGCTCCTGGCGGACGCGGTCGGCCGTGGTCATCGAGTCCGGTGTCGCGAACAGCTTCACGGCGACGAGCCGGTAGGTGTGCTCGTCGCGGGCCTCGTACACGGACCCCATGCCACCGGTACCGATGAGCTTGACGAGCCGGTAGCGGCCGGAGAGGACCGTGTCGGCTCGTGCGCTGTCGACCAGGGTCATGGTGCACGTCGTTCCGTCTGGAGCCATCGGGGACCGCGGCCCACGCCGCGAACTGACTCGCCGTCAACGGTACGCGTCCCACCTCGATCCCGCAGGGGCGTTACGACATCGTGATGGGGGACAGATGCCCGTGGATCCGCGGATCTGCGGGGGTACGGTCCGGAGTCACGGAACCACACCCACTACGCAAGGAGGACATCGTGGCGCTGTCGAAGGGCGACGAGGTGCACTGGAACACCTCGCAGGGCAAGACGACCGGCAAGCTCGTCGAGAAGAAGACGAAGAACTTCACGTTCGACGGTCAGGACTTCAAGCCGACGGACGACGACCCGTACTGGATCATCGAGTCGGAGAAGTCCGGCAACAAGGCCGCCCACAAGGAGTCGGCACTCACGAAGAAGTGACCGGTCAGTCGTTCGCGGGCGTCGCACGGCGGCGTCCGCGGGCGGCTCCGGTCGTCGCGCCGTCCTGCGCCGCCGCACGCTGCTCGGCCCGCTCGGCACGGACGCGGCGGATGCGCCGGACCACGAACGTCACGACGACGACCGCGATCGCCACGTAGAGCACGCGGTCGATCCACTCGGTGTACTGCTCGACCTTGTCGTACTGCGTGCCGAACGCGGCACCGAGCAGCACGAGCGCGCTGTTCCAGATGCCGCTGGCGATGATCGTGAAGACCGAGAACGGCACGAGGTGCATCCGGTCGGCGCCGGCGGGCAGCGAGATCAGGCTGCGGACGATCGGCACGAAGCGGCCGAAGAAGACCGCGCTCTTGCCGTGCCGGTGGAACCAGTCGGCGGCCTTGCGGAAGTCGTCCTCGTCGACGAGCGGCAGTCGTCCCAGCAGCCGGACGGTCCGTTCGAACCCGATCACCGCGCCGAGCCAGTAGAGCACGAGTGCACCGAGGTACGACCCGAGCGTCGCCAGCACCAGGACGAGGACGAGGTTCATCTGCCCGGCTCCCGCCAGGAACCCCGCGAGGGGCAGGATCACCTCGGACGGGATCGGCGGGAACACCGTCTCGACGAAGAGCATCAGTGCGACGCCCCACTCCCCCAGCGCGTCGATGAGCTGGAGCACGAAGCCCGACAGCCCACCGAGGTCCTCGGTGCCCTCCGGCCGCGAGCCCGCGGCGGTGGTCGTCGCGGGCAGGGTCGGCGGCAGCGTGAGGGCGGTCGTCATGCCCCGAGTCTCCCTGAGTGTCCTGACAGATCACGGTGCGCTCCTGCTCGCGCACGCGCCGGACGCCGGCGTCTCGCGGAGACGCCGGCGTCTCGCCGTCATCGGTGCCGCTCCCGAGACGCCGGCGTCGGACCGAGACGCCTCGTCCCCGCTGAGACTCCCCCGGATCCCGCGGCGTCTCGGCGGCGGGGCGGCGTCTCGCGGAGACGCCGGCGTCTCGCGGCCCGGCGACGCGACCCGGCACGACCCCGCGGCGCGAGCCGCACGACGACGGACGGGAGGCCCGTGGCGGATCCGCCACGGGCCTCCCGTCCGTCAGGTGGTGACGCCCGCTACACGGCGGCCGGCGCGCGCTGCCCGACCGTCTCGCCGGCCACCGCTGCCTGCTCAGCGGCCACGGAGTCGGCGGCGGGCGACTTGCGCACCCACTTCTTCAGCCCGACCAGGACCAGCGCGGAGACGACCGTGCCCGCCAGGATCGCGACGATGAACATCAGGACGTCGCCGATGGCGAAGAAGACGAAGATGCCACCGTGCGGAGCGCGCGACGTGACGCCGGCACCCATCGAGATCGCACCCGTGACCGCGGCACCGATCATCGAGGCGGGGATGACGCGCAGCGGGTCGGCCGCCGCGAACGGGATCGCCCCCTCGGAGATGAAGGACGCGCCGAGCAGCCAGGCGGCCTTGCCGTTCTCACGCTCCGGCTTGGTGAAGCCCTTGCGGTACAGCACGGTCGAGGCGAGCGCCAGGGCCAGCGGCGGGACCATGCCCGCGGCCATCACGGCCGCCATGATCTCGAACGGCACCACGTTCGTGGCGGTGCCCGCACCGAGGCCGGCGACGGCGAACGCGTAGGCCACCTTGTTGACCGGGCCGCCGAGGTCGAACGCCATCATCAGGCCGAGGATGATGCCGAGCAGGATCGCCGAGGCACCGGAGAGCGAGTTGAGGAACCCGGTCAGCTGGGTCATCAGCCAGGCGATCGGGCCGCCGAGCACGAGGAGCATGAGGCCCGAGGCGATGATCGACGCGAACAGCGGGATGATCACGACCGGCATGAGGCCACGGAGCCAGCGCCAGGTCGGGATGCGGCCGATCCAGTACGCGGCGGCACCGGCGATGAGACCACCGACGAGCCCGCCGAGGAAGCCGGCGTTCATGAACACCGCGATCGACCCGGCGACGAAGCCCGGCGCGATGCCCGGGCGGTCGGCGATGGCGTAGGCGATGTACCCGGCCAGGGCGGCGACGAGGAACCCGAGGGACACCCCGCCGATCTGGAAGGCCGCTGCACCGAGGTAGTAGCCGAGGCCCTCCGGCGGCAGGTTGAGGAGCGTGGAGTTCGTCAGCGTGTAGACGGCGTTGTTCTGGCCGGAGTCGCCGTGCGGGAGCGCGATGGCGTAGCCGGAGAGCAGGAAGCCGAGGGCGATGAGGAGACCGCCGCCCGCGACGAACGGGATCATGTAGCTCACACCGGTGAGCAGCCAGCGCTTCAGCGCCTGCCCGAAGTGCTCGTCGGCCTTGTTCGACTCGGATGCGGTCGCGGCACCGCCCTGGACGCGCGCGGCGTTCGGGTCGTCGGCGGCGCGGATGGCCTCGGCGATCATCGCGTCGGGCTCGTCGACGCCGCGCTTCACCGGCCCGGACACGAGCGGCTTGCCGGCGAAGCGGCTGCGGTCACGGACGTCCACGTCGACCGCGAACACGACGGCGTCGGCGCGGGCGATGAGCGCGGGGTCGAGCGGCTCGACCTGCGAGGAGCCCTGCGTCTCGACGTGCATCTCGGCTCCGGCGCGCTCCGCGGCGGCGACGAGGGCGTCGGCGGCCATGTAGGTGTGCGCGATGCCGGTCGGGCAGGCGGTCACCCCGACGATGACCTTCCGCGCGCCGGTGGCGCCGCCGGCCGCGCCGCCGGCTGCTGCGGCCTGCGCGGGCTGCGACGTGGTCGGACGGGAGGCACTGCTCCCGTTCCCGACACCGGCTGCGGCGACCTCGCCGCCCACTTCACGCTGCACCAGGTCGACGACCTCCTGCGGGGTCGAGGCGGCGCGGAGCGCGGCGGTGAAGTCCTCGCGGATGAGTGCCCGGGCGAGGGTCGACAGGACCGTGAGGTGGTCCTTGTCGGCACCCTCGGGCACGGCGATCATGAAGACGACGTCGGCGTCGCCGTCCGGCGCTCCGAACGGCACCTTCCGGGCGAGCCGCGAGAACGCCAGCGTCGGGCTCGACACCGAGGCCGACCGGGCGTGCGGGATCGCGATGCCGCCGGGCACACCGGTGCCGACGCTCGCCTCGCGCTTGATGGCGTCCTCGGCCAGGGTGGCGCCGTCGGCCGCGCGGCCGGTCGCGGCGACGCGGTCGGCGAGCACGCGGATGACGTCGGACGACGTCGCGCCGAGGTCCTCGTCGAGGCCGACGAGCTCGGCGCTGATGAGGCGCTGCGTCGTGTCTGCGGACATGGGGTTGCTCCTTTGCAGTGGCGCCGGGGGCGCGGGCAGTGCTGGTTCGGGGTGGTGCTGCGGGGTGGTGCTGCGGGGTGGTGCTGCGGGATCGGTCAGGCGATCGGCGCCGGGACCTGCGTCGTGTGCAGGGTCCGGACCGTCACGCTGCCGGGGTCGGTGTGGTCGAGGGCGGGCACGTCGCTCCCGGGCAGTGCCGCGGCAGCGGCCCCCGTGGCGACGGCCTGGGCGAGGCGCTCGGACGCCGAGGCTCCGGCGACCTCGGCGAGCAGGTAGCCCGCGAGGGACGAGTCACCGGCACCGACCGTCGAGCGGGCGACGATGCGGGGTGCGGCGGCGACGTGGCTGCCCTCGCCGGAGACGAGGACGGCGCCGGCGCTGCCGAGTGTGAGCAGCACGGTGTCGACGTGCTTCTCACGCAGCCGGTGGGCGGCGGCGACGGCTGCCTCGAGGTCCTGCTCGTAGACCTCGGGGTCACCGCCGACGACCTCGGCGAGTTCCTCCGCGTTCGGCTTGACCAGGTCGATCCGCTCCCCCGACTGCAGCAGCGCGGTGAACGGGATGCCCGACGAGTCGACCGCGACCCGGACGTCGTCGCCGTGGCGCTCGCGCACGGCACGGACGAGCACGGCGAGCGCGTCGTCGGGCAGGCCCGGCGGCAGGGACCCGGCGAACACCACCCAGCGGGCGGACGGCCCGGTCGGGGTCGGTCCGGCGGCGTCGGCGACGAGCGCGGCGAGGTCCTCGAGACGACCCGCGAGCGAGGGCCCGGGCTCGTTGAGCTTCGTCGTCGTGCCGGTCGGCTCGGTGACGGTGACGTTCGAGCGGAGCGGGGCACCGATCGGCAGTGCGGCGGTCGGGATGCCCCGGGTCGCCAGGCCGAGCAGGACGGGGTCGAGCTCGTCGCCGGGCAGGACCGCGAGGGTGTCCCCGCCGCTCGCGACGACGACCCGGGAGACGTTGACGCCCTTGCCGCCCGGCTCGGCCGTGGTCCGGACGGCCCGCTGCACGGCGCCGCGCTGCAGCTCGCCGCCCAGCTCGATCGTGCGGTCGAGGGACGGGTTCGGCGTCACGGTGACGATCCGGGTGCTGGGGTGCACGGTGTGCTCCTGCTGGTTCATGCGACCACGACCTCCACGTCGGCGTCGGCGAGCGCACCGGCGAGGTCCGCCGGGGGCTCCTGGTCGGTGACGAGGGTGTCGACCTCGTCGAGTCGGGCGAAGCGCATGAGCGCCTCGACGCCGTGCTTGGCGGCGTCGGCGAGGACGACGCTCCGTCGCGCCGCGAGGACGTAGGCGCCCTTGACCCCGGCCTCGTACTCGTCGGGCGTGCTCAGCCCGAAGCCGGCGGACAGGCCGTTCGTGCCGACGAACGCGATGTCCGGGCGGAGCGCCGCGATCTGCTCGACGGTGGCCGTGCCGACGGCCGCGCTCGTCAGCCCGCGCACCCGCCCGCCGAGCAGGTGCAGCTCGACGTGCTCGCTGTGCTGCAGGGTGGCGGCGATCGGGACCGAGTTCGTGACGACGGTCAGGGTGGCTCCGGGGGTCGCGGGCTCCCAGCGGACCAGCTCGGCGGCGACGGCGGCGCAGGTGGTGCCGGCGTCGAGGGCGATGGACCCGGTGAACGACGACGGCACCAGGCGCATCGCGGCGCGGGCGATCGCCGTCTTCGCGGTGCCGTGCTGCCCCTCGCGCTCGGCGACGGAGAGCTCGACCACGCTGGAGCGTCCGACGGGGACCGCTCCCCCGTGCACCCGGCGCAGGACACCGGCGGTCTCGAGGGCGTCGAGGTCGCGGCGCACGGTCTCGGTCGTGACGTCGAAGTGCTCGGCGAGGTCGGCGACGGACACCCGCCCGGCCGACTGCAGCGTGGCGGCGATGGCGTCCTGCCGCTCGGTTGCGTACATGCCGGAACTCCTTCGTTCTCGTTGGTTCGAGGAACTGTACGTCCGAAAGCAACACGAACGCAACTGTTTCGCGGCAGAACCAACACGAACGAAGGAACGCCCGACCTGCCGGTGCAGATCGGGCGTTCCCGTGGAGGCCGAATGGAGCGTCAGTCGTCGAAGGGGACCCGGTCGCTCGACCCCACCCCGGCACGCTGCCGGTAGGACAGGTGTCCGCCGAGGTACCCGCCGACGCTCACGACGGTGAGCCCGACGACGCCGAGCGCCTTGCCTGCCGCGGTGTTGCCCTTCCGTCGCTGCCACCACGACAGGCCGAAGAACGTGATGCCGACCCAGTTCACCGCCTGGTGCACCCACCCGGTCCGGCGCTGCTCGAGCGAGAGCTCCGCCCAGTCGACGTAGCCGGCGATCGACGCACTGCCCGCCGATGCGATCCCGACCCCGGTCAGCGTCTGCGCCGCGCGCGCGTTGCCCTTCCCGCCGATCAGGTCGAGGACGGCCGCCGAGATCCAGGCGCCGAGCGGCACCTGCACCATCAGCGGGTGCAGGGGGTGTCCGAACGGCACGCCGTGCAGCAGCTGCCGCAGGGCCTTCGGCTTCGCGACCGCGCGGACGACGCGCGTGTCGAGGTCGACGGCCTTGTCGAGCACGCTGGCGTGCTCGATGGAGTCGGTGAGGCGACGGATGATCGGCAGCTCTGGCATGCCCTGGACGCTAGGCCGCCGGGCCCGGTGTCGGTTCCAGGAACCGGCACCGGGCCTCCCGGCCGGTGCGCCCGGCGGACCACGCGACCGGTCAGACCGCTGCGAGCGCCGAGGTGGGCGGGATGCGTGCGGCGCGGGCCGCCGGGTACAGCCCCGAGACGCCGCCGATCACCACGGTCGCGGCGAGTCCGCCCCCGACCGCCCACAGCGGGATCGCCACCGGCCACCCCTGCGCGAGCGCGAAGGCGATCGTGACGCCCAGCCCGATGACCACCCCAGCGACACCGCCGAGGAAGGAGAGCAGCAGCGACTCCACCAGGAACTGGTCGCGGATGTTCCGTCGTCGGGCGCCGAGTGCACGCCGGACACCCACTTCTGCCCGTCGTTCGAGGACCGTGATCACCATCGTGTTCGCGACACCGATCCCGCCCACGAGCAGGGCGACCCCACCGATCCCGACCAGGAGCCCGGTGAACGAGTCGTCCGTCGCGTTCTTCGCCGCGAGGGCGTCGGACGGACGGGTCACCCCGACGTCCTGCGGGTGGTCGGGGCTGATCGCGTTCGCCAGGACGTCCCGCGCGTCGGCCACCCGTTCCGGGTCGACGCGCGTGTAGACCGCGGTCGGGTGTCCGTCGAACCCGAGGGTCGTCGCGAGCGCCTGTGGGACGAAGACCTGGTTGTCGAGGTCCTCCGCGAGTTGCAGCGGCGCGAGGACGCCGACGACCTGCACCCACTGTCCGCCGATCCACACCCGGGTGTCCGGCCGGAGCTCGTCGATGCCGAGGTTCTTCGCGGCGACCGCCCCCAGCACGGCCTGGGCGGGGGCGTCCGGCGACGGGTCGACCCACCGTCCGGCCGCCAGGGATCCGCCGAGCACCGTCGGCACGTCACCCCAGACGGTCATCACGCCGATGCCCTTCGTCTCCGCCGCGGGCACGAAGGGGTTCCGGTAGACGCGGCCGTCCTCGGCTTCGCCGACGCCGGCGGCGTCCTGCACGTCGGACTGTCGGAGCGCCGACTCGACGGCCGTGCTCGGCAGGGGCGGGACGTCCCCGAAGCCCTGTGCCTTCGTGACCGTGAGGACGTTCGTGCCGAGTGCGTCGAGCACCTGGTCGAGGGCCGCCTTGCTCGACGACGAGATGCCGACGACGGCGATCATGGCGGCGATGCCGATCGCGATGCCGAGCGCCGACAGCACGACCCGGCCCGGACGGGTCCGGAGCCCGAAGACCCCGAGCCGGAGCAGGTCTCCGGCGCCGACCGTCCGCGGGCGCTGCACTCGCGCCGTGTGCGCGCTCACCGTCCGGCTCCGACGATCGCGTCGGCGAGGGCACCCGCGTCCGAGGTGCTCGAGTCGTCCTCCACCGCCCCGTCCCGCATCCGCACCTGGCGGGGCAGCGAGGCCGCCAGTGCCAGGTCGTGCGTGATGACGAGCACGGTGGTCCCGGCGTCGTTGAGCTCGCGGAGCAGCCCGAGGATCTTCCGACCGCTCGCGGTGTCGAGTGCACCGGTCGGCTCGTCGGCGAGCAGGATGGTCGGATCGCCGACGATGGCGCGGGCGATCGCGACGCGCTGCTTCTCGCCGCCGGAGAGCTGCGGCGGGCGGTGCCCGACGCGGTGCTCGAGACCGACCCGTCCCAGTGCGTCGACCGCGCGCTCCATCCGAGCCCGACGCGGGACGCCGGCGTAGAGGAGTCCGTCGGCGACGTTCTCCGCCGCGGTCGCGCCGGCCTGCAGGTGGAAGTGCTGGAAGACGAACCCGATGTGCTCGGCGCGGAGCCGGGACAGGTCGTCGTCGCGCATCGACCCGACGTCGTGCCCGGCGATCGTCACGGTGCCCGAGGTCGGCCGGTCGAGCGTCCCGACGGTGTTGAGCATCGTCGACTTGCCGGAACCCGAGGGACCGACGACCGCGACGAGCTCCCCGGCGGTGACGTCGAGCGACACCCCGCGGAGCGCCTGCACGTCGCCGTAGGTCTTCACCACCTCACGGAGGCGGACCACCGTCTCCGCGGCGCGTGGGCCGGCGACGGCATGATCGGCGAGGGTCGCCGCGCTCACGAGGGCACCACGACCTCGTCGCCCTCGTGCACGTCGCCGGTGACCGCCGCACGACCGTCGGCGACGAGCCCGACCTGCACCGTCACGCGCTTCGTCGTGCCGTCACGTCGGGCGACCTCGACGCCGTACTCGCCGGAGCGTCCGGTCGCGGACAACGCCTGCACCGGCACCGAGAGCACGTCCTTCGCGGTCTGCCCGGGGGCCTCCACCCGGACGGATGCCGCTGCGGGGATGCTCTGGTCGCCGGCGTCGAACGCGATCGTCGTCAGGACGGTCTTGCCGCCCGTGTCCGACTCGTCCGGCTCGGCGTCGACGACCTCGCCCTCGATCGCGTCCTCGCCGCCGTTCAGACGCACCCGGACCTTCGTGCCGACGGCGAGGCGCGCGGCGTCCGCCTGGGACACTGCGGCGTTCACGACGCGCTTCGTGCTCGTGACCTGGAGGACGTCCCCGGCGGCGGGCTGGCCGAGCTTCGCGACGACGGAGTCGACGCGGACGGGGCCGTCGACGAAGACGATGTCGTCCGCGGTGAGCGCGCCGGTGACCTCCAGCCCACGGTCCTCCTGCCAGCGCTGCACCGCTGCCCGGGTGCGCTTGCCGAACGTCTCGTCGACGGACACGTCGTAGCCCAGGGCGGCGAGGTCCTCGTTGAGCTGCCGGACGTCGGCCCCCTCGATGCCGTACTCGAGCGTCCGCCAGAGCGGGGTGGCGCCGTACATCGCACGGACCGGTCGCTCGTCGACCGCGTACACCGGCTGGTCCTGCTCGATGACCTGTCCGGGTTCGGGCAGCCAGGTCACGGTACCGGACGCCGCGCCCGGGACCCCGGTCGGTGCGCCGTACCCGAGGGCACCCGCGAACAGCTTCGAGTCGGTCAGGTCCCCCTTCTCGACCGGGGCGGTGGCCTGCTTGCTGCGGGTCTCGGCGGCCGAGGACTCCGTCGGGGTCCCGCCGACGACCGCCCACGTGCCGACTCCGGCTGCCAGCACGGCGACCAGGCACGCACTGACGACGACGGTGCGCCCGCGCACGGTCCCGGTCACTTCGTCTGCACCTTCGCGCCGGAACCCTCGTAGCACTTCCCGAGGACGTCCGCGTACGCGGTGTCGCCCGCTGGGGCCCGGTACGCGTCCGCGCGCTCCGGGTCGTCCGGGTAGTCGGTGTACCCAGCCTTCCGCATGCACTCCGCGACCTTCAGGGCGAGCGCCCGGAACTCCGCGCTGTCCCGACCGCTCTCGGCCTCGCGCGCCGCCTCGGGGTCGTGCTCCCGCGTGCACTCCGCCAGGGCGTCCTGCTGACCCTGCACGTCTCCGGTCGTCGGGGTGAACCGGTAGTCGTCGTCGGTCACGTCGTAGCCCGCGTCCCGCATGCAGGACGCGACGGCGTGGTCACTGCTCGTCTCGGCGGGGCCCGTCGGCCGGCCGGGGTCCGGCTGCGAGGCGGAACAGCCGGCGAGGACGCCGGCGAGGACGAGGATCGCCGCGGCGATCCCGGTGCTGGTGATGGTCCGTGTCATGGTGCTCCTCGTGCGGTCGGGGGCGGTCGTCGTCGTGGTGCGGCTGGGCATCGTCAGCGGCTCTGCGTCTTCGTGTCGGGCGCGTGTTCCGTCAGGCACTCCTGCCAGCGCTCCTCGAAGTCCGGACGTTCGGAGATGTCGCCGTAGTTGAGCTGCCCGGGTTCCTGCACGGGTGCGTCGGGGAACTCCTCCCGGATGCAGGCGTCGACCGCGGCGTACTGGCGCTTCCACTCGTCCTTCTGCGCCGAGTCGGCGGACTGCACGCCGATCTGCTGGTTGCACGTCTGTGCGGCCTCCAGGAAGGCAGCCTGATCGACCCCGGGCGGCGTGAGCACCGAGCCGCTGGTGACCTCGTCGTCGCTCGGGTCCTCGGCCTCGAAGCCGGCGTGCCGCATGCAGGACCCCCACTTCGACCCGAGCCCGCTGGACGCGGCGGTGTCAGCCGCTCCCGCCGTGTCGTGCGCGGTGCACCCGGCGAGGGCGAGCGGAGCGCCGACGACGAGCGCGAGGACGACGGCGGCCCGGTGGAGGATCGAGGGAGTCGGTGTGGTGGTGTTGTTCATGCATCCAGGACACCGGACACGGTGTTTCGGGGACGGCCGCCCGCCGATTACACCGACGAAACACGAATCACACCGACCACACCGATCACACCGATGAGACACGAACGACGGCGCGGAGCCCGCCGTCGGCCAGGGGCTCGAGCCGGAGCGACCAGCCGTGCGCGTCCGCGATCGCGGCGACGATCGACAGCCCGAGGCCGCTGTGCCGCTTCGAGCCCGGGTGCTCCCCGCGACGGAACGGCTCGGTGAGGTGCTGGACCTCGTCCGGGTCGATGAGCACCCCGGTGTTCTCGACCGTCACCCCGTGCACGCCTGTGCGGACGAGGACCGTGCCGCCCGGTTCGTTGTACTCGATCGCGTTGTCGACCAGGTTGCCGACGAGTTGCCGGACGAGCAGCGGTTCGCCGGTCAGCCCGCGGGGCACGTCCTGCTCGTCGACGACGAGCGTGACGTCGGCGTCACGCGCAGCACCGGCGGCCTGCGCGACGACGTCACGGGCGACGGCACCGAGGTCGACCGCCGTCGACCGGTCCTCGAGTCCGCGCTCCGCCTCGGCGAGCACCAGGAGCGAGTCGACGAGGTGCTCGGTGCGACGGTTCTGCTCGAGGAGCTCCGCCCGGACCGCCGCGAGCTCGGCCGGGGTGGCGTCGTCGGGCAGCCCGATCTGCACCGACGCGCGCTGCACCGCGAGCGGCGTGCGCAACTCGTGCGCGGCCTGCGCCACGAACCGCCGTTGGCTCGCGAACGCCGCCTCGAGCCGGTCGAGCAGGGCGTCCACCGTGCGCGCGAGCCTGCGGAGTTCGTCGTCGGGACCGTCGAGCGCGATGCGTTCGTGGAGGGTCGACGCCGAGATCCGGTCGGCGGTGCGCGCCATCCGGTCGATCGGGCGCAGGACCTGGCGGCTCAGGACCCAGCCGAGCAGACCGGCGAGCACCCCCGCGACGGCGATGCCGACCGCCGACCACTGCCACTGCTGCTCGGCGGCGACCTGCACGAAGGCGACCGCACCGGAGGGCACCGCCGAGGGGTCGACGTGCGGATCACGTCCGACCGACGGCGTCGCGGCCGAGGACAGCGCCGTCGGTCGGAACTCGGTGGCTGCGCGGAGCGACCACTGGGACGCGAGCGCGACGAACACGAGCACGCCCGTGGTCAGGGCCATCGCGGAGACCGCGAATCCGACGGTCGTCCGGACGCCGATGCTCCAGAGCCGCGTCACAGTGCGTACCCGCACCCCGGGACGGTCCGGATCGGGTCCGGCGGCCCGAGCTTCTTGCGGAGCTTCGACAGGGTCACCCGGACGGCCGCCGTGAACGGGTCGATGTTCATGTCCCAGACCTTCTCGAGCAGCTCCTCGGACGAGACGATGCGACCGTCCGCGCGGAGCAGCACCTCGAGCACGCCGAGCTCCTTCGACGTCAGGTCGAGCGGTCGGCCGTCGCGGGTGGCGATGCGCCGGTTCGAGTCGACGACGATCCCGTCCCGCTCGAGCACCGGCGCGACCGGCGCGACGCTCCGCCGCCCGAGCGCACGGACCCTGGCGACGAGCTCCGGGTACTCGAACGGCTTCGCGAGGTAGTCGTCCGCACCGAGTTCGAGCCCGTGCACGCGGTCTGCCAGCGTGGTCGCGGCGGTCAGCATGAGGATCCGGGTCAGCGAACCCCTCGCCGCGAGTCGACGCGCGACCTCGTCCCCGTGCAGACCCGGCAGGTCGCGGTCGAGCACGACGACGTCGTAGTCGTTCACCGACAGGAGTTCGTCCGCCTCGTCGCCCCGGTGGGCGACGTCGACGGCCATGTCCTGGCGACAGAGTCCCTTCGCGACGAGATCGGCCAGGGAGGTCTCATCGTCGACCACGAGTACACGCACATTCGACATTTCACATGCGATGTCTATGAATCCGCTGAGTCGAGGTGGACGGTCCCCCGCCGTTCGTCGAACCGCACGACGAACTCGGTCGTCTCCGCGGATCGGGTGATGAACAGGGGGACGGTTTCGACGGTCTGTGGTTCCATGCGACCACCGTCGCGCGTGCACTGTTTCGCGGCCGTAACGCTGCCGGGGGCGACGCAACGACCGGGAGGCCCGGTGCCGGTCCGTCGGACCGGCACCGGACCTCCCGGCCGCACCCTGCCGCGGGGCGGACGCGACCTACTCCTCGACGATCTCCGCGAGCTCGAACGGCTCGACCGTCAGCTCGTCGCCGCCCGCGGCGACGTCCACGCGGACGGTGTCCCCGTCGCGGACGTCCCCGGACAGGATCGCCCGCGCCAACCGGTCGTCGATCTGCCGCTGCATGAGGCGGCGGAGCGGCCTCGCCCCGTAGACGGGGTCGTAGCCGCGGTCGGCGAGCCAGCTGCGCGCCGCCGGCGTCACGGCCAGCTCGAGTCGGCGGTCCGACAGACGACGAGCCAGACGGTCGACGTACAGCGACACGATCTGGCCGAGGTCGTCGGTGGTGAGCGCCTGGAACACGACGATGTCGTCGAGACGGTTCACGAACTCGGGCCGGAACGCCTGCTGCACGAGCTCACGCACGGCCTCGTCCCGTTGCTCGTCCGTGAGCGTCAGGTCGGTCATGAACTGCGATCCGAGGTTCGACGTCAGGACCATGATCGTGTTCCGGAAGTCGACCGTGCGCCCCTGCCCGTCGGTCAGGCGTCCGTCGTCGAGCACCTGGAGCAGGACGTCGAACACCTCGGGGTGCGCCTTCTCGACCTCGTCGAGCAGCACCACCGAGTACGGGCGGCGCCGGACGGTCTCGGTGAGCTGCCCGCCGGCCTCGTACCCGACGTACCCGGGCGGGGCACCGATGAGCCGAGCGACCGAGTGCTTCTCGCCGTACTCGCTCATGTCGATGCGGACGAGGGCCTTCTCGTCGTCGAACAGGAACTCGGCGAGCGCCTTGGCGAGCTCGGTCTTGCCGACGCCGGTGGGGCCGAGGAACAGGAACGAGCCCGTCGGGCGGTCTGGGTCGGAGATGCCGGCGCGGGTGCGACGCACCGCCTCGGACACGGTGGACACCGCGGCGCGCTGCCCGATGATCCGACGACCGAGTTCGGTCTCCAGGTGCAGGAGCTTCTCGGTCTCACCCTGCAGCAGGCGCCCCATCGGGATGCCCGTCCACTGCGCGATCACGGCGGCGATGTCCTCGTCCGTGACGCTGTCGTTCACCATGCGGTCGGCGCTCTCGGCCTGCTCGGCCGCCGCGAGCTCGGCCTCGATCCGGGGCTTCTCGCCGTACTCGATGCGCGACACCGTCTCGTACTGCGCCTCCCGCTGCGCGCGCTGGCTGCGCATGTTCAGCTCGTCGAGCTGCTGCTTGAGCTCACCGATGCGGTTGAGGCTCGCCCGCTCGGCCTGCCACCGCTGCTCGAGCTCGTCGAGCCGCTCCTGGCGCCCGGCGAGCTCCGCGCGCAGGGTCGCCAGCCGCGCCTTCGACGCGTCGTCCTTCTCCTGCTTCAGCGCGAACTCCTCGACGCGCAGGCGGTCCACGCTGCGCTTGAGCTCGTCGATCTCGACCGGGCTCGAGTCGATCTCCATGCGCAGTCGGCTGGCGGCCTCGTCGATGAGGTCGATCGCCTTGTCGGGGAGCTGGCGACCGGAGATGTAGCGGTTCGACAGGCTCGCGGCGGCGACCAGGGCGGAGTCGTTGATGGTCACCTTGTGGTGCGCCTCGTACCGCTCCTTGAGTCCGCGGAGGATCGCCACGGTGTCCTCGACGCTCGGCTCCCCCACGAACACCTGCTGGAAGCGGCGCTCGAGCGCGGCGTCCTTCTCGATGTACTCGCGGTACTCGTCGAGCGTCGTCGCGCCGATCAGCCGCAGCTCACCGCGGGCGAGCATCGGCTTGAGCATGTTCGACGCCGCGACGGACCCTTCACCGCCGCCGGCCCCCATCAGCGTGTGCAGCTCGTCGATGAACGTGATGACCTGACCGTCCGAGTCGTCGATCTCCTTGAGGACGGCCTTGAGCCGCTCCTCGAACTCGCCGCGGTACTTCGCGCCGGCGATGAGGGCGGACATGTCGAGCGACACGAGCCGCTTGTCCTTCAGCGAGTCGGCGACGTCGCCGGCGACGATGCGCTGCGCGAGACCCTCGACCACGGCGGTCTTGCCGACCCCGGGCTCACCGATGAGCACGGGGTTGTTCTTGGTCCGCCGCGTCAGCACCTGGGAGACACGGCGGATCTCGGCGTCACGACCGATCACCGGGTCGAGCTTGCCGCTCCGCGCGATCGCGGTGAGGTCGACGCCGTACTGCTCGAGGGCGGTCTTCTGCCGTTCCTGCGAGTCGGGGGCGCCCTGGAGGTTCGCCATGCGGTCCGTCCTTTCCGTGCGGTGGTGGTGTACTTGAGTCTACTGCACTCAACTTACGAGCGCAGCGGTGCATTCCGGATCCCGACCGCGCTGACGACGGCTCCGGCGGCGAGCAGCAGCGCCATCACGACCATCGCGCGGTGCAACCCGTCGACGCTCACCCCGCCACCCAGGACGACGCCCGCCAGGGCCACCGTCACCAGCCCGGCGATGCGGGCGACCGCGTTGTTCACGGCGGACCCGGCACCGGCCTCCGCCTGCGGCACCGATCCGAGGACGGCACTCGTCAACGGCGTCACCATGGTCGCGATCCCCGCGCCGATCAGCACGAGCCCGGGCAGCACCGACCACCAGTAGCCCGCCGGGTCGTCGCCGGCGAGCAGCATCAGCAGCGCGCCGACCGCGGCCACGGCCGGCCCGGCAGCCATGAACCACCGTGGACCGTACCGGCCGGAGAACGAACCGACCGTGGTGGACAGCGCCAGGAGCATCAGCGTCGGCGGCAACGTCGCGAGTCCGGCGACCCACGCGGGGAAGTCCCACACCTCCTGCAGGAACAGGGTCACGACGAAGAACACCATCCCGAGCGCCCCGTAGATCGAGAGCGTCGCCAGGTTGCCGACCGTGAAGTTGCGCGCGCGGAACAGCTCCAGCGGCACCAGGGGCGAGCCGGCGGTCCGGGTCACGCGGAGCTCCCACGGCACGAAGGCCACGAGGGACGCCGCGCCGAGCACGAGCGCGGCGACGACGACCGGCGCGCCCCACCCGAGGCGCTCCTGCTCGATCAGGCCGAGGACGACACCGCCGACCCCGACCACGGCGAGCACCGCGCCGATCACGTCCACCCGCGGACGGTCGCCGGTGACCACGTCGCCGGAGATCCGCCGGACCAGGGGGATGGTCACCGCGATCGGCACGGCCGTCACCACGAAGATCCAGCGCCAGCCGATGCCGTCGACGATCAGCCCGCCGACGACCGGCCCGAGGATGGACGCGGCGCTCGACCAGGCCGTCCACGACCCGATCGCCTTCGCCTGCGCGGCGCCCCGGAACGCCGCGACGATGAGCGCCAGGGCGCTCGGGGTCACGAGCGCCCCACCGACACCCTGGAACGCCCGGGCGACGACCAGGACCTCGCCCGTCGGCGCGATCGCGCACACCACCGAGGCGACACCGAAGACGACCAGGCCCCACCGGATGATCCGGACCCGGCCGAACAGGTCCGAGAGGGAGCCGGCGACCAGGATCAACGAGCCGAGCGTGACCAGGTAGGCGTCGACGGTCCACTGCTGCACGACGAGACCACCACCGAGCTCCCGGCGGATCGCGGGCAGGGCGACGTTGACGACGCTCGAGTCGAGCCCGACGACGAAGGACGCGAGGATCGCGACCACGAGGACCACCCGGCGGTCGTCACGGAGCGGGGCCGTTGCGGCCGGAGCGGTCATGCGCCCCATCCTCCTCGTCGGAGTGATCCGGCGACCGGTTGCGCCGACGAAACAGCGCGCTCGCGAGCATCGTCGACATGCAACATGTCAACGCCCCCACTCGTCCACGTCTCGCCGGCCTCGACGCCGCTCGCGGGCTCGCCGTCCTCGGCATGTTCGCCGCCCACGTCGGAGCGGCGGACACGCTCTTCGACTGGACGGATCCGTCGAGCTGGCCCGACCTCGTGAACGGTCGCTCCTCGGTCCTGTTCGCGCTCTGCGCCGGGGCCTCCCTGGTCCTGCTCACCACAGGTCCGGGGCCGGCCGGTCGGGTCCGCGACCGACGGCACGTCCTCGCCCGTGCCGCGACGCTCCTGGCGATCGGCGGGCTCCTGACCCTGGTGCCCGGAGGCGTGCTCGTCATCCTGCCGACCTACGCCGTGCTGTTCGTCGCCGCGCTGCCGTTCCTGCGGCTCCGGCTCCGCTGGGTCGTCCTCGCCGCCGTGCTCGCCCTCGTGGTCGGTCCCGTGCTCGCCCTCGTCGGACAGGCCGTCGTCGAGATGACCGGCGGCAGCAGCACCGCGGGGCTGCTCTTCACCGGGTACCCCGCCGTGTCGTGGTTCGGGGTCGTCCTCGCGGGCGTGCTCGTGGCTCGACTCGGGCTCGACCGCGCCGACGTCCTGCGCCGGGTGCTCCTGGTGGGTGTCGGGCTCGCCGCGACCGGGTACGGAGCCGCGATCGGCACCGCACTCGGCATCACGGGACCGGTCGGGACGATGATCCCCGTCGGCGGAGGCGGGGACAGCGGCAGCGGCAGCGGCAGCGGCTCCGCGCCGGTGGCGCCCGCCGTCCCGGAGGGCGGCCCCGGCATCGTCGCCCAGAACCCGCCCTTCCCACGGATCGACTGGGCACGCCTGCTCGACGTCACCCCGCACGCCGGGTCGACCTTCGAGCTCGTCGGAGCCCTCGGCATCGCCCTCGCAGTGCTGGCTGCGCTCGGGCTCCTCGGTCGGTACGCCCCGACGGTCCTGCTCCCGCTCAGCGCCGTCGGCCGTCTCGCGCTGACGCTCTACTGCGCGCACGTCCTGGCCATCGGCGTCTGGTCGCGATCGGGCGAACCGGACCCGCTGCCGGCACTCGGCGGGTGGGGGCCCTTCGTCGTCCTCCTCGTGGCCGCCGTCGTCGCCGCACTGCTCGTCCACCGCTCCGGGCGTCGGGGTCCCCTCGAGGCGCTCACCCGACGTGCCGCCCGAGCACTCGACGATCCACCGACCACGACGTCCTGACGTCGAGCAGGACCAGGGCCGGAGCAGGACGTCGCCCGAACGCCGAAGCCCCCGCGACCAGAGTGGTCGCGGGGGCTGCCGACAGGACGGGGCTGGGTGTCCTAGTTCTTGGGCTCGGCGGTCGAGTGCACGTCGGGCTGCACCGAGGGGCCGGGGTTGACGACGGGCTGCGCGGTCGGCTGCGCCGTGTTCTGCACGGTCGGACCGGTCGTCGCCGTGTTCACGGTGCCGTCGTCGTTCTTCTTCTTGTCGTCGCCCATCTCCTTCTTGAAGATGTTGATCGACTGGCCCAGGCCCTTGGCGAGCGCCGGGAGCTTGGTCGCACCGAACAGCAGGATGATGATCCCGAGGATGATCAGCAGGTGGATCCCCGTCAGGTTTCCGAGCATCATGTCTCCTTGTTCTGGGTCTGGCGACGCCCGTCCGGTCATCGTCGACCGGGAGGGCGGAAGTCCGTCGTCCGATCATCGTAACCCGCACCCGACCGGAAGCCCAGGCGGGAGCCGGAACGGACACCGTTCGCACAGGCTGCACCGGACGACATGGCAGCACCCCCGGAGGCCGCTGCTCTCCGGGGGTGCGCCGTTCCGGCCGCGGGTCAAGGCGCGGCCGGGGTCGGTGGGGCGGCTAGTAGGCGCCGCGGGACCGCAGGACGGACGGGATCGTCCTGGCGAGGATCACGAGGTCGTGCACGAACGACCAGTTCTCGACGTAGTGCAGGTCGAGCCGCACGCCCTCGACCCAGTCGAGGTCGGATCGACCACTGACCTGCCACAGTCCGGTCATGCCGGGCGTGACGAGCAGGCGCCGGTCGGCGAAGTCCTCGTACACCGCGACCTCACTCGGCAGCGCGGGGCGGGGGCCGACGAGGCTCATCGACCCCGTGAGGACGTTCCACAGCTGCGGCAGCTCGTCGAGCGACGTCCGACGAAGGAACGCACCGACCCGCGTCACACGAGGGTCCCGCTGGAGCTTGAACAGGGGCCCGGAGCCCTCGTTGGCAGTGGCGAGTTCGGCGATCCGGGCCTCGGCGTCGACGCACATCGTGCGGAACTTCAGGATGGAGAACTCCTGCCCGCCTCGGCCGACCCGGCGCTGCAGGAAGAACACCGGGCCTCCGTCGTCGAGCCGGATGACGACGGCGATCGCCGCGAGCAGCGGCGCGAGCACGACCAGGCCGACGGCGGACCCGACCACGTCGAGCAGACGCTTTCCCCGACGGCACCCGTAGTCGGGCGTCTCGACGTGCATGAGCGGCAAGCCGTCCACGGGTCGCTCGTGGACACGACCCGACGCGATGTCGGCCAGCGGCGAGGAGACGACGAGTTCGACGCCACGCTCCTCGAGCTGCCAGCCGAGACGGCGCAGGCGCTCGTGGCCGCCGCGGATCGCACCGGCGACCACGACGGCGGCGACCCCGGTCGACGTCGCGACGTCGAGCACGTCGTCGATCCCGCCGACGACCTGCGAGGCGTCATCGCCGAGGGTGACCTGCGTGCCGAGGTCGGCGCAATCGGTGACCACGGCGGCGACCCGGTAGCCCGCGGCAGGGGTGGCGACGATGCGTCGTCCGACGTAGCGGACGTCGTCCAGGTCGCCGACGAGCAGGACGTCGAGCAGCTGCCGCCCCTGGACCCGGCGCCGGGCGATGACCGTGCGGACGGCCTTGCGCCCGAGCGCGAGCAGGACCAGGCCGAGCGGGAACGCGATCGCCACGTACCCCCGCGCGATGTCGAGACGGACCGCGTAGGCGATCACGGCGACTGCTGCGGCGGCGGCGAGGCTCGCGGTCACGAGCCGTCGGTACTCCTCACCACCGACGCCGGCGATGCGGGGGTCGCGCGTCCGGAAGCCGGAGAGCAGGGCAGTCCAGAGCACGATGATCGCGGGGGCCGTCACGACCTCGGTCCAGCCGGGGCTGGTCGCGAGGGAGGGCCCCTCCCACGGGAACCGGAGGGCGTGCGCGACGCCGAACGCGACGACGAGCAGCCCGAGGTCGAGCGCGCCGACGACGAGCGAGAACCGGTGCGATGCTCCTGCAGGGACACCCCGTCGAGGCGTGCTCGTCATCGGCCGACGCACTGCGAGCGACATCCAGCACCTCCGGACGATGGCCGGCAGGGGCGTTCCCTGCCGGGTCCGGTGACACCGGACCCGGCCAGTATATCAGTGCGGAGTGTGAGGTGTCGCGGGCAGCACAGCGTCCGTGAGCGACCAGAGCGCCGCGCCCTCCGTCAGGCGAGCAGCCTCGGCGTCGGACAGCCCGCGGACCCGGAAGCCCACGCGCTCCCCCGGCAGCAGCGTCATGAAGCCGCGGTCGACGGTGCCGGTCGGCGCGATGCGGTCCGGCTGCACGAGCAGGTCCCGCACGAGCGACTCGGCCTCGACGACCAGGTGGTGTCCGTCACCGTCGGCCGCGGGGGCGACCGTCGTGCGGTACCGCGCCGGCTCCCACTGCACGTCCTTGTCCGGCGACGCGGTCCAGACCGCACGACGCCAGTCCATGTCCGCCACGACGAGCTCACGCGTCGGGTCGTCCAGGACGCCGACCGACTCGGGCAGGTCGACGACGGCGACGCCGGCCTCCGACAGCCGGACGGGCAGCGTGACCTCGGCGAGGATCCTGCCGGACACGTGCATGCGCCGGACCCGCACCACGCTGTCGCGACCGCCGCGGGAGGACCGCACCGCGATCTCGACGGGCGAGTGTCCGAACGACCCGGGCGACACCCCGAGCGACAGCGTGTCGACGAGCCCCCCGGACTCGGAGGCGCCGTCGGCGGTACCGGCGCTCGCGGCGGTCCCGGCCGCCCCGTCGAGGGGAGCCGACGTGCCGACGTGGTCCGCGCCTCCAGGCCGGTCTCCGGACGACGTCGGAACCGCGTCGTCGTCAGCGGACGGACGCACGACGGGCCGGATCGCCAGCAGGACGTCGTCGTACAGCCGACGCAGCTCGTGGGCGAGCGGCTTGAGCCGCCCGGCGGAGTCGATCGCGGACCACGATGCCACCGGCCAGAGGTCGTTGAGCTGCCAGACGACGACCCCGGTGTTCCGCGGCCAGTGCGTCCGCCAGTGCTCGACGCCGGTCGCGACGGCCCGCGTCTGCTGCAGCTGCGTCAGGTAGTGCCAGCGGTCGAACTCGGCCGGATCGACGACGCCGAAGCGCGGCTCGATCCCCCGTGCCAGCTTGCCCATGCCGTCGTCGGCCTTCTGGTGGTGCACGACACCGGGCGAGTCCACGCGCAGCGGCTCGTCCGTGACCGCGTCGCGGAGGGTGCGCCAGGCGGGCGGCGCCTGCCACCCGAACTCGGACACGAACCGCGGGACGGAGTCGCGGTAGTGGTCGTCGGACAGCCGGTTCCAGACGTCCCACGAGTGGTGCGTCTCGTGGTCGACGTCGTTCGCGGGCAGGGTCTCGGAACCCGACCAGGGCGAGGCCACCGTGTAGAAGCGCGACGGGTCGACCGCGTCGACGATCGTCGGGAGGAGGTCGAGGTAGTAGTCGAGTCCCCAGCCACGGTCGCCGAGCTCCTCGGCCCAGCCGTCCGCGTCGTGCAACCAGATGTTCTCGTTGTTGCCGTTCCAGACCACGAGCGACGGGTGGCCGGCCAGGCGTGCGACGTTGTCCCGGGCCTCGGCGACGACCTCGCTGCGGATCGGCTCGATCTCGGGGTAGGCCGCGCAGGCGAACGCGAAGTCCTGCCAGACGAGCAGACCGAGCTCGTCGCAGACGTCGTAGAAGTCGTCGGACTCGTAGACCCCGCCGCCCCACACGCGGACGAGGTTCACGCCGAGGTCCGCGGCGACGCCGAGCCGGTCCGCCGTCCGCGCGCGGTCCACCCGCGACACGATGACGTCGTCCGGGATCCAGTTCACGCCGCGGACGTCGATGACGGTGCTGTTCACCACGACGGTGAAGGGCTTGCCGACCGCGTCGTCCGCGGTGTCGATCCGGGCCGAGCGGAAGCCCGTCTTCGCCGTCCGGCGGTCCAGGACCTCGCCGTCGACGGTCTGCAGCTCGACGGTCACGTCGTAGCGGGGCTGCTCGCCGTAGCCGCGCGGCCACCAGCGCCGCACCTCGGGCACGCGCACCGTGACGACGGTCTCGTCGTCCTTCGGGGTCAGCTGCGCCCGGGAGCGCTGTCGGGTCGTCCCGCCGTCCACGGTCGGGCCGGCGACCGTGACGACGAGCACGAGGTCGTCGTCCTCACCGTCCTGGTCGAGGTCGTTCATCCCGGACCGCTCGACCCGCACGTGCGCGTCGAGGACGCCCTCGCCGGCCTCGACGTCGACCAGCGGCTTCACCTCGGCGAGCCGCGCCGTGGACCAGCGCTCGATCGCGACCGGACGCCACGGACCGCTCGTCACCGCGGTCAGGCCCCAGTCCCAGCCGAAGTTCGACGCCTGCTTGCGGATGTACGGGAACGGTTCGTCGTACGGTCCCGGCATCGAGCCGGCGCGTGCGGCGACCCGGCCGGCCTCGCGGTACGGCGACTCGAAGAGCAGCTCGAGCTCGCGGTCGCCCGCGGCACCCGGGACGTCGTTGAGGTCGAACCGGTACCGCCGGTGCATGTTGCGGGTGGTGCCGACGACCACGCCGTCGAGGCTCAGCTCGGCGACCGTGTCGAGCCCCTCGCACACCAGGTCGACGCGCTCGTGGCCCCGAGGTGCGACGTCCACCGTCCGCCGGTAGGCCCAGTCGGCCCGGCCGACCCACTTCGCGCCGTCCTCGTTGCGGTCGACGGTCGGGTCCGCGACGATCCCCTCGCGTTCGAGGTCCGTGTGCACCTGACCCGGCACCGTGGCGGGGATCGTGCGACCCGTGATCCCGGCCGGTGCCCCGGTCGGCACCTGGTCGCCGGCGATCGCCACGGTCCAGTCGTCGCGGAGTTCCTCGCGCTCGAGGGTCATGCGGGTCCTTTGCTGGGCGGACGGGGAGGGCGGACAGGACCCGGCGGCGGCTCGTGGCCGCCCCGGCACCGTGACACCGGCCGGCGGTCGTGCCCGTGGTCGCGTGAGCGGCCGGGAGGCACGGCACCGGTCGCCCAGGCGTCGTCGCGTCCGCGCGCGCGGACGAGTGCTCGTCGCGCGCGGGGGTGCTCGGCGATGCTAGTACGTCGACCTTGCCGGCGACCACGTCCACGACGACGGACCGCGCGACGCGTCCTGACGGCGTCGGGCCCCGTCGGGTCGCGTCCGCCCTCCGGCCCTGCGTGGCAGGGTGGTGCGGTGATCACCGTCGAACTCGCCCGGTCGCTGCGCGACGCCGGACTCCGCTGGCACCCGGGGACGGGCGACCGGTTCGTCATCGACAAGCCCGGGGTCGACGACGACGTCTACACCGTCTCCGAGATGACGGTGGAGCGGCACGACCACCCCAGCGGCACCTCGCTCGGCTTCAACGGGACGACGGAGTGGGCGCTCGACTCGGTCGAGGCGTCCGAGTCGCTCTGGCTCCCGCGGGAGGACCAGCTGCGCGACCTGCTCGGACCGGCGTTCGTGTCGCTCGCCGCCGGGTTCGTCGTCACGGCGACGATCGACGGGGTCGCCCGGGAGTTCCGGAGCGACGACCCGGCTGTGGCGTACGGGGACGCCCTGCTCGCGTACATCACGGCCGCGCTCGCCTGAGCGGTCCGGTTCCCGCGCGCAGCGCGCCCGACTGAGTGTTGCCGGAATGCCTCCTGGGGGCGCTTTGGTTGCATGGTGACATGACCGTTCCGAACATCACCCTGAACGACGGCAAGACCATCCCGCAGCTCGGCTTCGGCGTCTTCCAGATCGAGCCCGAGAACACGAAGGAAGCGACCCTCACCGCACTCGAGGTCGGCTACCGCCACATCGACACCGCCGAGATGTACGGCAACGAGAAGGAGGTCGGGGAGGCCATCGAGGCGTCCGGCATCCCGCGCGAGGAGATCTTCGTCACGTCGAAGCTCAACAACGGCTTCCACGACCCGGCCCTCGCCGCCGAGAACGGCAAGAAGTCGGCCGACCTGCTCGGCGGGTACACGGACCTCTTCCTCATCCACTGGCCGCTGCCGACCGTGACGGACTTCGTCCCGACCTGGAAGGCGATGGAGGAGCTCTACCACGCCGGCACCGCCCGCTCGATCGGCGTGAGCAACTTCCAGGCGCACCACCTCAACCGCCTGGCCGCCGAGACGACGATCACCCCGGCCGTCAACCAGATCGAGGTGCACCCGTACCTCGTGCAGGACGAGCTCCGCGCATACGGCACCGAGCACGGCATCGCCACCGAGGCCTGGTCCCCGATCGCTCAGGGCCTCGTGCTCGACGACGAGACCATCACCCGCATCGCCGGCGCCACGGGCAAGACCCCGGCGCAGGTCGTCCTCCGCTGGCACATCCAGCGCGGCGACATCGTCTTCCCGAAGTCGGTCACGCGCTCGCGGGTCGAGGAGAACTTCGCGATCTTCGACTTCGAGCTCTCCGACGACGACATGACGGCGATCACGTCGCTCGACAAGGGCCACCGCACGGGCCCGGACCCCGACACGTTCGACTACGTCCCCGCCTGATCCGAGGTCACGTCGACGAAGCGCCCCGCCACCGGCGGGGCGCTTCGTCGTGCACGGGGTATCGCTCACACCCGGAATAGTTTCAGTATGCGAAATACAACATGGGTGCTCGTCCGCGCTGTCACTGGCACGGATCCCACCGAAAGGAACCCATGCGCAAGATCACCCGTGCCGCCACCGGGGCGGCACTCGGACTCGTCCTCACCTCGTCGGGTTTCGTCGTCGCGACGGCCGCCAACGCGGCACCCGACCTCCCGACGATCCCGGGCGCGACGCACGAGCGACCCATCGCCGACAGCTTCACCGGCATCAACGAGGTCCAGGGGGCGCGGAGCACCGGCGAGCGCGACGGGCTCAGCGTCTTCGAAGCGAGCCGCGCGACCCCGTCCGTCGCGGTCACGAGCTCGGTCTCGAAGGGCTCGCTCAAGGTCGTCGACCAGCAGGGCCACCTGCTCTGCACCGGGCACAACACCCCGGCGAACCAGCACCTGTACACCTGCGACCTCGCCGTCCTGCCGTCGGGTCCGCAGGTCATCACCGCCGCGGTCGTCAAGGCGGACGGGCACCACAGCGCTCCGGACCAGGCGCAGCTCGACGCCTACGCCGCCGACCCGGTCGTCTCGTCCGTCGACCGGAAGGGCGACGACCTGGTCGTCCGCGGCACCGCGAACCGCGACGTGCGCGTCGAGGCATCGCTCGACCGGGGGTCGATCGTGGCGAGCGCCCCGACCGGCGCCGACGGCCGCTTCGAGATCACGATCCCGGGCGGTGCCGCCGCCGAGCAGGCCGCGCTCCGCGCCGTGAACGACGTGATCCCGGCCAGCACCCCGAACCACGACCTGTTCGCCGTGAGCAACTGGGCCCCGGTCGACACCGGCAGCACGCAGCCCGGCGACGGCGAGCAGCCCGGCGACGGCCAGCAGGGCGGCGGCGAGCAGCCGGGTGCCGGTCAGGGCGACGGCCAGCAGGGCGGCGGCGAGCAGCCGGGTGCCGGTCAGGGTGACGGCCAGCAGGGCGGCGGGGAGCAGCCCGGCGAGGGGCAGTCCCCGGTCGAGGCCGTGACGAACCTGCACGACGGCGACGAGGTCCGCACCTCGCAGCCGACGTTCGAGGGCACCGCCCGTCCCGGCGGCTCGGTGAGCATCGGCGGCATCACCGGCCCGGCGCTCGGCGTCGCCACCGCCGACGAGCACGGGCACTGGTCCACGAAGCTCGAGGGCTCCCTCTACAAGGGCGAGAACCGGGTCGTCGTCCGCTTCCAGCAGGCGAACGGCGACTGGGTCGAGCGCCAGCGACTCGACATCACCTACACGCCGAAGTCCTCGACGTTCGAGCCGGCCCTGGCGAGCGGATCGACCGTCCACGAGGCACGTCCCGCCATCTCCGGCTCCGGCGTCCGCGCCTACAGCCCGGTGGACCTGGAGGACGCGAACGGCCGCACCTACGCGTCGGGGCGTGCGAACGCCGACGGCGAGTTCACGCTGGCCTTCTCCCGCGACCTGCACGAGGGCGAGAACGACCTGCACTTCCTCTTCGAGAGCCGTACGGGCGCCTGGACCAGCTCGGCCTACGTCCTCACGTACTCGGCGCCCGGCGAGGGCACCGAGCAGCCGGGTGAGGGCACCGAGCAGCCCGGCGACGGCAGCGGCACCGAGCAGCCCGGCGAGGGCACCGAGCAGCCCGGCGACGGCAGCGGCACCGAGGAGCCCGGCGACGGCAGCGGCACCGAGGAGCCGGGTGACGGCGCGTCCGACACCGCGTTCGCCGTCGACTCGACCCGCATCAGCGACAGCCAGGTCGCCGTGGACGTCCTCGGCCCGAAGGGCACCGAGGTGACCGTCGCGGCCAACGGCAAGACCAAGACGGTGACCCTCGGCGACGAGGAAGCGGCGCAGGTCGTCGTGACCGCTCCGAAGAAGCTCACCACGGTCGTCACCGCGACCGCGACGATCGACGGCGAGCAGGTCGAGCGCACGCTCACGATCGGCAACGGCGACCACGCCGCCGACCAGCTCGAGGCCCAGGTCACGAGCACCAGCGCCCTCTTCGGCACCGCGCAGATCACCGTGTGGGGCCTCCCCACCGGCATCGCCGGCCTGCAGGCCCACGAGGGCGAGCAGCAGCTCGCCGCGGGCGCGATCAAGGCCGACGGCGAGGGCAAGCTCTCCCTGTCCGGTCTCGCGAAGGGTGACCACGTGATCACCGTGACCGCCGGCGGCAAGCAGACCCAGGTGTCCGTGCACATCTGAGCCCGACCGCTCGCGCACGACGGCCCCGTCACCACGGTGACGGGGCCGTCGTCGTCCCCGCCTCAGTCGGCCCGGCGCGAGGCCGTCACCGTGAACTTCGCGGTCCGGACGACCTGTCGGGTCGGTCCGACGAGCCGCTCGAGCATGGGTCGGTACCGCAGGTGCGAGTTCCAGACGCACCACAGTTCACCGCCGGCCTGGAGGATCGTGGCCGCGTTGCGGAACATCGCCTCGGCCGCGTCGGTGCTCACCGTGGTGCCCTCGTGGAAGGGCGGGTTGCAGAGCACGAGCTTCGCAGACCCCTCGTCGAGCTCGTCGCCCGCGTCCGACCGGACGACCGTCACCCGGTCCGCGACGCCGTTCGCCACCGCCGTCGCCCGCGTCGACGCCACGGCGATCGCCGAGACGTCGGTCGCGACCACCTTGACGGCCGGGCGGCGGCGCGCCAGAGCAGTCGCGATGACGCCGTTCCCGCACCCGAGGTCGACGGCGACCCGCGCCGACGGGACGGCGTCGTCCATGACGTCGAGCAGCACCCGGGTGCCCTGGTCGAGCGACGTCCCCGCGAAGACGCCGCCGTGCGCGACGAGCGTCATCCCGAGCTCGTCGACGTGCACGGACCGCGGCCAGGGGTTCGTCGCGTCCGCGCGCACCGCCGTCGCACGGAGCGGGTCCTGCGCGATGAGCAGCCGCGACTTGCCGCGACCCCGTGACGCGGTGACCTCGCCGAAGTACCGGCGCAGGACGTCGTTCTGCGACAGGTTCATGTGCTTCGAGACCCCGCCGCAGAGCAGGACCACGTCGGGCGCCGCCCAGCGGGCGACGGCGCGTGCGAGTTCGTCGAGCCGGTCGTTCGACTTCGACAGCCGGAGGAGCACCAGGCGGACGTCGCGGAAGGCCTGCTCGAGCGTCTCGGTCAGCACGAAGCCGCTCCGGCCGAAGGTGCCGGCGTTCGCCTGCAGCGCCCGCACCCCGACGAGCGAGTCCTGCACGACCCGGACGCCCGACGCGCCGTGCACGGTCATGGCTCCGAGGGTCAGCACCCCGTACCGGTCGTCGACGACGGCGACCTCACCGGGCTGCCGGAGCGCGTCCCCGTGCACGTGCGGTGCCTCGTCGAGCATGAAGCGGTCGGTGCCGTCGATCGCGACGAGGTCGGGCTCGTCCCTGACCGGGGAGCGCCGGAAGTGGTCGGCGAAGTCGAATGGCACGGCCCCAGGGTACTCAGACGACGGTGCGGAGCCGCGCCGGTGCGCACGGCAGCGGTATATCACCGGTGCCGGTGGTATCCCAAGCCCCTACGCTCGGAGGAGACCGTTGCGCGACGAGCAACGGCAGGACGAGCGAGAGGGGCCGATGTTCGCTTCGCCAGACGCCGGCCGGCGTCCCCGCCTGCGGGACCAGGCGCGGGAACGCCTGCGGACCGAGATCATGAGCGGGGCGCTCGCCCCGGGGACCCTGCTCGACGACGAACAGCTCGCGCTCCGGCTCCGGTGCTCCCGGACGCCGGTGCGGGAAGCACTGTCGGACCTCGGGCACCTCGGTCTCGTCGAGTTCCGGCCGAACCGGTACACGCGCGTCACGGTCCCGCGCCGCGACGAACTCATCCCGACGCTGCAGACGCTCGGACTGCTCTTCGGGGGCGTCGTCCGCACCACGATCGGCGACCTCGGGGACCGCGACCGCGCCGCGCTCTTCCGGCGCATCGGGCTCGTGCTCGACTGCATGGCGATGCCCACGTGGCAGTGGGGTTCGGACGCGATCACCCCGGTCTACCGGACCTTCCTCGCGGCGTGCGACAACCCCCTCCTCGTGGCGGCCCTGAGCGGGACCCTCGACGGCCTGACGTACCGCCTGCGGCACGACGACATCCGGAGCGCACTGCCCTGGGAGCACATCCGGAACGGCCTCGTCGCGCTCCGCGTCGCGGTCGACTGCCGCGACGGACGGCTCGCGGAGCGGGCGACCTGGACGGTCCACCTGCTCCCCGACCCCGACCGTGGGCGGTCCTGACGTGTGCGCGTCCTGCATCCGCTCGGTCATCGACACGGCCCGGGCGCACCGTCCCGGTCGCTGCTCCCCCGAGGACGACCGCCCGTCGCTCCCCCGCTGCACCGCTGTCGACGGTGTTCGCCGCGACCTCTTCGGCCCGCCGGTCGACTGACCTCAGCGCTGGGGGCGGTACAGCACGACCGCGGTGTTCCGCTGCGGTCGCATGCCCGCGCGCAGCGGGACTGCAGCGCCGGTGGTTGTCGCCGCGAAGACACGGGCGCCCGGGCGCGCGATGAGCTGATCGGCGAGCGCCCGCTCCAGCTCGCGCACGCGGTCGCGGAGCACCAGGTTCTCGTTCTCGAGGTCGAGCACCCGCCGGATCCCCTCCAGCGACACCCCCTCGGACCCGAGTCGCGCGATCTCGCGCAGCTGCGCGACGTCGCGCATCGAGTAGCGGCGCGAGCCACCGCGGGTGCGGCCCGGCACGACCAGGCCGAGCCGGTCGTACTGCCGCAGCGTCTGCGGGTGCATCTCGGCGAGCTCCGCCGCCACCGCGATCGCGAGGACGGGCGAGTTCTCGTCCATGTCGGTCATGGCTGGTTCCTTTCCGTCGTCCTCGTGGTGCAGAACCAGCCTGGAGGCCCGGTGCGGCTTCCTGACGGAGCCGCGCCGAGCCTCCAGGCCGGTTGTCGTGCTGGTTGCGCAGCGCTAGCTGCGCGCCTTGGCGAGGAGGTCCTCGCGGGGGTCCTCGTCGGGCAGGACGGCGCGGAGGGCCTCGACGGCCTCGCGCTGCTTGTCCGACAGGTGCGACGGCACCGCGACCTGCACGGTGGCGAGCAGGTCACCGGTGCCGCTCTTGGTCGTGACCCCGCGTCCCTTGACGCGCAGGACGCGGCCGGACGGCGTGCCGGGGGCGACCTTGAGCTTGACGGGCTCGCCGCCGAGCGTCGGCACCTGGATCGTCGCGCCGAGCGCCGCCTCGACGAACGTCACGGGGACGTCCACGCGGAGGTGCTGCCCGTCGCGCTCGAAGACCGGGTGCTTGCGGACGGAGACGCTGACGACCAGGTCGCCGGCCTCTCCGCCGTCCGGACTCGGCTCGCCGCGCCCGCGCAGGCGGATCTTCTGCCCGTCAGCGACGCCCGCGGGGATGCGGACGTTCACCGGTCGGCCGTTGCCCTGCGAGAGCTTGACGGTGTCACCGGCGATCGCGGTGGTGAAGTCGAGCGTCGTCGACGCCGTGACGTCGCGGCCCTTGGTCGGACCACCGAAGCCGCGGAAGCCGCCGGACGACTGCCCGAAGCCCTGACCGCCGCCGAACATTCCGCCGAGGATGTCCTCGAAGCCGCCGGCACCACCGCGGGTACCGCCCTGGCCGAAGCGGACACGCTGCCCGCCCTGCTGGCCGAACATCCCGCCGAAGACGTCCTCGAACCCGCCGCCCTGGCCCGGGCCACCCGCGGTGAAGCGGGCGCCCGAACCCATGGCGCGGACCTGGTCGTACTCGGCGCGCTGCTCCTTGTCGGAGAGCACCGAGTAGGCCTCGCTGATCTCCTTGAAGCGGGACTCGGCGGCAGCGTCACCCGGGTTGGAGTCCGGGTGGTACTGCCGTGCGAGCTTCCGGTAGGTCTTCTTCAGCTCAGCGTCGCTCGCCGTCTTGTCGACGCCGAGGACCTTGTAGAAGTCCTTGTCGAACCAGTCCTGACTGGCCATGAATCCCTACCTCCTGCCGTTGCTCAGGCCGGGACCGCGACGGCGACCTTGGCCGCACGGAGCACGCGGTCGCCGAGCTTGTAGCCCGGCTCCACGACGTCCGCCACGGTCTGGTCGGTCGCACCCGGCGTGGGCAGCTGCACGATCGCCTCGTGCACGTTCGGGTCGAAGAGCTCGCCCTTCTCGCCGATCTGCACCAGCTTGAACTTCTCGAAGCCGCCGCGGATCTTCTGCCCGATGACCTGCATGGGGCCCTCGGTCAGGTCGCCGTGGGCCTCGGCGCGGGTCAGGTCGTCCAGGGCCGGCAGCAGGGCGCGGACGACCTCGGCGATGACGGCGTCGCGGTTCGCCTCGCGGTCGCGCTCGACGCGCTTCCGGAAGTTCACCAGCTCGGCCTGCGCGCGGAGCATGTCGGCGCGCATGTCGGCGACGAGGTCACGGTCGGCCTGCGACAGCTTGTCCTCTTCCATGCCGCGGGCCGCGTCGTCGAGCAGGGCCTGGTCCTCCGGGGAGAGGTCGCTGGCCTCGTCGGCACCCGCCTGGTCGCCCGTCGCCTGGTCGGCCTGCGGGCCGCCGGCGGCGGGGCCGTCCGTGGGGATCTCCACGTCCGGCCCCTCCGCCTCGATGAGGTCCTCGGGCTCCTGCGCGTTGGTGGCGTCGCCCTCGACCTGGGGCTCGTCCTCGTTCGGCACGTTGTCCTTGGGGTCCGTCATCGTTACTTCTTGTCCTTGTCGTCCTCGTCGTCCACGACCTCGGCGTCGACGATGTCCTCGTCGTCCTGCTGGGGCTGGTCAGCGGTCGGCTGCTCGCCACCGGCCGCGGCGGCCGCGTCCTGCTGGGCGTAGATGGCCTGGCCGAGCTTGCCCTGCGACTCGTTGAGCTTGTCGAAGGCGGTCTTCACGGCCTCGTCGTCGTCACCCGCGAGGGCCGACTTGAGGGAATCGACGTCAGCCTGCACCTCGGACTTGACGTCCGCGGGGAGCTTGTCGTCGTTCTCCTTGATGAGCTTCTCGATCGAGTAGACGAGCTGCTCGGCCTGGTTGCGACGCTCATTGGCCTCGCGGCGGGCCTTGTCCTCGGCGGCGTGCTCCTCGGCCTCGCGCACCATGCGCTCGATGTCCTCCTTCGGCAGCGACGAGCCGCCGGAGATGACCATCGACTGCTCCTTGCCGGTGCCCTTGTCCTTCGCGGACACGTGCACGATGCCGTTGGCGTCGATGTCGAAGGTGACCTCGACCTGCGGCACGCCGCGGGGAGCCGGGGCGATGCCGGTGAGCTCGAAGGTGCCGAGCGGCTTGTTGTCACGGGTGAACTCGCGCTCGCCTTGGAAGACCTGGATCGCGACCGACGGCTGGTTGTCGTCGGCGGTCGTGAAGGTCTCGCTGCGCTTGGTCGGGATCGCGGTGTTGCGGTCGATGAGCTTCGTCATCAGGCCGCCCTTGGTCTCGATGCCGAGGGACAGCGGCGTGACGTCGATGAGCAGGACGTCCTTGCGCTCGCCCTTCAGGACACCGGCCTGCAGGGCGGCGCCGACGGCGACGACCTCGTCCGGGTTGACGCCCTGGTTCGGCTGCTTGCCGCCGGTCAGGCTCTTGACGACCTCGGCCACGGCGGGCATGCGGGTCGAACCACCGACGAGCACCACGTGCGCGATGTCGTTGACCGAGACACCCGCCTCCTTGATGACGTCGTTGAAGGGCTTCTTCGTGCGGTCGAGCAGGTCGGAGGTCATCTGCTCGAACTGCGCGCGCGAGATGGTCTCGTCGAGGTTCAGCGGGCCCTCGGCGGTCAGCGTCAGGTACGGGAGCTGGATGTTCGCCGACATCTGCGACGAGAGCTCCTTCTTGGCCTGCTCAGCCGCTTCCTTCAGGCGCTGCTTCGCGATCTTGTCCGTGGACAGGTCGACGCCGTGCTCGTCCTTGAACTTCTTGACGAGGTGGTCGACGATGCGCTGGTCCCAGTCGTCACCGCCGAGGCGGTTGTCGCCCGAGGTCGCACGGACCTGGATCGTGGAGAAGTCGTCGTCCTTGCCCACCTCGAGCAGGGAGACGTCGAACGTGCCGCCACCGAGGTCGAAGACCAGGATGAGCTCGTCCTCCTTGCCCTTGTCGAGGCCGTAGGCGAGCGCCGCGGCGGTCGGCTCGTTGATGATGCGGAGGACGTTGAGGCCGGCGATCTCACCGGCGTCCTTCGTGGCCTGGCGCTCGGCGTCGTTGAAGTACGCCGGGACGGTGATGACCGCGTCGGTGACGTCCTCACCGAGGTACTGCTCGGCGTCGCGCTTGAGCTTGCCGAGGGTGCGGGCCGAGATCTCCTGCGGCGTGTAGCTCTTGCCGTCGATGTCGACCTTCCAGTCGGTACCGATGTGGCGCTTCACGGAGGCGATGGTGCGGTCGACGTTGGTGACGGCCTGGCGCTTGGCGGTCTCGCCGACCAGGACCTCGCCGTCCTTCGTGAAGGCGACGATCGACGGCGTGGTGCGGAGCCCCTCGGCGTTCGCGATGACCGTGGGCTCGCCACCCTCGAGCACGCTGACGACCGAGTTGGTGGTTCCGAGGTCGATGCCTACTGCACGTCCCATGTTGTGGTGCTCCTTCGGTTGGGTTCGTGGTCTTGCTGAAGCATACGCGGAGTTGCGTCCGCTGCACTCAAGTTTACTCAGAGCCGGCCGCGCGTCAAGTCCCCGAAGCGGAAGTTGAGTCGAGCGGGGGCAAGTTCGCCGTAGTCATCGCACTCGGCAGAACCTCAGGAACATGGCTGATATTTCTTATGTCCTATGACCAGTGCCCGGCGCTGTCCTGCGCGCGTGGCCTCGATCCGAAAGACATCTCTTCACATGAAGTCATTCCTCCGGAGGGCCGTCGCGACCGGCGTCGCCCTCTCGTCCCTCGCCGTCGGCGTCACCGTCGTCGCGCCTGCACATGCTGCGACGCGCGCAGAGAGCGCGCCTCGTGTCAAGCTCCTCTTCCAAAGCGGTTCGAGCATCGTCACGCCCAGCCAGCGAGCGGCAGGTAACGCAACGGAAACGTTCTACAAGAGCTACGCAAGCCTGCAGCAAGCTCTTGAACAGGCGCCGGCTTTCGACGCCCTGCTCACGGCGAACGGTTATCGGCTGAGAGCGGACGGCGGGTATTGCCTTGGCAGGTTCACGAATACCTCGGCATCCGGTCGGACGCAAACGGTACTTGGCCCACATGTAAACTGCGCGAGCGCACCCAGTTGGCATCTCGAGGACGGTAAACTCGTGAGTGACTCGGGTTTGGTCATCGGTTCGCCCACCAGCAGTTATGCGCCGCCAGTTCCCGGTTACACAAGCTGGACGAATCGATGGCTGAGCTACTCTGGCACAGGACTTGACTTTGTTGGCGACCCGACGCTGATCTCGCTGTCTTCCACGATCTCGTTCCCGGATGTGCCGGTCGCGGCGCCGGGGACGACGACGGGCTGGATCAACGGATCGATCTCGAAGAACACCAAGGGTGAGCTCGAGCTGAAGGCTCCCGCGGGCACGAAGATCGTCGAAGCACGCGGCGAGGGTGTCGGCAACGGCTCGACCATCACAGGGCAGGTCAGCAGCGACGGCCAGAGTGCGCTCTTCAAGGGCGACAACACCTGGGCCGATGACTACCGCAAGATCCAGCTCAAGCTGCGCGTGAACGACGACGCAGCAGCCGACACGACCCTGAACGGCGGCACCGCCACCATCAAGACGGCGGGGACGGACACGGTCGTCGGCGAGGGCTCGTTCTCGGCCAAGACCGGCTCGAAGGTCGCCTTCGACGTCCCCGCGACGCCCGCCGGGCAGACCACCGACTGGATCTCCGGCACGATGTCGTCCTCGGCCTCGCGACAGGGCGACGTCACGCTCCACGCCCCGCCGGCACCAAGTTCGCCGCCGTCCGCGGCGGCGGCGGCAAGGGCAGCTTCGTCAACGGCACCGTCTCGGCGGACGGCACGACCGCGACCATCGAGAAGGACAACACCTTCTCGAACAGCTTCCGCAAGATCCAGTTCAAGCTCCAGATCCTCGACGACCAGAAGGCCGGCGACACCCTCACCGGCGGAACCGCCGACATCATCACGAGCGACACCAAGCAGATCGTCGCCCACGGCACCTTCTCCGCCATCGTCGCCGTCCAGAACGGCGGCGTCACCGCGGCTGCCTCGGACAGCACGGCGCTGGTTCGTGGTGGGACGGTCGACGTGCCGTTCAGCACGGAGGCGACGACCAAGTACACCGAGCTGAAGGCCTCGGTGGAGCTGACCGCGCCGTCCGGCACGACGTTCGCGGCGGGCTCCACGCTCAAGGGGCAGTGGCGCAAGAACAACAGCGAGGCCTGGCGCGACAGCGACTCGCTCGCCCTCAGCGTCACCAAGGTCGACGGCAACAAGCTCACCGGCACCTTCGACAGCTCGTCGTCCTACTTCGTGCAGGAGCAGGGGTACCAGCTCCGGTGGCTGGCTCCGGTGAAGGCCGACGACGAGACGCCGGACGGGGCCGGGGCCCTCGGCTACAAGATCACCGGCTCGACCAACCACGGCGCGGTCGCGATCGACTCGACCTCGCCGGTGAGCACGCCGGTCAGCCGCTCCACGATCACCTTCTCGGACGTGCCGGTCGCGGCACCGGGGACGACGACGGGCTGGATCAACGGATCGATCTCGAAGAACACCAAGGGTGAGCTCGAGCTGAAGGCTCCCGCGGGCACGAAGATCGTCGAAGCACGCGGCGAGGGTGTCGGCAACGGCTCGACCGTCACGGGGCAGGTCAGCAGCGACGGCCAGAGTGCGTTCTTCAAGGGCGACAACACCTGGGCCGACGACTACCGCAAGATCCAGCTCAAGCTGCGCGTGAACGACGACGCAGCAGCCGACACGACCCTGAACGGCGGCACCGCCACCATCAAGACGGCGGGGACGGACACGGTCGTCGGCGAGGGCTCGTTCGCGGCCAAGACCGGCTCGAAGGTCGCCTTCGACGTCCCCGCGACGCCCGCCGGGCAGACCACCGACTGGGTCTCCGGCACGATGTCGTCCTCGGCCTCGCGTCAGGGTGAGGTCACGCTCCACGCCCCTGCCGGGACCAAGTTCGCCGCCGCCCGCGGCGGCGACGGCAAGGGCAGCACCGTCGGCGGCACCGTGTCGGCAGACGGCACGACCGCGACCATCAGCGGCGACAACACCTGGTCGAACTCCTTCCGCAAGATCCAGTTCAAGCTCCAGATCCTCGACGACCAGAAGGCCGGCGACACCCTCACCGGCGGAACCGCCGACGTCATCCCCGCGAAGACCGAGCAGGTCATCGCGCACGGCACCTTCTCCGCCACCGTCGCCGAACCGGTCGTCGAGAACGGCGGCATCGCATCGAAGGCGCTCGGGTTCGACACCGAGGTGCAGGTCGGTGAGCAGCAGGACGTGTTCGCGGGCCTGGAGACCACCGCCGACCTGACGTCGCTCACGGGCACCACGTTCGAGGTCACGGCTCCGGCCGGCACGAAGTTCGTGGACGGGACCGCGAAGGCGGAGAAGTCGACGGACGGCTCCACCTGGCAGGCGGACGCCAAGTCCTCCGCGACCGTGCAGGTCAAGGACGGCGGCGCGAAGGCGACCGTCACGGTGAACACGGCTGCCGGCTGGACGCTTGCCAAGGGTACGAAGACCCGCTGGAGCCTGCCGATCGAAGGCGTGACGCCGGGTACCGGTGACGCGACCTTCACCGTCTCCGGCTCGAGCGACCACGGCGCCTTCACGGCATCCGGGAGCTCCTCGGTGACCGTGACCAAGCCGGCCGGGGTGTCCCGCCCCTTCTCGGTGCAGAGCCCGGAGGACAACAGCGCCACCGCGAACCGCACGCCGTACTTCATGGGCTGGGGTACCGCAGAGTCGACCGTCCGGATCCAGGACGGCGTCGGCGGGCCGGAGATCGGCAGCACCACCGTGGACGACAACGGCTGGTGGGGCAAGGTCAGCACGGCCACCCTGCGTGACGGCGTGCACACCTTCGTGATCACGCAGACGAAGCCCGGCGGCGAGACCGAGACGATCACGCGGACCGTCACCATCGACTCGATCCGCGACCTGACGATCGACTCCCCGGTCGACGGGAGCACGGCCTGGTACCCGAACCCGGCCCTCATCGGCTGGGGCACCCCGGGCGGTCACGTGACGATCACGGACGAGAACGACAACGTCCTCGGCAGCGAGGACATCAACTCCGAGGGCTGGTTCGGCGTGACGAGCGCGAAGGCGCTGGCGAACGGGCAGCACACGCTGACGTTCACCCAGACCGCGAACGGCGCGACGAACACCAAGACGGTCTCGATCACGATCGCGCACAAGCCCTTCCAGATCGACTCTCCTCAGGACGGCGGTTCGAGCTGGTGGCCGAACCCGTCGTACATCGGTTGGGCGACGCCGGGCGCATGGGTCGACGTGTTCGACACCGACGGCACCACCCGTCTGGCGCACGTCCAGGCGAACGACGACGGCTGGTTCGGTGTCGCGAGCGAGAAGGCACTGTCCTACGACACGCACACGCTGCACTTCCGCCAGACGTTCAACGACGCAACGACGGAGACCTCCGTGCAGTACACGATCGCGGCTGACCCGCTGCGCATCGAGGCCCCGACCGACGGTTACACCAACTGGTGGCCGAAGCCGTCCTTCATCGGCTGGGCGACCCCCGGCGCACAGGTCCGGATCACGGACACCGACGGCAGCGAGATCACCACGGTCACCGCGAACGGCGAAGGCTGGTTCGGTGAGATCAGCCCGAAGGACCTGACGGTCGGTGAGCACACGATCACCTTCACGCAGCTGCTCAACAACCGACCGGTCGGTGAGCAGCAGACCCGGACGATCACGATCACCGAGAACTGACGGTCACGACGAGAAGGCCCCCTCCGCACTGCGGAGGGGGCCTTTCCCGTGTCAGCCGCCGTTGCGGCGAGCCATGCGGTCGCGCATCGACGAGGCGGACCAGCGCAGCGCCTCCAGGCCGTGCACCGCCGGACGGGAGGCGCGGTGCAGGTGGTCGACGAACGGTTGCTCCGGGTCACCGGCGCGAGCCACGATCGCGCGGCGGTGCCGCTCGTTGGCCCACCAGTACTGCCACGAGGGGAACCTGCCACCGATCGTGTACTCGAGGACGACGTCGTCGTGCGGGACGTACGCGCCGGGCGTCCAGCCACGCAGGAACAGGTCGAAGTCCTCCGCCACCCGGACCTGCTCGTCGTACCCACCGAGCGCCTCCCACCACGACCGCCGGAACGCGCACGCGGGGTGGTTGACCGCCATCCTGCCTCGGGCGAAGGCCTCGTCGACACCCTGCGGTGTTCCGGGCATCAGCGGCCATGGGCGCGTGCCCCCGGGGTGGACCCCGATCGAACGTCCGAAGACGGCGACCGCGGACGGGTTGCCGTCGAGGGCGGCGACGTGCGCGGCGAGACGCCCGGTGAGCATCCGGTCGTCGGCGTCGAGGGGCACGATGACGGAGCCGCGGGCCGCGGCGATCGCGGCGTTCCGTGCAGCGGATCGCCCGCGGTTCCCGTCCGACGACAGCACCTGGACCTCGGGACCGAACGACCGCGCGACGGCCGCGGTGCTGTCAGTCGACCCGTCGTCGACGACGAGCACCTCGAACGGCTCGTCGACACGTTGCGTCAAGCAGCTGGCGATGGCCCGCTGCAGGGTCGCCTGCGCGTTGTACGCAGCGATGACGATCGAGAGGCGGATCGGATCAGGAGGAACGGGGAGGCAACTCACTCTGATATACTAACATTTGCTATGGGAGACTTGATGGTGGTGCAGCCCGGGCAGGGGATCCGGACCGTCCACACCCTCACGGCGCTCGCGGCCCTGGTGGGCGTGCTCGCCGGCGTGACGTCCGTGCTCCACGTGGGGTCGACCTCGGTGAGCGGGATCCTCACCGCGGGCAGCGCAGCCGCATGCACGGCGCTCGCGCCCATGCTGATCGGGTCTCGATCGCCGGTCGCCGCCCCGGGCCTGCTGTTCCTCGCGCTCGCAGTCGGACGGTTCCTCTTCACCCCTGACGCCGACGGCCTGCAGAACGTCGCCGCCTACACGATCCTCCTCCTGCTGCCCGCCTTCGTCGCCCTCCAGGCGACCCCCGACGTCGCGGATCGTGCCCTGCGGTGGTTCGCTGCCGCTGGCCTGCTCGCCACCGCGCTGTTCGCCGTCCAACAGACCCTCGGGCTGCTGACCGAGGGCATCCGTTCGTACGCGCTCGCCGCGCTGCCCATGCTCGCCGCCGCAGCCGCACTCCGGACCGGGCCGTGGTTGCTCCGGATCGCCCCTGCGGTCATCGTCGTCGGCATCGTCGCGAGCCTCTCCCGGACGGCGTCGGTAGTGGCCTTCCTCGTCCTCGTCGTCCTCGTGACCCGTCGGCCGGTGGGCCACAGGGTCCGCCTCGCGGTCCTCGCCGTCGTCGGTGCCGGCGCGACGCTCGCTGCCGTGTGGACGTGGGTCCCGTCCTACCGCGGCCGGTTCACCTCGGGGGACAACGCGACGCTCGGTGGGGTCGCCATCAACACGTCCGGACGCGCAAAGCTCTGGGACGTCGTGGCCGACCACGCCCGCAGCGCGCCGCTGGTCGGCCACGGTCCGGGGAGCGCCGCGCGGCTCGTCACCGAGACGTTCGTCGGCATCCGGCAGCCGCACAACGACTGGCTCCGACTCCTGCACGACACCGGTTGGATCGGCGTCTGCCTCTTCGCCCTCGCTGCCGTGATGACCCTCGTCCGGATCGGCCGCGCTGCGCACCGCACCGACGACGCCGTGCACTGGGCAGCCCTCGCCGCGTTCCTCGCCCTGCTGGTCACCGCGGTCACGGACAACACCCTGATCTACCCGTTCGCGATCGGTCCGACGGCGGTCCTCATCGGGCTGTCCCTCGGGTCGGACGCGCGACGGGACCTGCCGACGACCATCCCGCTGTCGGCTCCGACCACCCACCACACGAAAGGTCCCTGACCATGACGCTCCACACCTCCGTCCGTCGTACCATCCCGGTCGCCGTCGGCCTCGTCCTCGCGGCCGGCCTCGCTGGCTGCTCGGCACACGGCGACGGGTCCCCCTCGCCCTCGCCGACCCCGTCCACGTCGGTCACGACGGCCGCGGCCGTCACCTGTCCCGACGGCAAGGCCGTGGTGACCGATGACGACGCCGTCGTCCGACTCGACGGCTCCTGCAGCTCGCTCGAGATCCGAGCGTCGAAGACGCAGGTCACCGCGGGGCGCGACCTCGACACGATGACCGTGTCCGGCAAGCTCAACTACGTGCGGGTCGGGGCGGTCGGGGCGGTCTCGTTCGACGAGGACTCCGAGGGCAACCGCATCGTCACGCCGTCGCAGCCCCAGGTCGACGACCAGGGGCGGTCCAACGTCGTCGCCCCGGCGCCCGAGGGGTACTGACCCATCGAGGAGACACGAAGCGGGGCTCGGCTGGTCAGCCGAGCCCCGCTTCGTGTCTCGCAGGACATCACACCAGTGCGGGCAGGTCCTCGCGCAGGCACCGGTCGATCCACGTCTGCAGGTCCGCGACACCGGCATCGACGGACCACCGTGGCGCCCATCCCAGGCGAGCCGCAGCGTCCTCGACGGTGCACGACGCCGCGCGGACGTCGCCGTCCCGGTACGCACCAGTGATGCGCGGGGCCGGAGCGCCGTGGAACGCCGCAATCCGCTGCGCGAGGTCGAGGATCGTGGTCGCCACGCCGGACCCGACGTCGATCGGCGTGCCCTCGACCTCCGGGCCACCCGTGACCGCCGCGGCGAGCGCACCGGCCACGTCCTCGATGTGCACGAAGTCGCGGACGATCGCACCGTCCTCGTAGACCGGGATGGAGTCACCCCGACGCGCGAGCTGCGAGAACAGCGAGACGATGCCCGTGTACGGGTTCGTCAGCGACTGCCCCGGCCCGTACACGTTCTGCAGCCGGAGGACGGCGAGACCCACACCGCGAGCAGCGCACCACGCACCCAGGACGTGCTCCTGAGCGAGCTTCGTCGCGCCGTACACGCTCGTCGGTGCCGGCACGGTCCGTCGTGCGTCCGAGGGCATCGAGGTCGCGCCGGCATGGTCCCACGCCCCGGCCTCGAGCTGTTCGTGAGTCCGCTGCCCGGGGCGGACCACGGCACCGGACACGGTGTCGAGCCAGTCGCCCTCGCCGTAGACGGCGCGGCTGCTCGCGAGCACGATGCGGGACGGCAGGACACCGTGACGACCGAGGGCGTCGAGCATCACGGTCGTCCCACAGACGTTGACGTCGGCGTGACGGGTCGCCTCGTCGAGGGACTGGGCCGTCCCGGTCTCCGCGGCGAGGTGGACCACGACGTCGGGTCGCACCGTCGCGAGCAGCGCGTCCCATGCGTCGGGATCGGTGACGTCCGCGACGACGAGCTCGGCAGCCGGGTCGAGCGCATCCGGGCGTCGGCGTTCGGCGTGCACCTGCGGGTGCAGGGCGTCGACCGCGATCCACCGCGCCGACGTCGGGGCGAGCACGCGGGACAGCGCACAGCCGATGAAGCCCGCTCCGCCGGTCACGAGCACGATGGGTCGGGTGGTGGTGGGTCGGGTGGTCATCTGGTCCTCCTGGGGGTCGTGGAAGTGGTTCGGGGGTGGTCGAAGAGGTCCCGCCATGCCTGGACGTGCGTGTCCGGAGCGTGCCGGGCGGCGTAGGCGTCGAGCGCGCCCCGCCGCAGTCGCGCGGCGAGACCGGGGTCGTCGAGGATCTGCCGGACGTGTGCAGCGAACGCCGCAGTGTCGCCCGGCTCAGCGAGGAACCCCGTCACGCCGTGCTCGACGAGGTCCGCGATGCCGCCGCGGTCGAAGGCGACCACCGGGGTGCCGCAGGCCATGGCCTCGACGATCGTGAGCGGCTGAGCCTCGTCGAGCTCGGAGGTGAAGGCCAGCACGGTCGCTCCGCGGACGGCCTCCCACTTGGCGGCGCCGTACGCCGGCCCGTCGAGGTGGAGGCGGGAGCGGACGGCGGAGCCGACGACGATCGATCGGACCGCATCGGCGGTGGCGTCGTCGGCGACCGGTCCGACCATGCGGAAGTCGACGTCGTGGTCGGCGAGGTCGGCGGCGACGTGCGCGAACGTCTCGGCACCCTTCCCGGGCATCAGGTTCGACAGCCAGAGCACGGTCCGCCGGCCGTGGGCCTGCCGCTCCGCCGCGATGACGGGCGGCACCTCCGCCGGGGTGTTCCGGATGACCCGGACCCGGTCGGCGCGCACGAACGGTCGGACGTCGGCGGTCAGGGTCGGCCCGAGGCAGACCACTGCCTCGGCTGTTCCGAGCAGGCTCCGGACCGCGGCGGCGCCGACCGCACTCCTCGCCGCGATCCTGCGGAAGCCCACCGAGTGGATGCTCAGGACGACGGGGACCCGCACCGCTCGGAGCAGGCGGACGAGGACGACGTCGACGCAGAAGGACGCCGTCCTGGTGGTCGCGAACAGCAGCACGGCGTCGGGGCGTCGACGGATCACCTGTCCCGCGAGTCGAGCGGCGAGACCGACGGCCGCGAGCAGCTTGCGCACACTGGGGGTACCGACCTCGTCGATGCTCCGGCTGAACCTCCGGTCCACCAGACGCAGCGTCCAGCCGTCACGGGCGAGCAGGTCGAGGGTCCGCTTCGTCATGAGCGTCTGGCCGTGCACGGGCGGCGGCACCTGGCTGAGGACGACGAGATCGGGGGCGAGACCGCGCGAGGGCGTCACGAGCGGGTCCGGGACGCGAGCTGCCGGAGCACCGCCCAGAGGAACACCGCGTTGCCCACGAGGTACCGTCGCCACAGGCGTCGGGGTTCGGAGCAGAGGCGGAACAGCCACTCGACACCGAGTCGTGTCGTCCATGCCGGGGCCTCCGGCTTGGTACCCGCGACGAAGTCGAACACCACCCCGACACCGATCGCGAGCACCCCGACCTCCTGCGCCAGACGCCGGGTCTCGGCGTCCTGCAGCGGAGTGCCGAGTCCGACCCACACGATGTCCGGGTCCGCGGCGCGGATGTCGTCGTCCTGCGCGCGTTGCTCCTCGTCGGTCATCGGTCGGAAGTACGACTTGTGCGTCCCGACGATCAGGACTCCGGGGAAGCGTCGCTCGAGTTCGCGGCGCATCGCCTCGAGCACCTCGTCCGTGTTGCCGAGGAGGTAGTGCCGGACACCGCGAGTGCGTCCTCGATCAAGCACGTCCGGGAAGAGCGACGGTCCGCGCACCTGCGACAACCGCGGACCCGGTAGCAGTCGGGATGCCCACGAGAGCGGCTTGCCGTCGGGGTAGACGGCGGCCGACTCGATCAGGATCCGGCGGTACTCAGGGTCGCGTGCGGCGAGCGACATCACGTAGGAGTTCGCCAGGTGCACGTCACCGGGGCGGCCGGCACGCGCCAGCTCGATGAGGTGGCCGACGGCCTGACCGCGGTCGGCCACGACCACAGGGATCCCGGTCAGTGCACGCCTGGGGAGCGCGTCGAATTCAAGAGGGGCGTCTACTGTCATATCAATATCATACGATATACTCACGTGGTGCGACAGTTCCGATGGCCTCTCCTCGCGCAGGTGCTCCTGAGCATGGGTCAGGTGACCCTGACGCTGATCGGCACGACGGCCCTGGCGCCGGAGCGATGGGGCGCACTCGCCCTGGTCCTCTCGGTGCACTACGTCGCGCTCGCCACCCTCGCCGGGGTCTCGCAGCCGGTGCTGACGTGGTGCGCAGGAGACCCTGCCGCCGCCGACGCACACCGCGCCGCCGGCCTCCGCCTCCAGCTCGCCGCAGCGCTGCCGGCGGCGCTCACCGTCAGCGCCGTCGCACAGCGGCTCGCGCTGGGGTGGAGTGCCGCGGCGCTCGCGGTGGCACTGCTCGGTGCCGCAGCATGGAACGCCGCCAGGACCACCGAGCTCGCCAGCGGGCGGTTCCGCCGCGCCGCCGCCGGGGACGCCGCCCACCTCGCCGTCCTCGCGCTCGGTGCCACTGCCCTCGCGTTCGGCCCCTCGATCGGCGAGCGCACGAGGATCGTCGTCGTGACGGGCTCCCTCGCGGTCGCGACGTGGTCTGCGGCCGCGACCCTCCTGCTCCGTCACGCACCCGGGACGCACGTCGCGGTACGTACGTACCTCCGGACCGCCGGCCGGGACATCCCGTGGATGATGCTCGACGGGTTCCTGGTCGGCTGCGTCACCGCAGCCGTGGTCACGATGGTCGGGTGGACGAGCGGGCTCGTCGAAGCCGGTGCGGTGCGGACCAGCACGACCCTCGTCGCCGGCCCGCTGCAGATGGCCCTGGTCGCCGTGTCGCCGCTGCTCGTGGCCCGTTTCCGACGCGAGGCGGACCAGGCGCGGGCCGGGAACCGTTCGGACAGGAGGATCGACGCACTCCGTTCGCTCGGTTCGGTCACTGCGGCTGCGGCTGCGATCGCCGTGGTCGCCGGGACGGCCGCAGCGGTGGCACTCCCCCTCCTGACGACCCCGGGTGCGTTGCTCGCCGACCTCCGCTTGGCGCCGGCTCCGGCCGTGCTGCTCCTCGCGGTGGCGCTCTGGCTGGCGTCGACGACGACTGCGTTCATGCGCTACCGCCGGTCGTGGCGCGAGCTCATGGCCCTGCGGCTGGTCACGCTCGGAGCCTCGCTCGGCGTGCTCGTGCTCACCCTCACCGTCCTCGGCACCCCGGTCCCGGCCGCGATCGCCTCGACGGCCGTGCCCTGGCTGGTCCTCCCGTGGCTCCACGCCGTCCTGCGGTGGCGTCCCGTCGCCCCGACCGCGTGACACGTTCGCGCTCGCCCCGGTGACGCACCGGAGACGAAGACGATCACGCAGGGGAGGTCACGACGATGGAGGGCGGCACCGACCGGTACCGCCCTCCATCGTCATCGTCACTCGCCGGCGGACCGCACGATCTCCCGGAGATCCCGCCGCGCCCGCCAGCCGATGAGCCGATGCGCCCGTCCAGGGTTCGCGACCATGGCAGCCGGATCACCCACCCGCCGGTCGACCACCCGCGCCTCCGCCGTGGTGCCGGTCACCGCCCCGACGACGTCGATGACCTCGCGGACGGAGGCCCCCCTGCCGGTACCGATGTTCAGGGCGTCGTCGCCCGTACTGTCCGATCGGAGCGCCTGCACCGCTGCGACGTGGGCATCCGCGAGGTCCTCGACGTGCACGTAGTCACGCACGCAGGTGCCGTCGGCAGTGGGGTGATCGGCGCCGAAGACCTGAGCGGGCTCGCCCCGTCGGACCCGGTCGAGCACGATCGGGATGAGGTTGGCCGCGACGCGGTCCTGCAGGTGCCGGCCGCCCGCGCCGGCGACGTTGAAGTAGCGCAACCGGAGGGCGCGCAGCCCCCAGGCGCGGGTGGCATCCTCGATCGCCCACTCACCGACGAGCTTCGAGCGGCCGTAGGGGTTTATGGGGCGACATGGTGCGTCCTCGTCGACGCTCTCGCTGTCGACGTTGCCGTAGACAGCGGCCGAGGACGAGAACACCAGGTCGCGCACCCCCGCTCGCCGCATGGCCTCGAGCACGTGCACGACCCCGAGGACGTTGACCCGGTAGTACCGCTCCGGGTCGGCGACGGACTCACCGACGTCCTTCAGCGCGGCCAGGTGCACCACGCTGTCGACCCGCTCCTCCTCGAGCACCGAGGCCAGCGCCTCGGAGGCACCGGCGCCGGCGAGGTCGAGTGGCACGAGCGGGACGTCGACGCGGTCGGCGAACCCCGTCGACAGGTCGTCGACCACGACCACACGATCGCCGTTCGCGAGCAGGGCCCGCACGACGTGCGCGCCGATGTACCCGGCGCCACCGGTGACGAGGGTGACACTCATGCTCGCAGCTCCTGTCGCGCAAGACGATCGAGGACCGGTGCCGGCTGCGTCTCTGCTGCCGGCTCCGTCTCCTCAGCTCCGTAAGCGGCTCCGTACGCGCCGTAGCGGTAGGGCTGGTCACCCTCCGTCGGCCGCACGAGGGTGCCGATCGATCCGATCACGTTCGCACCCACCCCTCGGAGTGTCCGCATCGCCGCCGCGACCGTCGTGCGACTGACCCTGCCGTGCGGAACCGCGAGCAGCACTGAGGCGAAGCGGCTGAGGACGGCGGCGTCGGCGACGAGCAGCACCGGTGGGGCATCGATGACGACGTAGTCGAAGTGCTGCTGCAGCTCGTCGACGAGCGCACCCATCGCCGGCGATCCGAGGAGTTCGGACGGGTTCGGTGGCACGGGACCCGACGGCAGGACGACGAGGCCCTGGCGCCCCCACGGCTGCAGGACGTCCGACAGCTCGAGTCGTCCGATCAACAGGTCGCTGAGGCCGGCCGCCCCCTCGAGCCCGAACCGCTCCGCGACCTGCGGGCGACGGAGGTCGCTGTCCACGAGGGCGACACGCGACCCGGTCTCGGCCAGGGCGAGCGCGAGGTTCGCCGCGCTGTAGCTCTTCCCCTCCGACGCACCGGCACTGGTGATGACGAAGGTCGCCCGCCCTTCGGGGAACCGGACGAACTCGAGCGCCGCGCGCACCCGACGGACTGCCTCTGCCGCCGCACTGCGCGGGTCGTGCTGCAGGAGCAGGGGACGGACGGGGGCTTCGGGGTCGTGCAGGATGCTGCCGAGGTAGGGCACCTCGGTCGCGTCCTCGATCGCGGCGACGCTGCGCAGCCGGGTGTCGAGCACCTTGCGCAGGACGGCGGAGCCGACGCCCACGGCCGTGCCGAGCACGAACCCGGCGACGATGACCGGGATCGGGCGGGGAGCGGTCGGCGCCGTCGGGGCCACGGCGGGAGCGATGACCGTGCTGGACACGAGCGGGCGGTCGCCGTCACGCGCAGGCTCGAGCTTCGACGTGAGGACGTCACCGAAGGCGTCGGCGATCGCGTTCGCCGTCTCCGCCGCCCGTGACGGGTCGGAATCGGTCACCGCGATGTCGAGCAGCGCCGTCCCGTCCTTCGCCGTGGCCGTCACGCGCGTCGCGAGGTTCCGGGCGGACTCGTCGAGGTGCAGCTCCTCGATCGCGCGCTGCAGCACGAGCGGACTGGCGGCGACGCCGGCGTACGTCACGGCTGCCTGCACCGCGAACGAGTTGCTCTGCGTGAGCTCGCTGGCCACCGCCCCGTCACCCGCCGACGCCGAGATGTAGAGCCGCGTCGACGTCGTGTACTGCGGTGTGACCACCAGCAGGAACGAGCTCGCCGCCGCGATGCCGAGCAGCGCGGTGCAGGTGATCACCATCCACGAACGACGAAGCAGCTGCAGGTACTCGACGAGCGACATGGAAGCCTTCCTGTTCCGATTTCACATGCCAGTATATCAGACGACGCCCGCATGACAGAGTTGCTCGGTAGGCTCGACCCCGTGCGATGGAGTCGAGTGGGCTGGCCCGGGGTCGGGTACGTCTCCCTCGAGGACGTCGAGGGCTACCCCGAGCACCTCGCCCGCCTGGTCACCGACGCACCCCCGTCCGTCGCCGCCCTCGCGTCCGTGACGTGGAACGAGGCCCGCATCGCCGAGTGGCACGAGACCGAGACGACGACGCCGACCGGCACCCCGGACACCGCCGGCATCGACGAGGCGCCGACCCGCACGGTCCGGGCCGTCGTGGTCGTCCGGACCGACGAGGTCCTCGACACCCCGGACGGCCTCTGGCGCCGCTGGAACCACGCCCGTGTGACGCTCGAGTTCCACCGCGCCGTCCTCGAGCCCGCGGACACCGCAGCGCTCGCGGTCCTCGCCGGCGACGTCCAGGTCTCCCGCGGCGAGATCGCCCACGTCGACGCCGACGTCTGGGAGCTCCGCCTGCTGCTCTCCCCCACCGGCGAGCTCGCGGTGCACTTCCGCGACGTGGTGATCGAGGTCCGTCCCGTCGCCGAGTCGGCATGGTCCGACCTGGAGGCGCGCCCCACCCACGGCTGGCACGGCCCGGTGCCGGACGGCTGGCTCGAGTGGGCCGCCCCCGCGGTGCGCGCTGCGGGTCACGGGGACGTCGGCGGGCTCTCGCTCGAGCTGGACGGGTTCGGCGCGGACCCGACCGGGATCGACGAGGTCGACCCGCGCTGGGGCTTCGCCCCGCTGCACGCCGCCGCATGGTTCGACCGACGCGGGACGACGGAGGCGCTCATCGAGCGGGGCGCGGACGTCACGGTGCTCGACGCCGAGGACCGGACGGCGCTCGACATCGCTCGCGAGCGCGGGTCGCGCAAGGCGGAAGAGGTGCTGCTCGCCTGGTTCGACGCACATGCCTTCGGCGAGGCCCACGTCGCCGACGACCCCTCGAGCGACGAGGCGACCCGCTGATCGAGGGGCCCATGGACGGACTGGAGGCGCGGTGCCAGCTGGCACCGCGCCTCCAGTCCGTCAGGGGATCGCGTCAGTCGCGACGGGTCTCGAGCGCGTTCGCCTGCGCGACCTTCCCGTACCAGCGCGCCGAGTCCTTCGGCGTCCGTGCGAAGGTCTCGCGGTCCCACGCGACGAGCCCGAAGGTCGGGCGGTAGCCGGAGGCCCACTCGTAGTTGTCGAGGAGGGACCAGTGCTGGTAGCCCAGGACCTCGATGCCGTCCTCGATGCAGCGGTGGATCCCCTCGAGGGCGCCCTGCGTGTACGCGACCCGGCGGGAGTCGTCGGCGGTGGCGATGCCGTTCTCGGTGATCATCAGCGGCACGTGGCCGGAGAGCTCCCACGCGCTGCGGAGCCCGTCGGCCGACGCCTCCGGCCAGAACTCCCACCCGGTCAGGGTCGTCTCCACGTCGTTCGACACGGGCAGCGGCCCGTCCGGCCCGATGAAGGTTCGGGTGTACGCCTGCACGCCGAGGAAGTCGTCGCCCGCGGCCTGCTCGAGGTACCAGTCGTCACGCGGGTAGCCGTACTCGCGGAGCATCTCCTCGGAGCCGGGCTCGCCGTTCGCGCGGAACGCCTGCGTGGCGATGGTCCAGCCGGACTGGAGCCCGGCGACCTGGGACAGGACCTCGCGGGACCGCTCGTGCGACGCGAGCAGCTGGTCCGCCACGTGCAGGTCCGGGTTCGGCAGGCCGTAGGCGACCAGGTTGGCGGCGTCCTCTCCCCCGGCGAGCATCGCGGCGATGTTCGGCTCGTTGATCGTGCAGACGTAGCGGACGCCGTCCTGCACGACCGGCAGCGCGGCCTCGGTGTAGCGGGCGAACAGGTCGGCCGCGTCGTCGGCGCGCCAGAAGCCGTCGCGCTCGAACCAGCGCGGCACGGTGAAGTGCATGAGGGTGACGATCGGCTCGATGCCGGCCTCGTGGCAGGCCTCGACCATGCGGCGGTAGTGGTCGACCTCGGCGCGGGAGACGTGACCGCGCTCGGGCTCGATGCGTGCCCACTCGATGCTGAACCGGTAGGAGTTCAGGCCGAGGTCGGCGGCGATGCGGATGTCCTCGCGGTAGCGGTGGTAGCTGTCCGCGGCGTCGCCGGAGGGCTCGACGATGGTGGTGTCCGGTTCGTGCTCGTGCACCCACCAGTTGCTGTTGACGTTGTTGCCCTCGATCTGGTGGGCGGCGGTGGCGGCACCCCAGAGGAAGCCGTCGGGGAACTGCAGCGTGGTGATGATGGGTCCTTTCAGTGCTGCGACGAGTCAGTGCTCGTCAAGAACGAGTCGAACAGCGCGATGGTCGCGGCCGGGTTCTCGACGTGGGGGCCGTGGTAGCTCGTGGGGACGACCTCGTAGCGGGCGCCGGTGTCCTCCGCCATCTGCCGCTGCCACGGGATCGGCCAGGCACCGTCCCACTCGCCGTGCGCCACGAGGACGGGGAGCCCGGTCGCGCGGAGATCGGCGGACGAGTCGGTGTGGTCCTCGAGGATGTGCCCGCCGGCGACGACGCTCAGCGGGCTCGTGGCGTCGAAGCGGTCGCGGACCATCCGGGCGTCGTCGGGGAGTTCCTCGTCGGGTCGGTACGCCCAGAGCGGGTTCGTGGCGTCGAACAGCTGCCGGAGGTTGCCGCCGGTGTCGTGCAGGATCGTCAGCTCCGTGACCTTGCGGTAGGGCCAGCCGTACGGGCCGGAGCAGAACTGCACGAGGGACCGGAACGACTGCGGCGAGGCGATGGCGGCCTCACGGGCGATGACCCCGCCGAGCGAGTGCCCGATCAGGTGCACGGGCGCGCCGTCGTCGAGCAGTGCCGCGACCCGGACGACGTCGGCCGCTTCCTCGTCCAACGCGTAGTCGGACGGTGCGGTCGGTGCCGCCGAGTCCGCCTGACCGCGGCGGCTGATCGCGACCGCGGTCCAGCCGGCCTCGCGCAGGAGCGGCATGAAGGTGCGCCAGTCCTCCTTCGAGCCGGTGTACCCGGGGACGACGAGCACGACGCCCTTCGACGGTCCGGACGGGACCACCCGGTAGGCGGTGAGCCGTCCGACCGGCAGGTCGATGCCGACGACGTCGACGCCCTCGGGCGTGGGGAGGTGCCCGAAGGCCGGGACGGACGGGAACTCGTGCACCGTGGTCATGCGAGCAGTGTGCGCCGCGGGTTCGGTACCGCGTCCAGCAGCGCCACCGTGTAGTCGTCCTGCGGGTGCTGCAACACCTCGGCCGTCCGGCCCCGCTCGACCACGGCGCCGTCGTGCAGCACCATGATGTCGTCGGTGATGAGCCGCGCGCTCAGCAGGTCGTGCGTGATGTAGAGGAGCGAGACGCCCCACTGCTCGCGCAGGTCCTCGAGCAGCGCGAGCACGCCGGCCCGCAGCGTCACGTCGAGCATCGAGACCGGCTCGTCGGCGATGATCACCTGCGGGTCGCTCGCGAGCGCCCGGGCGATGACGACGCGCTGCCGCTGCCCGCCGGAGAGCTGGTGCGGGAGCTTCTGCGCGAACTGCTCGACGGGGGTCAGGCCCACGGTCTCGAGGATCTCGAGCATCCGGCGACGGGCTTCCCGCCCGCGGAGTCCCGTGTAGTTCGCGATCGGCCGGGACAGGATGTACTCCACCGTGTGCAGCGGGTTGAGCGCCGCGTACGGGTCCTGGAACACCATCTGCACCTCGGAGCGCAGGTCCTTCAGACCGCGCCTCCCGAGCTTCGCCACGTCCGTGTCGCCGAAGCGCACCGTGCCCGAGGTCGGCTGCTCGACGCCGGTGAGCATCTTCGCGATGGTCGACTTGCCCGAGCCGGACTGGCCGACCAGGGCGAGCGACTGCCCGGGCTCGAGGGTGAACGACACGTCGCGGACCGCCTGCACGGGCTGCTCACCGCGGCGGGGTGCCGGGTACGTCTTCACGAGGTGGTCGACGACGATCGGGTTGCGGGCGGCGCTGCGCTCACGCGACCCGACGGTGGCGAACGACGAGGTCGTCTCCTGACGGGAGACCGACCGCTGCGTCCGATCGGGGAACCCCGGCAGCGACACGACCTCCGCGCGCGGGTCGGCGTAGTGCGACAGGAGCATCTTCGTGTACTCGTCCTGCGGGTCGCGGAGGACCTCGAGCGAGCGGCCGTCCTCGACGATCCGCCCCTCGTGCATGACGAGCACGCGCTCGGTGGCCTCGAGCACGATGCCGAGGTCGTGGCTGATGAGGATCGCCGTGAACCCCTCGGAGCGCTGCAGCTCGATGATCGTGTCCATCACCGCGTGCTGCACGAGGACGTCGAGCGCCGTGGTCGGCTCGTCGAACACCATGAGCTGCGGCTCGAGCGACAGCGCGAGGGCGATCGAGACGCGCTGCCGCATGCCACCGGAGAGCTCACCGGGGTACCGCGCGAGCATCGTCTCGGGCAGCTTCACCTTGCCGATCAGTTCCCGCATCCGGGCGTCCCAGCGCTCGCGCGGCACGTGGCCGTGGGCCTTGAAGACGTCGATGAAGTGGTTGCGGATCGTGCGCACCGGGTTGAGCGCGTTCATGCCGGACTGCAGCACCATCGCGAAGCCGCCCTGGCGCTGCTGCCGGAGTGCCTCGTCGTCGAGGTCGCGGATGTCCGCCCCGCCGAAGACGATGCTGCCGCCGTTGGTGCGCGCCGGCGGCTTCTGCAGCCGGGTCAGCGCGTAGCCGAGGGTCGACTTGCCCGAGCCGGACTCGCCGACCAGGCCGACGAACTCGCCCTTGCGCAGCTGGAAGGAGACGTGGTCGACGGCCTGGACGGCCGTCTGGCCGGCCGACTCGTAGATGACGGACAGGTCGCGGACGTCGAGCAGGACCTCGGCCTGGGTGCCGTCGGACGGGAGGCGCGTGGCGGTGCCGCCACGGGCCTCCAGGCCGTCGCTGGTTGCGCCGCTCATGCGGTGACCTCCTTGCGCTTGCGGCGCGCGCCCTCGCGCAGCCGCGGGTTGGACACGGCGTCGACGCCGAAGTTGATGAGGGTGAGGCTCATCGCCAGCAGGGCGATGCAGAGACCGGGAGCGAACAGCAGGATCCACTGGCCCGTGAGCAGTGCGTTCGAGTTCTGCGCCCAGTAGAGGATCGTGCCCCAGCTGACGATCGACGAGTCGCCGAGTCCGAGGAACTCGAGCCCTGCCTCCGCGAGGATCGCGCTGGTCGCCGCGCCGAAGAAGCTGCCGACGATCAGGCTCGTCATGTTCGGCAGGATCTCGCGGAACACGATGCGCGTCGCACCGTCGCCGGAGAACTGCGCGGCGGTGACGAAGTCGCGGCTGCGCAGGGACTGCGTCTGGCTGCGCAGGACGCGCGCACCCCAGGCCCAGCCGGTGACGACGATCACGGCGATGATGACCGCGATGCCGCCGTTCTGCAGGTAGGCCGCGATGACGATCATGAGCGGCAGGCCCGGGATGACGAGGAACAGGTTCACGATGAACCCGATGACCTCGGCGACCCAGCCGCGGATGTAGCCCCAGCTCAGGCCGATCGCGACGGCGACGAGCGTGGAGAGCAGGCCCGCGACCGCGCCGACGAGCACGGAGACCCGGGCGCCGTAGATCAGTTGGGAGAGGACGTCCTCGCCGGCGGCGGTGGTGCCCATCCAGTGCGCCCAGCTGGCGTCGGCGTTCCGCGCGAAGCCGTTCTGGCTGCCGCCGTAGGGGGCGAGGAGCGGGGCGAACAGGGCGATGAGGACGAAGGTGCCGAGGATGCACAGGCCGATGCGGGCCTTCGTGTTGCTCCAGACGACGCCGAACTGTCGTCCTGCTGATCGGAGCTTGGAGGGGGCCTGCTGGTCGCCCTGGTCTTGTTGCTTGTCTTGGGTCCGTACTGCGACGGTCGCGTTGTCGGTCATCGGCGCGTCCTCGGGTCCAGGACGCCGTACAGGACGTCCACGATGAAGTTGGCGATGAGCACCGACACGGTGATCATCAGGAAGAGGGCCTGCATGAGCGGGTAGTCCTGCCCGATCACGGCGTTGAAGAGCAGGTAGCCGATGCCCGGGTAGCCGAACACCTGCTCGACCAGCACCGAGCCGCCGACCACGCCACCGAGCGCCAGGCCGAAGCCGGTCAGGTTCGGCAGGATCGCGTTGCGCGCGGCGTACCGGACGGCGACCGTGCGACCGCGGAGGCCGTTGGCCTCGGCGAAGGTGACGTAGTCGTCACCGAGGGTGTTGATCATCGCGTTGCGCATACCGATGATCCAGCCGCCGAGGCTCGTCACGAGGATCGTCACGGCCGGCAGGACCGCGTGCCGCAGGACGTCACCGATGTAGGTGCCGTTCCAGCCCGGGACGCTCGTCGCGGACGACGCCCCGGTCGTCGGGAACCAGTGCAGGACGTAGCCGAGGAAGAACAGCAGCAGGAGCGCCGTCCAGAAGTACGGGAACGTCGACATGAAGCTGCCGGACAGGGTCGGGAGCGAGTCGAGCCACGTGCCGCGCTTCCACGCCGCAGCGACACCGATCAGCGTGCCGATGACGAACGCCAGGACCGTCACCGTGCCGACGAGCACGAGCGTGTACGGCAGTGCGCGGCCGACCAGGTCACCGACCGGCTGCGGGTAGAACGTGTAGCTCGTGCCGAAGTCGAGGGTGACGACCTGGTGCAGGTAGCTGACGTACTGGTCCCAGAGGTTGCCGCTGGGGACGCCGAGCTGGGCCTCGATGGCCTTCTTCGTGGCGTCGGTGACCGGACCGTTCTGGCTGAGCTTCGCGAGCGCGGCGTCGGACGGGCTGCCCGGCATGAGGCGGGGGAGCACGAAGTTCAGCGTGACCGCGGCCCAGAGGGTCAGGACGAAGAGGACGAGTTTCTGGAGGATGTACTTCACTTGCCCGCCTCCTTCTGCTGCGTCTTCTGCTCTTCGAGGATCTGCTTGCCTGCTGCGCTGTCACGGAGCCGGAGCTTCGTGAAGATGAGCAGCGGGGCCGAGTCGTAGTTCTGCGGTGCCATGTACGGGTCCTCCGCGCTCGGCCAGCCGACGAACTTGCCGGTGTTGAACAGGCCCCAGAGTCCGCCGTAGTACATGCCGATCACGGGCAGGTCGTCGTACACGATGGCCTGCAGCTGGTCCAGGATCCGCTGCTGCTCGGCACGGTCGGTCGTGCCGCGGTACTCGTCGAGGAGCTTCTGGGTGTCCGCGTTCCTGTACCGCTCGAAGTTGTTCACCGTCGACTTGCCGACCGGCTGGTAGAAGTCGCTCGACAGCAGCGAGTTGTACGCCTGGAAGACGTCGCCGTTCCCCATGCCGCCCATCGCCATGTCGAACTTGCCGTTGTTGATGTTCTGCTGGTAGCCGGCGGGCTGCGGTGCCTGGATCTGCACCTTCACGCCGATCTTCCCGAGGTCACGCTGCACCTGCTGTGCGGCACGGAGCCAGTCCGAGTAGCCGTTCGCGGTCATGAGGTTGATCTCGAGCTGCTTGCCGTCCTTGACGAGCTTGCCGCCCTGCTGCTCGTAGCCGGACTTCGCGAACTCGGCGAGGGCACGGTCGGTGTCCTGCGTGATCATCCCCTTGTCGGGGATCGACGGGTCGAGGTACTGCTCCTGGTTCGGCAGGATCAGGCCGGTCTGACCCGCGGCGCTGAGGTTGCCCTCGGAGGCGGTCTCGGCGATGCCGTCGCGGTCGAGCGCGTAGGAGATGCCCTTGCGCACGTTGACGTCGTCGTACGGCGCCTTCGTCAGGTTCGGGATGAGACCGATCACGCCGCCGGCGGGGAACCACCACTGGTTCGTGTCGGACGCGGCCCCCCACGTGCCCTTGACGTCCGAGATGAACGAGTACGCCCAGTCGTAGCCGCGCGTGACGGTGTCGAGCTGCGTGTTCGTCGCGGGGAGCACGAGGTGCTCGATCGCGATCTTGTCGGCCTGCCAGTACGTCGGGTTCTTGTCCATCGAGTACTGCTGGTCGGAGTAGTTGCCGAGCACGAACGGGCCGGTGCCGACCGGGTTCGGGTCACGCCAGGTGACCGGGTCCTTCACCTTCCCGTAGTGGTGCTCGGGGAGGATGTAGGTCGCGCCGATGATGTTGAGGCTCGGGACGTCCTCGCCGTTGAGGTGGAAGACCAGGTGGTCGCCGTCCCGCTCGATGCGGTCGATGTGCTGCCAGGCACCCTTGACGTCCATCGCCGGGAACTTCTTGAGCAGGTCGAACGTGAAGAGGACGTCCTCGGGGGTGAACGGCGTGCCGTCGGACCACTCGACGCCCTTGCGGATCGTCATGTCGATCGTCCGCGCGTCGGGCAGCTCCCAGGAGCTCGCGAGCCACGGGGTGCCCTTGCCGTCGAGCGGGTTGATCTCGATGAGCGGCTCGTACATCCACTTGCTCGCGGTGCGGGCGTTCGGGATGTACGGGTTGAAGTTGCGGTCGAACAGTGGGTTGCCACGGTCCGCGTTGATGAGCATCGTGTCCTTGCCGATGCTCGGGTCCGGCTGGGAGCGGACCTGGATGCTGCAGCCGGTGGCCACGAGGGCCACGACCGCGAGTCCGGCGATGGCGGCGGCGATGCGGCCGCGCCGGCGGGCGGGGGTGTGCGGCGCCGGTGGCGTCCGCCGTCCGTCCGGGCGCGGGTCGCGGTGCCCGCGCGTGCGCTGTGGGGGAAGCGTCATTGCTCGGTCGACCTCCGTGTCGAGTGGGTGCTCCGCCTAATGTATGCGCTTACATCGCGCTCCGCAACACGCGGTCCCTTCTGGTGGTCACCACGACCGAGGGCCGTCCAGGAGAGTTCCGGTCGCACGACATGCCGCCCGTTCGCCGTACAGACGGCAAGTCGTGCGACCGGAGCGGCAGTCGGCGGCATGTCGTGCGACCTGAGCCAGGGCCAGATCCCGACCCGGCGACGCCTACATCGAGGGCGGGCAGCTCTCGCGCAGCAGCACCTCGACCGGCAGCCGCACAGCGCGCGGGGGCCCCTCCCGCCGCTCGAACCGGTCGACGATCGCCCGGACGGCCGCACGACCGAGCTCCCCCATCGGCTGGTGCACCGTCGTCAGGGGCGGCGTCGAGAAGCGCCCGGCGTCGATGCCGTCGAAGCCGGTCACCACGACGTCCTCGGGGACGCGCAGCCCCCGCGCCCCGGCGGCGTCGAGCACGCCGAGCGCGGACTGGTCGTTCGAGCAGATCACCCCGCGGGGGACGTCGACTCCGTCGAACAGGGCCGACGCGAGCTCACGAGCCCGTGCGCGCCCGAAGTCGCCGTGCACCACCCGCACGTCGGACGCCGCCAGGTCGTTGTCGGCGAGCGCCTGGCGGAAGCCCGCCGAACGCTCGATGTCGTCCGGAGAGTCGATCGGCCCCGCCAGGTACGCCAGCGAGCGGATCCCGAGCCGACCGATCACGTGCGAGGCGAGCGTGCGCATGCCCGCGGCGTTGTCGACGCTCACTGAGTCGAAGCCGTGCGAGCGCCGGTCGTCCGCGAGCACCACGACCGGGATGCGCCGGGCGACGTGCTCGAGCAGGTCGTCGGGCACCGTCTGCGCGAGTACCGCGAGGCCGTCGACCCGACCCGCGACGTCGTTCACGATGACGTCCCGCGAGGACCCCCGCCCGGCCGCCACCATCAGGGCGAGCCCCCGCTGCCACGCCTCGGTCTCGGCACCGCGCAGGACCTCGTCGAAGTACAGGTTCGACGAGAACGGTTGCGTGACGTGGCGTCGGTCGTCGACCACCCGGACGCCACCGTCCGTGACGAGGTCGGGTCGCTCGTCCGGGACGACGTCGAACCCCGGCAGCAGCAGGCCGACCACGCCAGTCCGCTTGCCGGCCAGGGCGCGTGCGTTGCCGGACGGCACGTAGCCGAGGCTCCGGATCGCCGCCTGCACGCGGTCGCGGGTGCCCTCACGGACGGCGTCCGGCGTGCGGAGCACGCGGGAGACGGTGGCGATGGACACGCCGGCCTGGGACGCGACGTCGTAGACCGTGGGAGGTGCGGTGCGCTGCGCGCTCATGCCGTGCCTCCCGTCCGACGTCCACCCGGCCGCAGCACCGGTGCGCGGCCGCACCATCCTAGGCACGGGCCCGACTCCGACTCCTCCACAGGCCGGCCGACACCCCTTGCGTTCCGCGGAGGGGCGGGCGCAGACTGTTGCGACCTCAGAACGTCCCGTGAGGAAGCGCACCACGACGGTGCCCACGCACACAGGAGGAACTCTCGATGTCCCAGCAGACGCGGTCCGGCAGCAAGCACGCCATCCGACTCACCACCGACGAGGCCGAGGTGCGCGACGCGCTCCTCGACCACACCGAGCACGGCGCGACGCTGTCCGCCCAGGAGATCGACGGGTCCGAGGAACCCACGACCAGGGCCTGACCAGCCGGGAGGCACGGGTCGGGTCCGCTTCGTCGGTCCGGCCGGTGCCTCCTGGCCGATCTCCCAGTGACGGGCGTGGTCCAGCGAGCATCGGTGCGTGCGCCCGCTCCACTGAACGAGCGCTTCGACATCCGACTCGGGATGTCGCAGAAGCGAGGATCATCTTCCAGAAGACCATCGAACAGTCGGTCCACCCGCGGCACGAGAACGGCAGCGATCTCCCGTCATCCACGGGCGCCGTCCGCGCCGATGATGCTCCTCGCAACGGCACCGCGAAGCGCCAGGGAAACGTCGACGATGTTGAATATATAACATTCGACATGTACGCTGGTGTGATGCGCAACCAGCTCCGATCCGTGCAGGCTCTTCGGTTCCTCGCGGCGGTTCTGGTCGTGATCGTGCACGCCTGCGCGTACACCGCGCAGCGCTTCCCAGGGGCCTGGTCCAGCGCCGAGGATCTCGGCCACCTCGGCGTCTGGCTCTTCTTCAGCATCAGCGGGTTCGTGATGGTCTTCGTCACCGATCGCGAGCTGGCAACCAGCGGCCAGGTCAGGGCCGCTCGTTTCCTCCGCAAGCGCCTTGCGCGGATCGTGCCGCTCTACTGGACGATGACCGCGGTCAAGTTGGTCCTCACCGGGATGTTCGCCTCCCAGATGACGAACGCCAAGTCAGATCCCCTGACGGTCCTGCGCTCGCTACTGTTCATCCCGGTCCGTAACGAAGCGGGAGACCTGCAGCCGGTCTGGGGTGTCGGCTGGACACTCGTCTTCGAAGCATCGTTCTACGTGCTCGTTGCCGCCGCGCTGCTCCTGCGGGTCGATCCGGTGCGACTCGCAGCCCCAGTACTCTGCGGCGCGTCCCTGCTCTGGCTCCTCCGCCCCGAGTCGGGCTCTGCGATGTGGTTCTACGCAGACCCGGCAGTCCTCTGCTTCTTGGCGGGCATGCTGATCGCACGGCAGGGGCGGAAGCCCTTCGTACGCACCGTTGCCGCGATCGTCGCGTTGTCCGTGTTCACCGCCCTGCTGCACTCCGTCAAGGAAGGCGAATCCAGCGGTTCCGCCGGCGTCTCCTTCTTCGCGATCTCCGCGCTGCTCTGCGCTGCGGTTCGGTACGACTCCGCGATCCGCACGTACATCCCCCGGTGGCTCGCGCACGGAGGCACCACCTCGTACTCGCTCTACATGCTGCATCCGCTGATCGGGCCGGGCGTCGTGTGGTGGGTCCAGGCGATCGCACCAGCGGCTCCGTGGCCGATTCCGGTGTGCCTCGCGGTCGTGGCACCCGTGCTGGTCGCTCCGCTGGCGTACCGACACTTCGAGCGCCCTCTCAACGCGTTGGTCGCGCGCCTTGCACAAGGCTCAAGACATGCGCCCGACGCAGAGCCGACAATCCGTCCGGCTCCGTGCGCCGCGACGCGGGGGACGGACACGAGCAGGACCATCGGTCCATGACTGATCGTCCAGCGCAGCGTGGAATCGGCCACCGCCACCGACCGTTCGGGGTCGGAGCGACTGCGCCAGCGCGCGTGCCGGCGCGCGTCAGTGCGCCTCGTGGTCAGTGCGCCCGGGTGGCGGCCGGGTCGCCGTCGCCGAGCAGCTCCGGGCTGCCGACGATCGCCATGCCGGCACCGCGCAGGCGCCGTCGCTCCTGCGCGATGAACGCGAGCAGGCGGTCGTTGGTCCCCGCGACGTGCGCCGCCAGCAGCTCGGCCGCGCGGTCGGCCTCGCCGGCACGGACGGCCTCGAGGATCGCACTGTGCTCGTCCCACGCGGCCTCGCGCGCCTCTGCGGTGCGGACCTCGATCCACCGCGTCCGCTCGAGTCGAGTGAGGGCGTCGGCGATCGCATCGGTGACGAAGCGGTTGCCCCCGAGGGCGGCGAGGTCCAGGTGGAACGTCGAGCCCATGCGGATCCCGGCCTCGCGGTCGGGTGTGCTACGGAGCTGGTCGAGGTGCGCACGGACCTCGTCGAGCTGCTCGGCGGAGGCGCGCTCGACGGCGAGACGCGCCGCGGCGGGTTCGAGCACGCCGCGGAGCTCGGCGAGCGACGCGATCTCGTCGAGGTCGATCGGGGTGACCGTCCACGACCGCCCCTCGTGGAGGATGAGCCCCTCGCGCTCGAGCCGTGACAGCGCAGCGCGCACGGGGGTCCGCGAGGCATGGAAGCGTCCCTCGAGTCCGCGCTCCGAGATCCGCTCTCCGGGGGCGATGTCGAGGGTCAGGATCGCCGCGCGCAGGTTGTCGTAGAGCTGGCTCGTCTGCGAGACGGGCGCGGCGGTCTCGGTCGTCTCGGTCACGGCGGACCAGCGTAGTGCAGATCGACGCGTGTTGGTATACCGTCCTGGTACACCAACCGCTCCCCGATCGAGACGACGTGCCCGCGCAGACCACCACCGCCGCTCCGCCCGTCGTCCCCGCCAGGGCGTGGACCGTGCTCGCGCTCGGCGTCGCGGCACAGGCCGCCGGGACCCTCGTCGTCTCCGCCCCGGCGCTGCTCATCCCGCACCTGCTGGCGCAGGGGATGCCCTTCGCGTCGGCGGGACTGTTCGCGGCCGCCCCGACGATCGGCCTCGTCCTCACCCTCATCGCCTGGGGCGCGGTGACCGACCGCGTCGGCGAACGGGTGGTGATCGCCGGCGGACTCGCGCTGACCACCCTGACCGTCGTCGCGGCGTGGGTCACGGCGGGCGACCCACTGCTGCTCGGGGTCGCGTTCCTGGCGGCGGGCATGACGAGTGCCTCGACGAACGCGGCGAGCGGACGGGTCGTGGTCGGGTGGTTCCCGAGGGAGCGCCGCGGTCTCGCGATGGGCATCCGGCAGATGTCGCAGCCGCTCGGCGTGACGCTCGCTGCCGTGACGGTGCCGCTGCTGACCGAGACGCACGGTGTCCGGACCGCACTCGTGCTGCCGTTCGTGCTGTGCGCGGTGCTCACCGTGCTCTGCGCCGTCGGCATCGTCGATCCCCCACGGCCTCGGCAGGCCCGGGCAGCGGCGGCGACCGCGACGATCGACGCGGGCCCCGCGAACCCGTACCGGGCGTCCGGGTTCCTGTGGCGGGTGCACCTCGTGTCGGTGCTGCTCGTCGTGCCGCAGTTCACGCTCTCGACGTACGGGCTGGTCTGGCTGGTGGGCCTCGGGTGGTCGACGCCTGCGGCCGGACTGCTGGTCGGCGCCTCGCAGTTCGTGGGGGCCGTCGGGCGCATCCTCGTCGGTGCCTGGAGCGACCGCGTCGCTTCCCGGGTCGGGCCGTTGCGCGTCGTCGCGGTGGCAGCAGCGGCCGTGATGGGCGCCCTCGCGCTCGTCGACGTGTCGCACTGGGCGCCCGCGGCGGTGTTCCTCGTCATCGCCACGAGCGTCACTGTGGCGGACAACGGGCTCGCCTACACGTCGGTGGCCGAGGCGGCGGGGCCCTCGTGGTCGGGCCGGGCGCTCGGTGCGCAGAACACGGGGCAGTTCCTGGCGGCGAGCGCCGTCGGTCCCGGTGTCGGTGCACTCGTCGGGGTGCTCGGCTTCGCGGCGTCGTTCGCGATCGTGGCTGTGCTCCCCCTGCTCGCGCTGCCGGTCGTCCCGCGCGCCGACGTCTCCCACGACTGACGCCCAGCACCGCCCGCAACACGCAACGTCGGCGGTTGCTCGCAGGGGTGTACTGCTGCGAGCAACCGCCGACGTTGCGTCCCGCGGAAGGGGCGTCCGTGTGAGGGGCCTCCGCGGCGGAGGGGGTCAGGCAGGGACGGCGGGACCGACCGGCCAGCGCAGGAGCGCGGACGCGGGGGCACCGCTCGGCAGCGACGCCGCGTTCACCAGGACGAGTTCGGCGTCGGTCAGGACGACCGCCCGGACGAGTGCGCACACCGCCGGGACCTGCCCCAGCACCGACGCCCCCGCGGCCTGCTCGGGAGCGGTGGCGACCCAGGGTGCGGCATCGAGCGCGTACAGCGTCCGGTCCCCGAGCGCACCGGCGTCGAGCGTGACGACGGCTGCCTGGGCCTGCTGCAGCGCGGACACGACGGCACCGATCCCGCTGACGCTCTCGTTGTCCCCGCGACCCTCGTGCGTGCGGAGCAGGTCCTGCACGTCGTGCCGCCGCGACGCCAGGACGCGGGCGAGGGCGAGGTCGACGTGCTGCACGAGCGCCTTCTCGGAGGCGTCGTCGGCGCGCGGGTCGACCGCGACCTCGGTGACCAGCGCCCGGGTCGACGTCGAGAGCTCACCACGCAGGAGTTCGCGGGCACGGATGTCCCCGGCGAGCACGATCAGCCGGGGCGCGGTCGCCCGGACGGTCTCCTCGATCGCGGCCTCGACCTCGCCGGCGGTCTGCTTCCAGATCTCCTCGGCGTGCTGGTGCCAGTGCGGCTGCTTCCACCCGGCACCGGACTTCGCCTTGTGCAGCGTGTCGGTCCGGCCCTGCACGCGCTGCTCGTCCTCGGCGGCGCCGGTGGGGGCGTGCCCGAGTCGGTAGCTGCGGAAGCCGCCGCCCTCACGTCCGACGGTGACGACGAGGAACGGCAGGTCGAAGGGCCGGTGGGCGAGCAGGGGCAGCAGGTCGGGGACGGCGCCGGTGCCGATCGACTCCTGGCCGTGCAGGTGCCCGGGCAGCACCTCGCTGAGCACGAGCTCGTCGTCGCGGACGAGCACGTACCGGGCGACGGGTGCGGGCACGCCGGGCTGTTCGACGAGCTCCTCCTCGATGATCTGTGCGGCACGCTCGGAGCAGCCCTGCCCCGCGAGCGCATCGGAGACGGTCCGACGCTGGAGCGCGGCGATGCGGCGCGGGTCCTCGCGGTTGCCCGAGGCGTCGACGTAGGCCCACGTCCAGGTGCCCGGCGTCTGGAGCGCCTGGACGATCTCGGGCTGCAGGGCGCTGGTCTCGCGGGTGGTCTGGGCCATCAGCGCTCGCCCTCCTCGTCGGTATCGGTCGTGAAGACGGCGTCCGATCCCCCGCCGACGCCCGATCCGTCGTCCTGCAACGACCCCTCGAGCTCGCCGTCGTACCCGGAGGCCGTCACCGTCTCGGCGTCGTCGGTGTCGTCGGGCACCGGTTCGGACTGCCGGAACTCCTCGACGTGTGCGTTGCTGCCGTGCCCCTGGACGATGCTCTGCGCCTCGTGCGCGAGCTGGTCGTCGAGCTCGGGTCCGTGCGTGCTGTTGCCGCGATCGGTCATCGCCTGCCCCTTTGCGTCGGTGCCGCCGACGTCGCTGTCGGGCCGCCTGCGGCTTCGGTGTTGTGCGTGCTGACCACGGTGCGCGCTCGGCGCTGACCACGTTCGGAGGTCGGAGCGAACACGCAGCCAGCGCGGGACGGGGCGCCGACGGCTCGCTCCGAGGCTCGCGTGAGCGGACGGATTCGCGTCGCCGCGACCGCGAACGTGTCCGCGGAACCGAGTCTCGCGCCGTCGCGCGCCGCCGCACCGCACCGCGTCGCCGGAGGCACCGGGCCACGGTTCGGTCACGACGTTCTGTGGATACTTCAGGAATGCACAGCCTCGCTCGGTTTTGTGCTTTGCTGGCTCCGACCCCGCTCAACGACGAACCGGAGCCGTGATGACACCCATCCCATCGAGAACCGTCCTGTCACGACGGAACCTGCTCGGACTCGGACTCGGAACAGCTGCGGCGGGGTTGCTCGCCGGGTGCGCCGTCCCGGGATCGACGAACGTCAACAAGGCTGCGCTGGTCCCCGCGGCCGCCGGTGGCGAGACCGTCCAGATCACCTACTGGGCGTGGCTCAAGGACCTCCAGAAGGTCTGCGACGTCTGGAACGCGAAGAACCCGCGCATCCAGGTCACCGCGAACTGGATCCCCGGGGGCAACGCGGGCGGGTACCAGAAGATGTACTCCGCGCTCGCGGCCGGCGGCGGTCCGGACATCGGGCAGGTCGAGTTCCGGCAGATCCCGGAGTTCATGCTCGCGAACGGCCTGGTCGACCTCGCCCGGTACGGCGCGAAGGACGTGCAGTCGAAGTACGACGAGGCCGCGTGGTCGCAGGTCGAGTTCGTCGACGGCGTCTACGGCATCCCGCAGGACACCGGCCCGATGGGCTTCTACTACCAGACCGCGATCCTCGAGCAGGCCGGCGGTCAGCCCCCGACGACGTGGGACGAGTGGCGCGACCTGGCCGACAAGGTGCGCGGGACGGGCAACGGGAACTACCTCGAGGTGTTCCCGGTCGCCGACGCCTCGCCCTTCGCCGCGTACGCGCAGCAGGCAGGGGCGCGCTGGTTCCGGACCGACGGGGACGCCTGGGTCGTCGACATGACCGACGACAAGACGATGATGGTCGCCGAGTTCTTCGACGGGGTCATCGACGACAAGTTGGTCGACACGAGTGCCGGGGCGTACTCCCCGGGCTGGTACGCCGCCGCCGCGAGCGGCAAGATCGCCGCGGTCACGAGCGCGAGTTGGGGCGACGCCCTCATCCAGTCCGTGCAGGGCGGCGAGGGCAAGTGGAAGGTCGCCCCCATGCAGACGTGGGGCGGCACCGGCTACGGCTCGAGCTCGATCGGCGGCTCGACGGCCGCCGTGCTGGCGAACGCGAAGCACCCGGCGGAAGCGCTCGAGTTCATCACGTGGATGACGACCTCGAAGGAGGGCGTCGACGCGATGATCAAGTACTGCGGCATCGGGTGGTCGCCGGCGAAGGACTACATCGGCAAGGCGCGCCAGCAGCCGTCCGAGTGGTTCTCCGGGCAGAACTACAACGAGGAGGTCTTCGTCCCCTCGGCCCAGGAGCAGAACCTGGAGTGGTCGTGGTCGCCCGTGACCCAGTCGGCCTTCACCAGCCTGCAGAACCAGTTCCGCCGCAAGCTCACCGGTGGGCTGAAGCTCACGGACGCGGTCGAGCTCGCCCAGCGGGAGATCGTCCAGTCCTTCAAGGACAAGGGCCTCAGCGTCAGGACCGCACGATGACCGCCACCCAGCCGGGATCCGGCTTCCGCACGAGCACCAAGGCCACGAGCGCCCAGAAGCGCGCCCCGTGGATCCTGCTCGCCCCGTTCCTCGCCCTGTTCGTGCTGACGTTCATCATCCCGATCATCAGCGCGCTCTTCCAGAGCTTCACCACCGTCGACCGCGAGGGCCTGTTCGGCGAGGACGGCGTCACCGGCCGCTTCGCCGGCTTCGACAACTACGTCACCGCGCTGAACGACGCCGGGTTCGTCGGCTCGATCTGGCGCATGCTCCTGTTCGGCATCGTGCAGGTGCCGGTGATGATCGTCCTCTGCACGATCCTCGCGCTGCTGCTCGAGTCGGCGAGCGCCCGCTGGCCCGCCTTCTTCCGCGCGGTCTACTTCATGCCGTACGGCGTCCCCGGCGTCATCGCGACGATCCTCTGGTCGTTCCTCTACGTGCCCGGCCTGTCGCCGATCGTGTCGCTGCTGCAGTCGATGGGGCTGCAGCCGGACTTCCTCGGCGCGAACAGCGTGCTGTGGTCGATCGCGAACATCGTCACGTGGACCTACACCGGCTACAACATGCTCATCATCGTGGCGCAGCTCAAGTCGATCCCCGGCGAGGTCTACGAGGCCGCGAAGATGGACGGCGCCGGCCCCTTCCAGGTCGCGTGGCGGATCCAGATCCCGCTCATCGCCCCGGCCCTGGTGCTCACGACGGTCTTCTCGATCATCGGCACGCTGCAGCTCTTCGCCGAGCCGCAGATCCTGTCGACGGTCGCGCCCGCCATCGACACCGAGTACACGCCGAACTACGCCGCGTACACGAACGCCTTCGCGTTCAACGAGTACGGCGTCGCGAGCGCGCAGGCCGTGATCATCGCGCTGGCCGCGTTCATCCTGTCGTTCGCGTTCCTCGCGCTGACGAACCGCGCGCCGAAGAACGAGCGCGACCAGAAGAAGCGGGCCAAGCGCGACGGCCTGGAGGCACGGCGTGCGCTCCAGACGCGCGGCACGTCCGCCACCGGGTCGCGACCCGCCACCGGCGTCGCGGACCGCAGCACCACCACCGGAGCCGCGCCGCGCCTCCAGGCCGACAGCAAGGGGGCGGAAGCATGACCAGCGAAGCCATCGAGGCGCCAGTCACCAAGCAGGCGGCCGAGCCCGTCGACACCACGTCGATCACGGCGCACCAGCGCCGCAAGCTCGACCGCTCCCCCCGCTCGCAGATCGTGGTGACGGCCATCCTGGTCATCGTCGCGGTCTACTTCCTCGTGCCGCTGTACTGGGTCGTCATCGCGGCGACGAAGACCACCGGCGCCCTGTTCGCGACGAACGGGTTCTGGTTCGGCGGCGAGTTCGCGCTGTTCAGCAACATCCAGCAGGTGTTCTCGTACGACGGCGGCATCTTCGTCCGCTGGATCGCGAACAGCGTCCTGTACTCCGGCGTCGGCGCGGTCCTGGCGACCTACTTCGCCGCGGCCGGCGGGTACGCGCTCGCGAAGTACGAGTTCCGCGGGCGGCAGCTGGTGTTCGGCACGATCCTCGGCGGTGTGCTCGTGCCGGGGACCGCGACGGCGCTGCCCCTGTTCCTGCTCTTCTCGACGATGGGCCTGACCGACACGTACTGGAGCGTGCTCATCCCGAGCCTCGTCTCCCCGTTCGGGCTGTTCCTCTGCCGGGTGTACGCCGCCGCCTCGGTCGACACGGCGCTCCTCGAGCAGGCCCGCATCGACGGTGCCGGCGAGCTGCGGATCTTCCACACGATCGTGCTGCGCCAGATGACCCCGGCGCTCGTGACCGTGTTCCTGTTCCAGGTCGTCGGCATCTGGAACAACTTCTTCCTGCCGCTCATCATGCTGGCAGACCAGAAGCTCTACCCGATCACACTGGGACTCAACAACTGGCGGGCACAGGTCGATCGTCTGCCAGAGTTCTACCAGCTCACCACCGGCGGCGTGCTCGTCTCGGTGATCCCGCTGGTGATCGCGATCATCGTCCTGCAGCGCTTCTGGCGCGGGGGCCTCACGGAAGGATCGGTCAAGGGTTGACCATCGCTGCTCACTCGTCCTCCACCAGCACCACGCCCGAGGCGCTCGACGCGCTCGCCTCGACGGCACCGGGCTCGGACACCCGGCTCGCGCCGCGGGCCTGGTTGCACACCGACGCCCCGTCCCTGTCGCTCGACGGGGACTGGGACTTCCGGTGGTCGCCGGTCGCGGACGTCCCGCTCCCGGGGGTGGAGGACGGGTGGGGCAGCCTCCCCGTGCCGTCGCACTGGGTCCTGCACGGGCACGGCGCGCCGAGCTACACGAACCTGCAGTACCCGTTCCCGATCGACCCGCCGCACCCGCCGGAGGAGAACCCGACCGGCGACCACCGCCGCACGTTCGAGGTCCCCGCGTCCTTCGACGCCGCGGCCCGGGTGCTGCTGCGCTTCGACGGGGTGGAGTCGCACTTCCGGGTGTGGCTGAACGGGTCCCTCGTGGGCTGGTCGACCGGATCCCGACTCGCGACCGAGTTCGACGTGACCTCGCTGCTCGTGCCGGGGTCGAACGAGCTGCTCGTCCGGGTGCACCAGTGGTCGGCCGCCTCGTACCTCGAAGACCAGGACCAGTGGTGGCTGCCCGGCATCTTCCGCAGCGTCACCCTGCTCGCCCGACCGACCGCGCCGATCGACGACGTGTTCGTGCGCGCCGGCTGGACCGCCACGCTCGGCAACGCCGCCACGGCCGGTACGGCTGCCTCCGGACGGCCGGAGACCGGCACGGGGACGATCACGTTCCCGACCCTCGATGCCGCGTTCCCGGTGCGCTTCCGGGTGCCCGACCTCGGTGTCGACGTGACGTGGGCCTCGGCCGACGAGGTCGCGCCGATCACCCTCGAGGGCGTCGAGCCGTGGAGCGCCGAGGTCCCGAAGCTGTACGACGCGACCGTCTCCACCGGCACGGACGCCGGCGGCCGCGCGGGCGGCGAGACCGTCGCGCTGCGCCTCGGCTTCCGCACCGTGTCGATCGTCGGCGACCGGTTCCTGGTGAACGGCGAGCGCGTGGTGTTCCACGGGGTGAACCGGCACGAGACCCACCCCGTGCGCGGCCGCGTCTTCGACGAGGAGCACGCCCGCGCGGACATGGCGCTCATGAAGCGGAACAACGTCAACGCGATCCGCACCTCGCACTACCCGCCGCACCCCCGTGTGCTCGACCTGGCGGACGAGCTCGGGTTCTGGGTGGTCCTGGAGTGCGACCTCGAGACCCACGGCTTCCTCTTCACCGACTGGGTCGGGAACCCCTCGGACGACCCGGCCTGGCGCGAGGCGTACCTGGACCGCATCGCCCGGACGGTCGAGCGCGACAAGAACCACGCGTCGATCGTCATGTGGTCGCTCGGCAACGAGTCCGGCACCGGCCGGAACCTCGCCGCGATGTCGCAGTGGGTGCACGACCGCGACGACGAGCGCCCGGTGCACTACGAGGGCGACTACACCGGCGCCTACACCGACGTGTACTCGCGGATGTACCCGACGCTGCAGGAGACCGAGTCGATCGGCGGCGGCCCGGAGACCCCGCTGCTCGGGTGCGGTCCGGCCGAGGCCGCGCGGCAGCGGACGAAGCCGTTCCTGCACTGCGAGTACGTCCACGCGATGGGCAACGGACCCGGCCAGATCCAGGAGTACGAGGACCTGGTCGACAAGTACCCGCGACTGCACGGCGGCTTCGTGTGGGAGTGGCGGGACCACGGGCTCCTCGCCCGCACCGCCGACGGCCAGGACTACTACGCCTACGGCGGCGACTTCGGCGAGGTCGTGCACGACGGCAACTTCGTGATGGACGGCCTCGTGCTGCCCGACGACTCCCCGACGCCGGGGCTGGCGGAGTTCGCGGCCGTCGTGGCCCCGATCCGGTTCTCGCTGTCGGACACCACCGTGCTCGTCGAGAACCGGTACCACTCCGCATCGACCGCAGGACTGCGCTTCCGGTGGACCCTGTCGCGGAACGGGGTCGAGGAGGCCAGCGGCCGCTTCACCCCCGGCGTCGTCGCGGCCCGGCAGTCGGCCACGGTCCCGGTGCCCGACGAGGTGCTCGCGGCAGCCGCGGACTCCAGGTCCCTGGACCCCGGCGACGAGCTGTGGATCGACGTGACGGCGGAGCTGGCGGGGCCGACCGCGTGGGCGGACACCGGCCACGTCGTCGCACGCACGCAGCGGCTCGTGGCGAGCCGCGCGGCGGACGTGCCCCGGGCCTCCCGACAGGGATGGGACGGCGACCGTCTCGGCGAGGGGACCTTCACCGCCCGCGGTGACCTGGTGTCCTGGAAGGGGCACGAGGTCGCCGGGCCGCGGCTCGAGCTGTGGCGCGCACCGACGGACAACGACAGCCTGGCCTCGCAGGGCGGGTACGAGACGGCCGACCCGGTGCTGACGAAGGGCGTCGGCGACCCCACCGCTCCGGCGTCGGCGGTCCGGTGGCGCGAACGCGGGCTCGACCGGTTGACGCACCGGCTCGTGTCGGTGTCGCGGACCGACCACGGCCTCGAGCAGCGCGTCCGTGTGGCGGCGGCGAACAGCGGGTGGGGCGTCGACGTCACGCACCGCTGGACCCTGACCGACGACGGACTGCTGCTGCAGACCGACGCGGTGCCGTTCGGGGCGTGGGACGTCACCTGGCCGCGGATCGGCGTGCGGTTCGACCTGCCGGCGTCGCTGCTCGACGGCGATGCCTCGTGGTTCGGGACCGGACCGGCGGAGTCGTACGCGGACTCGTCGCGTGCTGCTCGGGTCGGCCGGTTCAGTGCGCCGGCGCGGGCGCTGACCGTGGACTACTCGATGCCGCAGGAGACCGGACACCGGCCGGGGCTGCGGACGCTGTCGGTCGGGCCGTTCACGGTGTCGACCGTCGGGGCGCACCGGGCGGGCTTCACGCTCTCGCCGTGGACCGCGCAGGAGCTCGGGCGTGCGATGCACCCGTACGAGCTGCCGACGCCGGAGCACGCGTACCTGTACCTCGACGCGGCGCAGCACGGGCTGGGGTCGCGGGCCTGCGGGCTCGACGTGCTCCCGGAGCACCAGCTGTGGCCGCAGGCGTTCTCGTGGAGCGTGGTGCTCGGGTAGGGGCGGCGCCGCTGCGGCGGCGGCGCCGGCGCGCCGGCGGGCCGCGGCACACCGTGGCGCGGCTTGCTCGCGCACAACCGGAAGCACCTCGCGCCACGGGTTCCCGTGGCGCGAGGTGCTTCCGGTTGTGCGGCGGCGTCGCACCGACACCGCGGTGCGCGGCGCCGCACGGTCGGACTGCATCCGCAGCGGGCGGCAGCCGCGCAGCGGCGCCGCCACGGCGGCCGCGCGCCGCCGCCGCCCGCCCGCTACTCCCCGGCGGTGAGGGCGCGGAGCGCCTCGGGGTCCGACGCTTCGAGGAACTCCGTCAGGCGCTCGGGCTCGCCCGGCTCCTCGATCGCGGACGCCGCGCGGCGCAGGGCGAAGAGCGCGCGGAGCACGCCGCGGTTCGGCTCGTGCGACCACGGCACCGGCCCGGCACCGCGCCACCCCGCCTTCCGCAGGGCGTCGAGGCCGCGGTGGTACCCGACGCGGGCGTAGGCGTAGGACTCGAGGGTCGCGCCGCGCGCCCAGGCCTCGTCGGCGAGGAGCGCCCACGCCAGGCTCGAGGACGGGTGCGACACGACGACGCTCGACACCGGGGCGTCGGCGGCGAGCGCGGCGGTCACCTCGGGCTCCTCCGGCAGCAGGGTCGCGGGGTTCGCGGTCGGGTTCGGCAGCAGGTTCTCCGGCATGCCCCCAGCCTGTCACCTCTTGCCGAGGAGCGGCGTCCGCCCTACGGTGGGTGACACCTCGTCGTCACGCGGGGCCGCCGGGGCGGGAGACCGACCGGCAGCACGGGTGGCGGACACGGGGGTCCCCGACGGAACGAGCAGCCTTGCAGTCGATCACCGGTACCGCGCAGTCCTCGCGCTGACACCGTGATCGTCGCGCCCCGTCGGGCGCCCTGGTCGTCGCGCCCCCTCGGGCGCTCCCGTGTGCCGACCCCTCCGGTCGCCGCGGGTCCGGTGTCGTGCGCCCAGCTCACGATCCGGGAGGCACCCCCATGCCCGCAACACCGTCCGTCGTCCTGCACGACCTCACCTTCACCTGGCCCGACGGCACCGTCGCGCTCGACCACCTCACCGCCGCCTTCGGCCGCGGGCGCACCGGCCTGGTCGGGAGGAACGGCGCCGGCAAGTCCACGCTGGTCCGGCTCGTCACGGGCCGGCTCCAGCCCACGTCCGGCTCGGTCAGCACGACCGGTCCGGTGGACCACCTGCCCCAGCGGCTGCACGCCCGCCCCGGGGACACCGTGGCGGACCTGCTCGGGATCCGCACGACGCTGACGGCGCTCCGAGCCGTCCTGGACGGCGACGCCTCGGCCGCACACCTCGACGCGGTCGGCGACGACTGGGACGTCGAGGAGCGTGCCGCCGCAGCGCTCGCGGACGTCCCCGGGCTCGACGGCGACGACCTCGACCGACCCGTCACGACCCTCTCGGGCGGGCAGGCGGTCCTGGCGGCCGTGGCCGGCATCCGCCTGCGGGGACGACCGATCGCACTGCTCGACGAGCCGACGAACAACCTCGACCGGCGGGCTCGCGCGGCCCTGCTCGACCTGGTCGACGGCTGGCGCGGCACCCTCGTCGTCGTCGGTCACGACCGGGAGCTGCTGGAGCACGTCGACGAGACCGTGGAGCTCCGCAGCGGCTCGGCGACGGTGTTCGGCGGGACGTTCAGCGCGTACGAGGAACACCTCGCCGTGCAGCAGGCCGCCGTCGCCCGCGAGGTCCGCGTCGCCGAGCAACGGCACCGCGCGGAGAAGCGGCAGCGCATCGAGGCCGAGACGACGATCGCGCGCCGGGCGAGGGCGGGCGAGAAGGCGGGCCGCTCGATGCCGAAGATCCTGGCGAACGAGCAGCGGAAGAAGGCGCAGGAGACCGCTGGTCGGCTCCGGACGGCGCACGGTTCGGCGGAGGCGCAGGCCCTGTCGGCGGTGCGGGAGGCCGAACTGCGCCTGCGCGACGACGAGCCCCTGCACGTGGCACTGCCAGACCCGGACGTGCCGGCGTCACGGCGCATCGCGACGATCACCGTGCGCGGGCGGGACACCGTCGTGCAGGGCCCGGAACGCCTCGCCGTGACGGGCGACAACGGCGTCGGCAAGACGACGTTGCTCGACCAGCTCGTCGGGAGCCCCACCGCACGGGACCACCCGGTCCCGGACACCGCGGCGGTGCCGCACGTCGACCGGATCGGGTACCTCGCGCAGCGTCGGGACGGACTCGACGACGACGCCACCGTGCTCGAGAACGTCCGGCGGGACGCCCCGCACGTGCCCGACGGGGAGCTCCGGAACCGACTCGCGCGTCTGCTCGTCCGCGGCGACACGGTGGACCGGCCCGTCCGCTCGCTGTCGGGCGGGGAGCGCTTCCGGGTGGCCCTGGCCGCGCTGGTGCTCGCGGACCCGCCGCCGCAGCTCCTGGTGCTCGACGAGCCGACGAACGACCTCGACCTGACGAGCGTCGACCAGCTCGTGGCGGCGCTCCGGGCGTACCGCGGCGCCCTCGTCGTGACCAGCCACGACGAGACCTTCCTCGAGCGGCTCGACCTGACGACGACGCTCAATTTGCTGAGGTGAGGCTAGGCGGCTAAGTCAAAAAGCTCCATTCCAGCTTCGCTCCTTCCTAGTTCTACAAGCCGGGAGATGCAGTCGAGACTGCGAAGGACATTGGGAGTCGCGCAAGTTATAAGTGATGCTTCAACTGATTTGCGAGAAATGTTTCCTGACCCAACACCCCGGAGTAGGCCGACGATTATGCCTACTATGTCGTGACCGCCGACGCGATGAACATCGCCTGCAAGCGACTTGCTAGCACGATCGATAGCGTCCAGCACTATCGAAGTTGCCGTGAAAGAGGGGTCCTTGCACCTGGCGCCGTCCACGAAGCGCAGCGCTCCGGGACACTCGCTGGTTGCATCAAGAACTGCTGTGAAGTCGTAGTTCTTGAAAATTAGAGGAAAGCCTTCGTTTAATGATGCGAGTCGGACAGATGCCAAGCCGCACCCGACCTCCAACACAACACCCTCAGCAGATCGTTGCCGGCGATTCTCGATCAACGCCGTACCGGTGACGGAATGCGCACTCATAACCCGACGTATCGACCCCTCAACTTTATGAATGACGTCACTTAGGAGATCGTAAGTCGTAGTCTGAGTCACGTTACGCGGAACGGTCGACGTCTTCACGCGTAAGCCATCAAAGTCTCGATCGACTAAGCCGATCACCGGCGTCCCCAGGTCCCTGGCCGCAATACCTGCGGCACCGATTACATTCTTCTTCCCACCGCACACTATAGGCGAGACTCCTTCAGCCACATGACCAAAGAGTATCGCGATCTCGTCAGGGCCCTCAACGAGCAGGAACGCTCTGACGTCGTCCTCATTCATCATCAGCTCGGCAAATATGCTCTCTGGTGTCAAACTATCAAGCATCGCCTATGCTCTCCGCAGTCGAGCCTTCACCTTCGTCATCCCCGAGAAAATCGCTTGACTTCGGCCCCAACCGGTCTGCAATATTCCACCATTGGCCGATGATCTGCGGAGAATGCGTGGCAACGCAGAACTGGAAGCCAACAAGGCCAGCGATGAGCAAGACATCGGCGATGAACTTTTTTTGCCAACCTATATGAAGCGAAATTTCGGGTTCATCGATAAGAACGACCGAATTTGGTTGAACATTGAAAAGCAAGTCGAAGAGTAAGATAATTTCGTGCTGCTCACCGGACGACAGAGCCGTAAGGGGAATCGTGGACCCATCGCGATTGCGAGTAACGACCATCCCGTTGTTGGCATCGATGCGAAGTCTCTTCGCGAGAAGCCGACCATTGATAATCTGCTCGAGCAGATTTATCTTTGCCAACACTTCCGAGAAGGAGGCCAACTTTTGATCGGCGTCCTCCAGGTAAAGCTCGAGCATCCCAAGCTGCCACTCGTTGAGTATGTCATCAGGCAGCGACAGCTCTGGATCAACCTTCAGATCCGCAATCTCAGTGAGTCGGGCTCGCCTCTTTGTCTGCTCTTCCCACTTGGCTCGCAAGTCGTCTTCATTCAGAGACGACTGCGATCCTCTTTCGAGCATGCGCCGAGGAAATGTGCTGTCGAGACTCTGCGTCAGTCGCGAATTTTCCGAAAGATTTGCGTTGAGCAAGCGCTTAATCTCGTCTGAATTACGGCTGATAGTAGGAACCGATCGAGCGCCTTCCGCCGTACCGAATCTGCCACGGGTACGATCAGCCACGTCGAACGCCGTCAGCCGCTGCGTTTCAATCAGTTTGATACGTAGCTCGTCGGCAAAAGCTTGAATTTGAGAATCGACTTCTCTTCGCGGAGCAGCCTCGCCCTGCCTTCTCGTTTCGTGACGATAGCGATTGAAGTATCGCGGTCTCAAGTCTGAAAAGAGCGCAACGTCGCCGTCTAGTTCATTCCGCCAAATCTCCGACCCCTCGATAGGATGCCAAGGAGTCATCCTGCTCAACCAGGAGCCAAAGTCCGAACCCGCACTCACCTGAGACGATATTGTTCGCCCACGCCGCTTCTTCAGCTTGAATTCGAGATCGAAGACGCTTGATTCTGCATCGGCATTTGCAGCGTCTTCTTCTATGGGCCTCGGGACCTTCGCGACACTAAACACATGACCGTCGGAGAAGCTTAGTTCCGCAGCAAAGAAGGGCAAGGAATTCAGTCTTGCTAGATTCAGAGCAACGAGAGCTTCGATGATCTCTAGCAGCCGTGTTTTACCTACGCCGTTGGGCCCATAGATTATCGCCAGGTCCTGGAGGCCCCGAAATTCAAACTCGTGGTCATACTCGCCAAGTACTCCCGAAACCCTTACTTTTTTAAGTTTACGCGGCACGACAACGTCGTCCACCCCTGTCACTGATCAGTCCTCACGATCGCACTGTATCGGGAACCGCACCAGTACGCCGTCCCCCGAACGCGGCTCCTGCCATGAGGTGGCTTGAGGGTGCGCGGCGGTCAGCGCTTCCGGGTCGGCCGGATCGCGACCGACTCGATCGTGCCGCGCTCCGGCAGGTCGACGACGGTCCGGACGGCCGCGGCGACGTCCTCGGGCGCCAGGTAGTAGGCGGTGTCGTAGTCCTCGCCGAGCTTCTCGGTCAGGGCGCGCTGCATGTCGGAGTCGGTGCGGCCCGGGTGCACGCTCGACACCCGCACGCCGTTCGCCCGCTCCTCCTCGCGCAGCGCGTCCGCGAAGGCCCGGAGCGCGAACTTCGACGCCGCGTACACACCGCCGCCGGGACCTGCGGTGAACCCCGAGCCGCTGTTGATCGGCACGACGATGCCCCGCGCGGCCCGGAGCGCGGGGAGCGCCAGCCGGGTCAGTTCGGCGACCGCGAAGACGTTGGTGGCGAACACCTGCTCCCACACGTCGCGCGAGGTGTCCGCGATGCGGGTGCCCTGCTCGACCCCGGCGCTGTGCACCAGGACGTCGAGCGACGCCGGCAGGTCCGGCACGTCGCCCGCGCCGAGGTCGCCGACGAACGGTGACGCACTCGGCAGCTCGGCCACGAGCGCGGCGACCGCGTCGGCGGAGCGGCCGCCCACCAGGACGTGGTGGGTGCGGCCGAGCTCCAGCGCGATCGCGCGGCCGATGCCGCGGGTCGCCCCGGTGACGAGTGCGGTCGGACGGTCAGCGGAGGCGGGAGCGGTGTCGGTCATGCGTCCCACCCTACGGAGCGGGCGTGGCGGACCGGCACCGCGCCTCCCGGCTGTGGAGGGCGGGGCCGGCCGCCGCCGCTGTGCAGGAGCCGGTCAGTCCTTCGAGCGCCCGGCGCTCTCGCGGATCCTGATGCCCTCGAGCACGTCCTTGGCGTGCTGCTCGTCCTGCTTCTCGATCTGGCGGGTGTCGCGCTCGGGGAGCTGGATGTCCTCCTCGGCCCGGATGCCGGCCTGCAGCTGGCGGCCGCGCTCGAGCTCCGCGTCGAACTCCGCACCGAAGAGCAGCGCGTTGTTCGTGATCCAGATCCAGAGCAGGAAGACGATGACACCACCGAGGGAGCCGTACGTCGCGTTGTAGTTCGAGAAGTTGCCGACGTAGAAGCCGAAGCCGACGCTCGCGATGATCCAGATCGTGATGCCGACCAGCGCGCCGCCGCTCACCCACTTGAACTTGGACTGGCGGATGTTCGGCGCCCAGTAGTACAGCACCGCGACGACGACGATCATGATCGCGAGCAGGATCGGCCACTGCACGATCGAGACCACGAGCGCTGCGGCGTCGCCGAGGCCGATGACGTCGCCGAACGCCCGGGCCAGCGGTCCGGAGACGAGCACGAGGAGCCCCAGCACGAGCAGCACGACGGTGAACACCGTGACGCCGAGCATGGTCGGTCGGAGCTTCCAGATCGGTCGGCCCTCGCGGACGTTGTAGATGCGGTTCATCGCCCGGCCGAAGGCGCCGACGAAGCCCGACGCGGACCAGAGGGCGCCGAGCACACCGACGATGAACGTGATCGGCGCCGCAGGCGAGCGCACGAGGCCCTCGACCGGGTCGCGGAGGAGCTCGGCGACCTGCCCGCCACCGACGTTCGTGACGACGTCGAGCAGGGTGTCGATCGTGTCCCGCGGGTTCGAGACCAGGCCGAGGATCGACACGATCGCCAGCAGACCGGGGAAGAGCGCGAGCACCGTGTAGTAGGTCAGGCTCGCGGCCAGGTCGGTGCACTGGTCGCTGGTGAACTCGCGGAGCGTCTTCTTCAGCGTGTACGTGAACGACGGCTTCGTGAGGTCCGTCGGGCTGTCCGGCTTCCGGGGGTCGTCCGGCGCCGGCTTGTGCTGCATCTCCTGCTGGAGGGTCTTGTCCTTGTGCGCCATGGTCTAGCCCTTCGCCTTCGCGAGGGCCTTCGCCGCCGCCTTCGACCGCGCGGCGGCCTGCTTCCGGTTCTTCGTCGCGCGGCGCTGGACCGCGGCGATGCCGGCCCGCTGCTTCACGCGGTTCTTGTGCACCGGGTCGCGTTCGAGCGACTCCTCGGCCGCCTTGCGCCGGGCCTTCCGCCCCTTCCGGCCGCCGCGCGCCTGGTCGGCGTCGAACTCGCCGCGCGCGCCGAAGGGCAGGAGCGCGGTGAACGCGGTCGACGCCGCCGGACGGTCGAGGTGCCCGGCGTCGGTCCGCCCGATGCGGGTGCCGAGGACGATCGCCGCGATGCCGGTCGCCGCGGTGACGCCCATCGCGATGAGCGGCGTCGGGTCGCGGTGCCAGAGCTGCCGGGCCTTCGCGAGCGCCAGCCGGGTGCGCGCGGGCACGTCGGAGCGCCGCCGGATCTCGCTCACGCTGTCCGTCAGGCGTTCGCGGGTCCGCACGTTCGCGAGCTCCAGCTCGGGGATGCTGTCCTTGGCCATGCTTCGTGCCTACCAGGCGGTCCCCGGCATGGCACCGAGCGACCGCGGTCTACGGTGCAGCCCATGCTCTTCCGGGACGTCGCCGAGGGGATCCACCGCCTCGAGATCGCACACACCAACACGTACCTCGTCGAGACGGGCGACCGCCTGCTCGTCGTCGACGCGGGGCTGCCCGCCGCGTGGCCGCACCTGCTGCTCGCCGTCCACGACCTCGGGTACACGCCCGCTCGGGTCGAGGCGCTGCTCCTCACGCACGGGCACTTCGACCACGTCGGCACCGCCGCCAGGATGCACCGCGAGTGGGGCACGCCCGTCTTCGTGCACCCGGGCGACCGCGACCTGGCGGCTCACCCGTACTCGTACCGGCCGCAGACGAACCGCTTCGGCTTCGTCGCGGTGCACCCCGGCGGACTCGCACCGCTCGGTCGGATGCTGCTCGCCGGTGCGGCGACGGTGGACGGGATCGCGGAGACGCAGCCGCTGGTGTCCCGCGCCGACGTCCCCGGCAACCCGTGGATCATCGAGACGCCCGGGCACACGGACGGGCACGTCGCGCTGCACTTCGCCGACCGCGACGCGCTGATCGTGGGCGACGCCCTGGTCACCTTCGACCCCTACACCGGTGGGATCGGGCCGCGGGTGGTCGCGCCGGCCGCGACGGCGGACGTCGACGAGGCCGTCGCGTCGCTCGGTCGACTCGAGGACACCGAGGCCCGGCACGTGCTGCCCGGGCACGGCCCCGCGTTCTCGCGGGGCGTGCGCGCCGCGGTCGCGCAGGCCAGGAGGGCAGCCGGCGCCGCGTAGCGCTGCCGGGCCCGAGACTCGGGCCCGGCGACGGCCCTCGCACGCACGCGCACGAGGACCGTCGCGCAGCGCGAGTCCCGCGGCAGTGGTGCCGGGTGGACGACGGACGGGAGGCGCGCGGCGGCCCTGCCCCGCGCCTCCCGTCCGTCGTGACGTGCGTCCCCGCGCACCCGTTCCTTCCCAGAACGGTTGCGATGGCTGGTGAGAACGGGCGTACCTGGTCGAACGGATCGACCAGGTATGCCCGGATCCACCAGGTACGCCCGGAGGCATCCGGAACGCGAGCGCCCTACTCGGGCAGGACCACGTCCTCGGGGCGGCCGGAGGCTGCCGAGCGACCAGCGGCCTCCATCAGCGCCAGGCTCCGCAGGTTGTCCCGGCCGCTCGTCTCGGGAGCCGGGCCGCCCTCGACGGACCGGGCGAAGGCCTGCAGCCCGCCCTGCCGGTCGGTGTGCTCGAGCGTCGGGAGGTCGACGGCCTCGGCCTCGGCGTCCTGGTCGGCCCGCAGCGTCACGCGGTCCCCGGCGATCTCGCTCGGCGATCCGTCGCGGCTCGTGAACCAGATCTCGCCGTCCTCGCCCTGGATGCTCCACTCCCCCGCCCACGCGGTCCGCGGAGCACGCGAGAGCCAGCTGCCGCGGTAGCTCACGACGAGACCGTCCTCGAGCTCGATGATCATCGACGTGACGGCCTCGTCCTGGTACTTGCTGTGGCTCGGGTACGACGCGCGGGCGTACACGCGGACGGCCTCGAGCCCGGTGATCATCCGGAGCAGGTCGAAGTGGTGGATCGCCATGTCGTTGATCATCGGGTGCGGGAACCGGTAGTGCGGGTAGGTCTCGACGGGCTGGTCGTTGTCCCACTGCCGGAAGTCGATGCTGATCGCGGACAGCTCGCCGAGCTCCTTCGCCGCGAGCAGCTCCTTGACTGCCCGGGGCGCCGGGTACCAGCGGTAGTTCTGGCTGACCTGCAGCACGAGCCCGAGCTCCTCGGCCCGACGGACCGCCGTGAGCGCCTCGTCGGTGGAGTTCGCGAACGGCTTCTCGACGAGGACGTGCTTGCCGGCCTCGAGGGCCTCGAGCGCGAGCGGCACGTGCGTGACGGCCGGCGCGGTGATGACGACGGCGTCGGCCTCCACCCCGGCGAGCGCCTCGGTGAGCGAGGCGAAGGCGGCGGATGTCGGCAGGTCGAGGTCCTCGCGCACGGCGTCCAGCGTCGCGGGGACCGGGTCGACGAGCCCGACCACCTCCACTTCGGTGACCTGCGGGATGGCGGTGCGGGCCCAGTTGCCGCCCCACCCTCCGAGACCGACGTGGATGATGCGGACCGTCATGCGTGCACTCCTTCGTGACCGGCGCGCCACGACTCCCGCGGCGCGTGCGTCCAGTCTGTCAGGCCGACGACGAGTGTCGTGCAGCCCCACCCACCGCCCGTGCAGCAGCCTGCGTCAGTGCGTCCAGGCGTAGCCGATGAGTGCCATCGTGACGATGAAGCCCGCCAGGTAGTTGATCCAGAGGAACCGCTTCCACCCCGCGTTCGCCGCCTCGGCCCCGGCGTCGGTGATGTTCCACCACGGCAGCACGTTGAGCGCGTACGGCACGACGACGATCGCCGCGATCGGCCCCGGGAAGTCCGAGAACAGCAGCGCGACGCCGGCCACGAGGTACGCCACGAACGCCAGCCGGACCGTCGCCCGGGCGCCGATCACCGTCGCGACGGAGCCGATGCCGCCGGCCCGGTCGGCCAGCACGTCCTGCACGGCGCCGAACGCGTGCGAGGCCACACCCCACAGGAAGAACGCCACGCAGACCGCGACGAGTGCCCCGGTCCAGTGCGGCCCGGCGAGCGCCAGCCCGTAGACCGCCGGTGAGACGAAGTGCGTCGACGACGTCAGCGAGTCGAGGAACGGCTTCTCCTTGAAGCGCAGTCCCGGAGCCGAGTACGCGATCACCGCGAAGACGCTGATCGCGAGCACGAGCCACGACCACGGCCCGTTGCCGCTCAGCGCGCCGAGCACCACGAGTGCGACGAGGAACGGGACGTTCGTGACGACGACCGCCCACAGCGTGGTGCGGTGGACGCTCTTGTCCAGCAGCGCGCCCTCGACCCCGCCCTTCCGGGGGTTCCGCAGGTCGGACTCGTAGTCGAAGACGTCGTTGATGCCGTACATCGCCAGGTTGTACGGCACGAGGAAGTACACGACCCCGACGAGGAACGCGACGAGCGAGAAGCCGCCGCCACCGTCGACGCCGACCCCGCTGCCGAGCAGGTACGCGGCACCGAAGGGGTAGGCGGTGTTCACCCAGCTGATCGGTCGCGACGACACGAACAGGGCGCGCGCGGTCGACGGTCTGGAGGCACTGCTCACGGTCACGGGGTCTCCTCCGGTCGACGGGGTGGCTGGGTCGGCGTTCCGACCGTACCGGTCCCGCGTCCCGCCCCGCGGACGGTGGGGTGCGCGGACGACCGGGCCCGCGGCCGCTCGAGCAGGACCCAGCAGCTCGGCAGCAGCAGGGCGGCACCGAGCGAGTACGCGAGGTCCTCGACCGGGAACAGCCCGACCCGGGCGCCGGAGACCAGCGCGTCGTCGTACGCGACGATGCCGAGCCCCACGATCACGTTGTTGAAGACGCCGGTCATCAGGAGCAGGACGACGCCGGCCGCCACGGCGCTGACGACACCGCCCACACCGACCCACCGGCGCCCCGCCCGGCCACGACCGGCCCGCCCACGACCGGCCTGTCCGCGACCGGCTCCGCGGCGACGGGCCGACACGACTCCGGCCGCCACGGCGACGAGCGCGGCGAACGTCAGGAACGGCACCGCGAGCAGGGCGTACGTCGCCGTGCCGGTCACGAGCGTCGCTCCTCGTCGGGCCCGACCCGGGACCCGGCACGGTCGAGCCGCCGGGCCACGACCGGACGCAGGGCACCGAACAGGTCCATCGTCGTCCAGCAGAGCAGCACGAGGAAGAAGACCTCCTCGAGCGGGACCTCGGGCGCGAGCAGCACCCCGGTCAGCAGGTCGCCCTGCCCGATGAAGAAGATGCCGAGGTGCACGCCCGCGACGTCCCACACGAGGAAGAACACGAGCCCGATCACCATCACCGCCGCGGCACGCAGGGGGCTGCGCCAGAGGAACAGCCGGTACCGGGCGTCGAGCACCGCGATGCCGGCGATCGACACCACGAGTCCGGCGAGGTACGCCCCCGGCATCAGCCCGCGGTCCGGGCGGACCCGGCCGTCGACGACCCGGCGGGCCCCGACGACGGTGCCGGCAGCGGCGTCGGCAGCGGTTCGGTCGACGTGTCGCCGTGGATGCGCTTGAGCAGCACCTCGGCGCTGATCAGGCACATCGGCAGGCCGATGCCCGGGGTGGTCGAGGCGCCCGCGTAGTAGAGGCCGTCCACCTTGCGGGAGACGTTCGCCTCGCGGAAGAACGCGCTCTGCGCCAGCGTGTGCGCCGGCCCGAGCATCGAGCCGCTCCACGCGTTGTAGTCGTCGGCGAAGTCCTGCGGGCCGATCGTGCGGCGCACGCGGATGCGGTCGCGCAGGTCGGGGACGCCGGAGCGCTCCGCGATGACGTCGATCGCGCGGTCGGCGATGCGCTCGACCTCGGCGTCGCCGGCACCGTCGATGCCGCCCTTCCCGATGGACAGGTCGGCGGGCAGCGGCACCAGGACGAACAGGTTGCTCGACCCCTCGGGCGCGACGGTGTCGTCGGTGAGCGAGGGCGCGCAGACGTAGATCGACGCCGGGTCCGGCACGTGTCGGTCCTTGCCGAAGATCGCGCCGAAGTTGGCCTCCCAGTCGGCGGTGAAGACCAGCGTGTGGTGCAGCAGCCCGGGCACGAGGCCGTCGACCCCGAGGTAGACGAGCACGGCGCTCGGCCCCGGGTCGCGCTTCCGCCAGTGCGGCTCCGGGTACGTCCGGTGCTCCGCGTCGAGCAGGTGCAGCTCGGTGTGGTGCAGGTCGGCGGCGCTCACCACGAGGTCGGCGGGCACGGTGTGCTCCGCACCGGAGGCATCGCGGTGCACGACGCCCGTGACGTGCCCGTCCTCGACGACGATCCGCTCGACGGTCGCACCCGTGGTGATCTCGGCACCCTCGCGACGGGCGACGCGCTCGACCGCGGCGATGACCTCGGTGATGCCGCCCTTCGGGTAGAGCACCCCGTCGGCCAGGTCGAGGTGGCTCATCAGGTGGTACATGCTCGGCGCGGCGTACGGGCTGGTGCCGAGGAACACCGCCGGGTACCCGAGGACCTGCCAGAGCCGGCGGTCCCGCACGGCCTTCGCGGCGAACGACGACAGCGGCTGCAGCAGGAGCCGGGCGAGCTTCGGCAGACGACGGAGGACGTCCGGGGCGGCGAGCTTCGTCAGGTCCTGGAAGGTCGTGTAGAGGAAGCGACGGACGGCCATCGCGTAGGTGTCCTCGGCGGAGTCGAGGTACTTCCGCAGCCGCGCACCGGCACCGGGCTCGATCGACTCGAAGAGCGCGATGTTCGCCTCGCGGTCCGCGCGCAGGTCGATCGGTTCGTCGTCGCCCTCGCTGTAGACGCGGTAGCCCGGGTCGAGCTGCACGAGGTCCATCTCGGCGTCGGCGGTGGTGCCGAGCAGCCGGAAGAAGTGGTCGAACACCTCGGGCATGAGGTACCAGGACGGCCCGGTGTCGAACCGGAAGCCGTCCCGCTCCCACGACCCGGCGCGGCCGCCGAGCTGGTCGCGCTGCTCGAGCACGGTGACGGCGTAGCCGTCGCGGGCGAGCAGCGCGGCGGACGCGAGTCCGCTGATGCCGCCGCCGACGATCACCGCACGTCGGGCCGGCACCGCGCGCCGCGACGCGGGGGTGGACGGACGGGAGGCACGGGACGGGGTCATGCACGGCCTCCAGACCGGTGATGGGCTGCGCGGGACGACAGCGGGGCGCGTCCGGCGAGCACGCGCGCGGCGAGCTGCGCCTTCACCGGGTTCGGCACGCGCACGCGCGTCGTCACCAGGCGGTGCGCCGGGCACGCGGCGATCCGGTCGTTGAGCTCCTGGAACAGCGCGTGCGCGAGACCGACGGCCTTGCGCGCGTCGACGGGGAGCAGCGGCACCGTCAGCGCGGCACGGTCGAGGTCGGCCTGCACGTCGGCGACCAGGCGGTCCTTGGTGGCCTCGTCGAACGTGCGGACGTCGACCCCCGGGAAGTACGAGCGGCCGAGCACCTCGAAGTCGGCGTGCAGGTCGCGCAGGAAGTTCACCTTCTGGAAGGCCGCCCCGAGCGCGCGGGCACCGTCGACGAGCACGGCGTCGTCGAAGGTCGGCCGACCGGCCCGGTACACGAACGCGCGGAGGCACATCAGCCCGACGACCTCGGCGGAGCCGTACACGTACCGGTCGAACGACTCCTGGTCGTGCTCGGTCCGCTCGAGGTCCATGCGCATCGACGCGAAGAACGGCTTCGTGAGCTCCGGCCCGAAGCCAGTCGTGCGGGCGGTGCGGGCGAAGGCGTGCACGACCGGGTTCACCGAGAAGCCCAGTGCCATCGCACGCTCGGTGTCGGCCTCGAGCTCGTCGAGCACGGTGCGCGCCAGGTCGTGGTCGAGTCCGGCCTCGGTCGCGGGACCGTCGACGACCTCGTCGGCCACGCGGACCAGGGCGTACACGTTGCGGATGTGCTCGCGGGTGTCCCGGGTGAGGAGCCGGCTCGCCAGGCCGAACGAGGTCGAGTAGCGCTCGATGACGACCCCGGAGGCAGCCTCGGCCGTCGCGTCGTACAGGGGCAGACGCGGTGGTGCGGTCTGGGTCACCGCACGCGCTCCAGCAGTTCGGACACCAGGTGCTCCAGTCGTTCGGCGAGCTCGTAGGGCAGGGCCGCGAGCTCGGCTCGGGCGAGGGCGGCGTGCTCGGCGATCCGGGACTCGGCCGCCGCCTTCGCGCCGCAGGTCTCCAGGGTCGCACGGAGCTCGGCCGCGCGTTCCTCGCCGAGGTCGGGGTCGCCGAGGTAGGGCGCGATGTCGTCCCAGCAGTCGGTGGTCGCGGCGTAGGCGATGAGCATGGTGCGCTTGCCCTCGCGCAGGTCGCCGAGCACGGACTTGCCGGTCACGGTCTCGTCGCCGTAGACCCCGAGCAGGTCGTCGACGATCTGGTAGGCGATGCCGATCTCGCGACCGAAGGCACCGAGGGCGGCCACGACGGACTCGTCCGCGCCGGCGAGCACGGCACCGGACTGCAGCGGCGCCTCGAACGAGTAGACGCTCGTCTTCGCCCGCTCCATGGCCAGGACCTCGTCGACGGAGGGCATGACGCCCAGCGCGAGGTCGACGTCGGTCATCTCGCCCGCCGCACTCGCGAAGACCGCGTCGTCGAGGATCTCGAGCAGCCGGGCACGACGGTCGTCGACGACACCGGACGCCTCGACGAAGCGTGCGGCGGCGACGAGGGCGAGGTCCCCCGCGATGACGGCGGCGCTCACCCCCCGGTGCTCGGCGGTGGGCAGCGCGAGACCACCGGTGGTGCCGGTGTCGCGGAAGGACCCGGCGACGTTCGGCTCCCCGCGGCGCGACCAGTCGCGGTCGATGACGTCGTCGTGCACGACGAGCGCGGTGTGCAGCAGCTCGTACGCGGCGGCGACGTTCGCGGCGGCGTGGGCATCCGTGCCGCCGAGCCCGGCGTACGCGGTGAGGACCATGCGGGGGCGGAAGCGCTTGCCGCCCATGCTCGCTCGACGGAGCACCCGCCAGAGTTCCTCGGACGGTCTGCCGAACCGACGCGCACGGGCCGACGACACCGCGAAGAAGCGTTCGATGCAGTCGTCGACCAGTGCGAGGTCGATCTGCGCCACGGTGGCCGCTTCCTCGCTCATTGGCCTAACCTATCGGGGCAGATGAACACTTTCCCGGAATCCGTCGTCCTGCTCGCCGAAGACCGCACTCCCATCGGCACCGCCGAGAAGTTCGCGGTGCACACCGAGGACACCCCGCTCCACCTCGCCTTCTCGTGCCACGTGCGGAACGCCGAGGGCAAGGTCCTCGTGACCCGTCGCGCCCTGTCGAAGAAGACCTGGCCGGGGGTGTGGACGAACACGTTCTGCGGGCACCCCGGACCGGACGAGGCGTTCGAGGACGCCGTCGCCCGCCGCGCCTCCCGCGAACTCGGCATCACCGTGCGCGACGTCGAGCTCGTGCTGCCCGACTTCCGGTACCGCGCGGTCGACGCCTCGGGCATCGTCGAGAACGAGGTCTGCCCGGTGTTCCGCGCCGTGACCGACGACGTCCCGGCCCCCGCGGACGACGAGGTCGCCGAGTACGCCTGGCTCTCCGAGGACGAACTGCGGGCATCGGTCGCCGCGGCGCCGTTCGCCTGGAGCCCCTGGCTCGGGTGGCAGCTCACGGAGCTCGAGCAGCAGGGACTGCGCGTCACCCGCTGAGCGATCGCTCACTCGACGCACGTCCACCCTCCGGGTAACGTGGCCCGCTGGTCGCGCCCTGGCGACCGCGGACGACGAGAAGGGCAGGTGAGGCGCGATGTCGGGTGACCATCCTCGATCGGGCCGGACGACCGCCCCGGTCGTCACCGTGCCCGTTCGCTGACGCACGCTCCGCACCGGCTCGACCGGTGCCCGTGCTCGCCCTGCTCCGTCGCGGAGCATCGCGCCTGCCTGCTCCCGAGCACGAGGAGCACGACATGGCACGCATCGACGACGCCGTCTACGTCGCAGGACGTCGCATCGGCGGTCCCGCGACCCTGTCCCGGGCCACGGAGACCGACCCGGTCACCACCACGGCGACGGCCGCGGACGGCGCGCTCGCCTGGATCGGCCTGCTGCGCCCCGACGACGCCGAGCTCGAGGCCGTCGCCGCCGAGTTCGACCTGCACGAGAACGCCGTCGAGGACGCCCGCAAGGGACACCAGCGCGCCAAGCTCGAGCGGTACGGCGACACGCTCTTCCTGGTGCTCCGACCCGCCTGGTACCGCGCCGACACGAACGAGGTCGAGTTCGGCGAGGTGCACCTCTTCGTCGGTCGGCGGTTCGTGGTGACCGTGCGGCACGCCGAGGAGCCCGACCTCGCCGCCGTCCGCTGCCGGGTCGAGGCCGACCCGGCGTTCCTCGCCACGGGGTCCGAAGCCGTCACCGCCGCCGTGCTCGACGAGATCGTCGACGGCTACGCACCGGTCGTCGAGGTCATCCAGGACCAGGTCGACGCCATCGAGGACCAGCTGTTCGCGGGCCAGGTCGACCCCGGCGTCTCGAAGCGCATCTACCAGCTGCTCAGCGAGGTGCTCGGGTTCCAGCGCGCCACGGCCCCGGTGCCGGCGATGGTGCGCGGGCTGCTCCGGGGCGCCGACAAGTACGGCGTCGACGACGAGGTGCAGCACCGCCTGCGCAACGTGCTCGACCACGCCCTCCGCGTGACGGAGCGGGTGGACTCGTTCCGGGCGCTGCTCGAGAACGCCCTCACGCTGCACTCGACCCTCGTGACGCAGGAGCAGAACGAGGCGATGCGGCGGATGACGAGCGCCTCCCTGGCGCAGGGCGAGGAGAGCCGGCAGCTCGCCCGGGCCGCGCACCGCCAGGGCGAGGAGGTCAAGAAGATCTCGTCCTGGGCGGCCATCCTCTTCGCCCCGGGGCTCATCGCCGGCGTCTACGGCATGAACTTCGACCACATGCCGGAGCTGCACTGGCGGTACGGCTACCCGGTCGCGATCGTGGCGATGCTCGCCCTGGCGGGGATCCTGTGGCTGGTCTTCCGGAAGCGCAACTGGCTCTGACGCGGGTACGGCTGGCGTGCAGCGCGGGGACGTGCATAATGATCTGGCTCGGAATGTGAACGTGCACATCGAGGTGCCACGGCCCCGAGCAGGAGAGAGCAACGATGGCGTCACCGCGGACACAGCAACCGCGCTCGCCCAGCATCCGTGACGTCGCGCGGGTCGCCGGCGTCTCGCACCAGACGGTGTCGCGCGTGCTCAACAACTCGGACGCCATCCGCGCCGAGACCAAGGACCGCGTGCTCGCCGCGATGGAGCAGCTGCAGTACCGGCCGAACCGCGCCGCGCGCGCCCTGGTCACCAGTCGGACGCACACCATCGGCGTGCTCACCGCGCAGCGCTCCCACTACGGACCGGCCGCGACGATGCAGGCGATCGAGGACGCCGCCGTCACGCGCGGCTACTCGGTGACGACCGCGAACATCGCGGCGGCCACCGACGAAGCGGTCCGGGACGGCCTCGGGCACCTGCTCGACCAGGACGTCGAGGGGATCATCGTCATCGCGCCGCAGCAGCGCGTGTTCGACCTCATCGAGGAGCTCGGGATGCGGACGCCCTACGTGGCGCTCCGCACGAGCGGCGGGGACGAGCGCTCGACGCTCTTCATCGACCAGATGGAGGGTGCCCGGCTGGCGACCGCGCACCTGCTCGACCTCGGCCACGAGTACGTCCGGCACATCGCCGGGCCGCAGGACTGGATCGAGGCCGAGGCCCGCATGCAGGGGTTCCTGCGCGAGATGTCCGACCGGGACATGCCCGTCGTGCCGCCGATCCTGGGCGACTGGACCGCGGACTTCGGCTACCACGCGGGCCGCGAGCTCCTGCGGTACCGGGACTGCACGGCGATCTTCTGCTCGAACGACGCGATGGCGCTCGGGGTCATGCACGCGGCGCGGTCGTACGGGCTGGACGTCCCGGGTGACCTGTCCGTGGTCGGCTACGACGACATCCCCGAGGCGAAGCACCTCTGGCCGCCGCTGACCACGGTGGAGGTCGACTTCCCCGAGCTCGGTCGGCGCTGCGTCGAACTGCTCCTGCCGTCCGAGGGGCACACGCTCCGCCCGGTCGACCTCGTGCCGCAGCTCGTGGTGCGCGGATCGACGGGCGCACCCCGGCGCCGCTGACGCGACCACGCGTCGGCCCGGAGGCCCGTGGCGGCCCCGCCCCGCGCCTCCCGTCCGCCCTGCGTGACGCCCGACCACCCCACCTCGGGGGGCGTCAGGACGCGGATTCCGCCGGATCACGCGGGCCGTTACGAAAACGCGACCGAACCGAATTGACAGCCGCGACGGGGCTGTGCGTAAATTACCTCCGTTCCGCCGATGTGAACGGTCACATGACCGTCACACCGAGCAGGACACCGGACGCGACAACGAGGTCCACGCAGGCACTCCTGCGCCCCCGATGCCGCACCTCACCACCCGAAGGACTGCCGCACCGCAGCGGCAGAAGGAGATGCACCGTGGCGTCAACCCCACAGGGACCGGACCTGGCCACCAGGTCCGTCACCAGCGCCGAGACCATCCTCGAGATGCGGTCGATCACCAAGGAGTTCCCTGGTGTCAAGGCGCTCTCGGACGTGTCGCTCAGCGTCCGCGCCGGCGAGATCCACGCGATCTGCGGCGAGAACGGCGCCGGCAAGTCCACCCTCATGAAGGTGCTGTCGGGCGTCTACCCGTACGGCACCTACAGCGGCGAGATCGTCTACGAGGGCGACGAAGTCCGCTTCAAGGACATCAAGCAGTCCGAGCAGGCCGGCATCGTCATCATCCACCAGGAGCTCGCGCTCATCCCCGAGCTGTCGATCACCGAGAACCTGTTCCTCGGCAACGAGCCCGGTCGCTTCGGTGTCATCGACTGGACCAGCGCCCAGCTCCGCGCTCAGGACCTGCTCGCCCGCGTCGGCCTCGACGAGGACCCGGACACGCAGATCAAGAACCTCGGTGTCGGCAAGCAGCAGCTCGTCGAGATCGCGAAGGCCCTGCACAAGGACGTCAAGCTCCTCATCCTCGACGAGCCGACCGCGGCCCTGAACGAGAACGACTCGCAGCACCTGCTCGACCTCATCGTCGGGCTGAAGTCCAAGGGCATCGCGAGCATCATCATCAGCCACAAGCTCAACGAGATCGAGCAGATCGCCGACGAGATCACGATCATCCGTGACGGCAAGGCGATCGAGACGCTCAACGTGAAGGGCGACGGCGTCAACGAGGACCGCATCATCCGCGGGATGGTCGGCCGCTCGCTCGAGAGCCGCTTCCCGGACCGCACGCCGAAGATCGGCGAGGTCTTCTTCGAGGTCAAGAACTGGACCGTCCAGCACCCGCAGGACGCCTCGCGCCTGGTCGCGAAGGGCTCGAACTTCCACGCCCGCCGCGGCGAGATCGTCGGCTTCGCGGGCCTGATGGGCGCCGGCCGCACCGAGCTCGCGATGAGCATCTTCGGCCGCTCGTACGGCAACTTCATCGACGGCCAGATCATCAAGGACGGCCGCGAGATCAAGATCGCGAACGTCCAGCAGGCGATCCAGAACGGCCTCGGCTACGTCTCCGAGGACCGCAAGGCCCTCGGTCTGAACCTGCTCGACACGGTGAAGCGCTCCACGGTCGCCGCCGACCTGCCGAAGATCTCGAAGGCCGGTGTCGTCGACTCCCTCGAGGAGTACGACGTCGCCGAGCGCTACCGCAAGATGCTCCGCACCAAGGTGCCGACCGTCGAGGAGAACGTCGGCAAGCTGTCCGGCGGGAACCAGCAGAAGGTCGTCCTGTCCAAGTGGATGTTCACCGACCCGGACCTGCTGATCCTCGACGAGCCCACCCGCGGCATCGACGTCGGCGCGAAGTTCGAGATCTACGGCATCATCCAGCAGCTCGCGGCACAGGGGAAGGGCATCATCCTCATCTCCTCCGAGCTCCCCGAACTCCTCGGCCTCTCCGACCGGATCTACACGATCTTCGAGGGCCAGATCACCGCCGACGTCCCCGCGGACCAGGCCGACCCCGAGACCCTCATGCGCAGCATGACCTCCGCGCGGAAGGGCGCACTGATCTCATGAAGAACCTGAAACTGCTGTTCGGCAAGGGCAACAGCATCGGCCAGTACGGCATGATCATCGCGCTCATCGCGATCCTGATCCTGTTCTCGATCCTGACGAACGGGCTCATCCTCGAGCCGACGAACATCATCAACGTGTTCCTGCAGTACTCCTACATCCTCATCCTGGCGCTGGGGATGGTCATGGTGATCATCGCGGGACACATCGACCTGTCGGTCGGGTCCGTCGCGGCGTTCACCGGCATCATCGTCGCCCAGTCGATGGCGCAGTGGAACTTCCCGGCGTGGGCCGCGATCATCCTCGGCCTCGCCGTGGGTGCAGCCGTCGGAGCCTGGCAGGGCTTCTGGGTCGCGTTCGTGAAGGTCCCGGCCTTCATCGTGACCCTGGCCGGCCAGCTCATCTTCCGCGGTGCGAACCAGATCATCGGCAACTCGACGTCGCAGCCGGTGCCGGACGACTACGCGAAGATCGGTTCGGGCTTCCTGCCCGACTTCGGCCCGGACTTCGGGTTCTCGAACGGCACGCTCATCCTCGGCATCGTCACCTGCCTCGTGCTCGTCTTCCTCGAGTTCCGTGGTCGTCAGCGTCGCAAGAAGATGCACGCCGAGCTCGTCCCGCTCTGGGTCTCGATCGTCCGCACGGGCATCCTGGTCGCCGTCACCCTCGTCGCGACGTACCTGTTCGCCGCCGGCCCCGCCGGCACGTCGATCCCGATCGTCGCGATCATCCTCGGTGTCCTGACCATCGTCTACGGCTTCCTGACCAAGAACACGATCTTCGGCCGCCAGGTCTACGCGGTCGGTGGCAACGCGAACGCCGCCGTCCTGTCCGGCGTCAGCGCCCGCAAGGTCAACTTCTTCGTCATGATGAACATGTCCGTCCTGGCCGCCGTCGCCGGCATGGTCTTCGTCGGCTACTCGGGTGCCTCGGGCCCCGCGGACGGCACCGGCTGGGAGCTCGACGCGATCGCCGCCGTGTTCGTCGGTGGTGCAGCGGTCGCCGGTGGCATCGGCACGATCTCCGGATCGATCATCGGTGGTCTCGTCATGGCCCTGCTGTCCAACGGTCTGTCGCTGGTGGGCCTCGAGTCCAACCGCGTCCAGATCATCCGCGGTCTCGTCCTGCTCGTCGCCGTCGCCTTCGACGTCTACTCGAAGTCGCAGGGTCGTCCGTCCCTCATCGGCGGGATGTTGAAGCAGTTCCAACGCAAGGACACCGAACAGAACACGGTGGCCGCGCAGCAGCCGCGGACCATCGAGGACCAGCCCGAGAAGGTCAACGTCCAGTAACACGTGGCGGGCGGCCGCTCCGGTGGCCGCCCGCACGATCCCCGCACCACACAGCACCACTCCTCAACGAAGAGAAAGCAATCTCATGCGCAAGAAGCTCATCGCCGGCATCGGCCTGGCACTCGTCGCGGGTCTGGCCCTCAGCGGCTGCTCGGCCCGCGGCAACTCGGACGCCGGCTCGGACTCGTCGGGCGGCGCCTCGAACGTCCAGATCAAGAAGGGCGACCTGATCGGCGTCGCGCTCCCCGCCAAGACCTCGCAGAACTGGGTCCTCGCGGGTGCCGCGTTCGAGAAGTCGATCGAGGACGCCGGCTTCAAGGCCGACATCCAGTACGCCAACGCCGGCAACCCGGTCCCGGACCAGCAGGGCCAGATCCAGTCGATGGTCACCAAGGGCGCGAAGGCGATCATCATCGGTGCCGCCGACGGTTCGCAGCTCGGCACGCAGGTCGCCGCCGCCAAGAAGTCCGGCGCCGTCGTCATCGCCTGGGACCGCAACATCCTGAACACCGACGACGTCGACTACTACGTCGCGTTCAACAACTTCAAGGTCGGCCAGCTGCAGGGCCAGGCCCTGCTCGACGGCATGAAGGCCAAGAAGTCGAGCGGCCCGTACAACATCGAGCTCTTCTCCGGCTCGCCCGACGACGCCAACGCGAAGGTCTTCTTCAACGGCGCCATGGACGTGCTCCAGCCGAAGATCGACGACGGCACCCTCAAGGTCGTCTCGGGTCAGACCTCGTTCTCGAAGACGAACACCCAGGGCTGGCTCGCGCAGAACGCCCAGTCGCGCATGACCGACATCCTGACGAAGTCGTACACGAACACCGAGCTCGACGGCGTCCTGTCGCCGAACGACACCCTGGCCCGCGCCATCCTGACCGCCACCAAGGCTGCTGGTAAGCCGAACCCGGTCGTCACCGGTCAGGACTCCGAGACCGCCTCGATCCCGCTGATCATGCAGGGCGAGCAGTACTCGACCATCTACAAGAACACCACCGAAGAGGCGCAGGCCGCGATCGACCTGGTCTCCGACCTGGCCGACGGCAAGACCCCGAAGACCACCGAGGACAAGAACAACGACAACGGCAAGAAGGTCGTGCCGGCCGTCGAGCTGACCCCGGTCCTGGTCACCAAGGAGAACGCGGTCGAGGCCTACAAGGGCAACGACACCCTCGAGGAGCTCGCCAAGAAGGGCTGATCCCCTCCACGGCAGCACCACAGCACCACAGCACGAGGAAGGCCCCGTCTCGCTCCGGCGAGACGGGGCCTTCCCGCGTCCCGGGGCACCGGCGTCGAGACGCCGGCGTCGCCGCCAGGCGCCGCCACGCCCGCGAGACGCCTCCGGTTCCGGGGGCGTCTCGGTGGCCGCGGTGCGTCTCGCGCAGACGCCCCCGTCTCACGGGACGGACGGAGCGCCGGACGGGAGGCACGGGACGCGGCCGCCACGGGCCTCCCGTCCGTCAGCCGGCCGGGTCGGAGGGCTCGCCGGCCGGGTCGGAGGGCTCGCCGTCCGGGTGCGCCGGATCGCCCGGAAGGACGTGGGTCGCACCCGTCGCGCGCAACCGCTCGGCCGCCTCCCGCAGCCGTGGCACGTCGACGCGTGCCGTCCACAGCAGCACCGACGAGGTCACCCCCCGGCGTCGGCCGGTCAACCGGTCCCCCACGCCGGCGAGACGCGCCCACGGGATCTCGGGCTCGGTCGCCGTGAGGACACCGGGCAGGGCCGCGACCACCGTGCCGATCTCGACCAACCGCATCCGGACCGCGTCGAGCACGACGTCCGACGGAGCGGCGTCCGCGACGTAGCGCTCGATCGCCTCGCACGCGCGCACGACCGCGTCGAGCCGTTCGTCCACCTCCGGTCCCGTGGCGTCCGTCACAGCGGGACCGCTGCACGGTGCAGGTCCGACCCGGCGCACAGGGCGTCGAGCACCTCGACGTCGACACCGAGCAGCCGCTCCGCCTCGTCCTGGATCCGCATGAGGGTGAAGATGCCGGCACCGGGCTCGAGGTCCACGAGCAGCCCGACGGACTCGGCTCGCCGCCGGGAGCCGGTGGTGCACAGGACGCGGGGTGCGGCACCGCCGTTGCGCTCCACCGCCGCGACCAGGGCGTCGCGCGCGGCCGCGATGCGATCGACCAGGGGAGGCGGAGCGTCCACCGGGAGCAGGTCGACCGATGCCTCGAACCCCGCAGCACGGACGAGTCGCTGCAGCGCCGCGAGCGACGGTTCCCGCCGACCGTTCTCGTACGTGCTGATCACACTCTGCGTGACCCCGGCGCGAGCGGCGAGCTGCACCTGCGTCAGTCCGGCGCGTAGTCGGGCGTCGCGGATGATCTCGGACGCCACCACCGGCTGCGGCGCACGGGTCGGTGCTTCGGCCATGCAGCAACGATACACAGAGTGCGACATTTCGCCGCGCAGTAGTACATCACCGGTCCCGCGGCGGCCTCCGAGCGGGCGTGATCGGCCCCGTCCGCGGTCAGTCGCGCTGCGAGACGTCCGCGCGGTCGAAGTTCAGCGCCGAGCGCGACGGGGTCGGACCACGCTGGCCCTGGTAGCGCGACTGGTACTCGGCAGAGCCGTAGGGCTTCTCCGCCGGGCTCGAGAGCTGGAAGAAGCAGAGCTGCCCGATCTTCATGCCCGGCCAGAGCTTGATCGGCAGCGTCGCGACGTTCGACAGCTCGAGCGTGACGTGGCCCGAGAAGCCCGGGTCGATGAAGCCCGCCGTCGAGTGCGTCAGGAGGCCGAGGCGACCGAGCGAGCTCTTGCCCTCGAGGCGTGCGGCGATGTCGTCCGGCAGCGTCACGACCTCGAACGTCGAACCGAGGACGAACTCCCCCGGGTGCAGCACGAACGCCTCGTCCGGGTCGGTCTCGACGAGACGGGTGAGCTCGGGCTGGTCCTCGGCCGGGTCGATGTGCGGGTACTTGTGGTTGTCGAACAGCCGGAAGTACTTGTCGAGCCGGACGTCGATGCTCGACGGCTGGACGAGCGAGGAGTCGTACGGGTCGAGGCCGATCCGTCCCTCGGCGAGCTGGGCGGTGATGTCACGGTCGGAGAGCAGCACGCAGCAACCCTAGCGGCAGGGTCCGGCCACCGGTATGCTGCGAGGCTGCCCTGCCGGGCGGCGGACGACGGCCGTCCGACCGGCCGACCACAGGGGGCAACGATGGCCGACCACACCGACACGGTCGACGGGCAGCTCGTCGTCGAGGAACTCGTCGTGCCGGCGACGATGGACGACGATCCGGAGCTGGTGCGGGCGTTCTCGGACTGGCTCGCGGTGTCCGATGCCGCTGAGGTCGCGGTGCACGGGCTGCCCGAACTGCCGTGGACCCCGGCCGAGTACCTGCCGATGTGCCACGAGCCGGGATCGCCGAGCCGCCTGTTCGTCGTGCGCGACGACACCGGCGACGTCGTGGCCGCGGGCTCGTACGACTCGAAGACCGAGCCGGGCACGACGAACTGCTGGCTGTCGGTGGGTGTCCGCCCCGACCGACAACGCCGGGGGTTCGGCACGCTGCTCGCCGACCACCTCGAGCAGCTCGCCCGGACCGAGGGCCGCACGCAGTGGAAGACGTACGCGGTCTCGCGGCAGGTCGGTCCCGGCGACGGGCCCGGGTACCGCCAGGCCCCGACGGGCTCCGGCGCCGTCCCCGAGGACGAGGCGGCGGTGCGCTTCCTGACCGGACGCGGCTGGCGCTTCGGGCAGGTGAACCGCATCAGTCGGCTCGGGCTCCCCGCCGACGTCTCCGTCGTCCGGGAGCTGCACGACCGCGCCGCGACGGCGGCCGGTCCCGCCTACCGGGTGCACACGTGGACCGGCGCCACCCCCGAGCGGTGGCTCGACGACCTCGCGTTGCTGCACACCCGGATGAGCACCGACGCGCCGGAGGGTGACATGCAGGAGCCCGAGGACGTCTGGACCGCCGACCGCGTCCGGGAGTCCGAGGAGCAGCTCGCGAGCGGGCCGCACACCATGCTGACCGTCGCCGTCGAACACGTCGAGAGCACCACCCTGGCCGGTTTCAGTCAGCTCAAGGTGCCGGACGATCCCACTCGGGCCGTGATGCAGTGGGACACGCTCGTGCTCCGCGAGCACCGCGGGCACCGACTCGGATGGCTCCTCAAGGTGGTCGGGATCGAGACCGTCGAGCGGGACTTCCCGGGCCGGCCGTCGATCGTCACCTCCAACGCCGAGGAGAACCGGCCGATGCTCGACGTCAACGAGGCGGTCGGGTTCGTCGGGGTCGGCAGCGAGGGCATCTGGGAGCACCGCGACTGACGGCCCATCGAACGTCGGGAGTCGGGAGCGGGACGGTCCCGGACTGGGACCGGGGTGTCAGGCGGGCGACCTACCATTGGACGGTCATGACCGTCACGTCAGCCGCCACGCAGCCCGGGGACACGGCACCCGACCCCGCCCCCACCACCGCGCGATCCACCACCGTCGCGACGGTCCTGGTCATCGCGATCCCCCTCGCCGTGGCGTGCGCCGTGCTCGGCATGACCGTGACCGGCGCCTTCACCGCGTCGCAGCAGCTCGTCTCCGCCGGTGACCTGGTCGAGTACGGCCTGCCGGTCGCCCGCGTGGTGCACGACACGACCGCCGCGCTGGCCATCGGCCTGCTCATCGTCGCTGCGTTCGCACTGCCCGCGAAGAAGGCGGACCACGGTGCGATGTCGAGCGTGCAGCACCGAGCCGCCCGGTGGGGTGCCGCAGCCGGTGCCGTGTGGTTCCTGGCGGCCGTCGTCGGCATCGTGCTGACCGGCGCCAACACCCTGGGCGTCCCGCTCACCAGCCCGGTGTTCGCCCGCAACTTCCTGCTCTTCGCGTTCCAGGTCGAGATCGGCCAGTCACTCGTCGTCTCCGCCGCGGCGATCCTCGTCGCGACGCTCGTCGCCGCGTTCGCCACCCGGGTCACCACGCTCGCGGTCGCCACCGTCGCCGCGCTCTTCGCGCTGCTGCCCCTCGCACTCTCCGGGCACGCCGCGGGCGCCCTCGAGCACGCGAACGCGGTGAACTCGCTCGCCGTGCACCTGGTCGCCGTGTGCGTCTGGGCGGGCGGTCTCGTCGCCGTGCTGCTGCTCCGCACGCGGACGAAGGGCGCCACCGGCCGGGTCGTCGCCCGCTACTCGACGCTCGCGGGCTGGGCCTTCGCCGCGGTGGCCTTCTCGGGCATCGTCAACGCCTCGCTCCGCCTGACCGGCCCCGCCGACCTCGTCACGACGACCTACGGCTGGCTCATCACGGTCAAGGCCGTCATCCTCGTGCTGCTCGGGCTCGCCGGGGTCGCTCAACGCCGGAAGCTCGTGCCGGGTCTCCTCCGTGCGCCGCTCGACCGGAAGCTCTTCGTGCGGTTCGCCCTGGCCGAGGTCGTCTTCATGGCCGTCGCGATCGGCGTCTCGGTCGCCGTGTCCCGCTCGCAGCCGCCGATCCCGCAGACGCCGGAGACCGGGCAGGACACCCGCTCCGGCCTGCTCGGGTACACGTACCCGCCGGCGCAGACCGTGCAGACCTACCTGACGCAGTGGCACATCGACTGGGTGTACCTGGCGATCGCCGTCGTCGGTGCCGGCTGGTACCTCCTGTCGGTGCGGAAGCTCAAGCAGCGCGGCGACTCGTGGCCGGTCGGCCGGACCATCGCGTGGTTGCTCGGCTGCGCGCTGTTCATCTGGACCACCTCGGCCGGGCCGGCGGTCTACGGCATGGTGCACTTCTCGTCGCACATGCTCCAGCACATGCTGCTCATGATGTTCGTGCCGCTGCCGCTCGTGCTCGGCGGGCCGGTGCTCCTGGCGCTGCGGACCCTGCCGGTGCGGAACGACGGGTCGCGCGGCGCTCGCGAGTGGCTCATGCTCTTCACGCACTCGCGGTGGATGCAGTTCCTCGCGCAGCCCGCCGTCGCCGGTGTCATCTTCGCCGGGTCGCTCGTGGTGTTCTACTTCACCCCCGCGTTCCAGTACGCGATGCAGTCGCACGAGTGGCACGTCGTGATGGTCGTGCACTTCGTCTTCAGCGGGTACCTGTTCTTCTGGGTCTTCGTCGGCGTCGACCCGGGTCCGAAGCGCCCGCAGTACCCGATCCTCATCATCGCGCTGCTGGCGACCCTGGCCTTCCACGCCTTCTTCGGCGTCGCGGTGATGACCTCGCAGTCCGTCTTCGCGGCCGACTGGTTCCACGCCCTCGGCCAGACCGACGACCGGGCACTGCTCGCCGACCAGCACACGGGCGGTGGCATCGCCTGGGGCGCGTCCGAGCTGCCGATGGTGTTCGTCGCGCTGCTCGTGGTGCGCAACTGGGTGCGGACGGACAAGCGGGACGCCAAGCGCCTCGACCGCAAGGCCGAGCGCGACGGCGACGCGGACCTCAAGGCGTACAACGAGCGGCTCGCCGCCATGAGCAAGCGCGACTGACACCGATCCCCCCGGCACCGGGCGGGGTCCGGTCCCTGCGTCCGGTCAGTCGCCGTGGACGATGCAGACGGCGCCGAGCTCCATCGACGCCTCGAGCGCAGCGGTCACACCCGGCTCGCCCTCCGGGCCGAACGGCGTCACCGTGTCCACCCACCACAGGGGCGCGGACAGCGTCGGGGCGTCCGGCAGGATCCGCGCGACCTCGTCGATCGAGTCGACTCGTCGGACACCGAGCACCGTGATCACCGGGTGCGTCGCGTCGCGGCAGACCTGCAGCACCGGACCGTCGTCGAGAGCTCGGACGCCCCACGACTCGTCGTGCAGCAGCAGCGCCTCGGCGACGTCGCGGGTCTCCACCGGTCCACGGCAGAGGAGTGTCACGTCACGCGGCACCCTGACCGCCCGTGCTCCGTCCGGAGGTGGCGTGCGACCCACGGTCGTGGCCGTCCAGCGCGCCCTCGTCGTGTGCGGGGTCGAGCGGAGCACCACCGACGAGCTGCAGGAAGCGGTCCTCGTCGATGCGGTCGAGGAACGACTCGAGCGCCTCCCACCCGTCGTCGAAGCGCACGACCAGTCCGCCGCCGCCGAAGCCCGAGGTCGACGTGCGCGGTGGCGGCCACTCGCCGCCACGGTCGAGGAACTCCGCCGCCTCCGGGCCGACGACGACGGCCAGCGGGGTCGGTTCCTCGTGCGCCACGGCGCGGACCAGGTGGTCGGCGTCCCCGCGGCGCTGCATCACGACACCGAACACCGGCTCGACCTGGTCGGCGACGCGGTGCACCGCGTCCAGGAGCCGCGACGCGAGGGCCGGGTCGGCACCGTGCTCGGGGATCGTCAGCACCGCGGACATCGTCTCCACGACCACGCCGTCGAGCAGGTGCGCGGTCATGGTCGCCGAGAACCCCTCGCCGTGCGCGTACGAGGTCGAGACCTCCGGGGCCTCGTGCTTGGCGTACTGCGTGACGACCCAGCGGTCCCACGGCACCGTGAGCGGCTCACTGGTGCCCCAGTGCGTGGGACAGGTGCCGACGGTCTCGCACAGTGCCTCGATCGCAGTCCCCATGTCGACCGACCGACCGGCGTGGTGGCGCAGGGTCAGGTCGATGCTGATCTGGCGCACCGAGTCGTGCGATGCGAGGTGTCCCGGCGCCGGCGGACCGACGAGTTCCGGCCCGCGGCGGACGAAGTCCTCGATGCCCGCGGCGGCGACGCCGGTGCGGCCGTCCCGCATGCTGCCGTCGGGACCGTCCACGGCCCATGCTGCCTGGTGCACGCCCAGCGCGTGCCGCAGGGCGGGGGTGACGGATGCCTCCTGGCCGGTGCGGAGCACGACCGTGCGGCCGGACTCGGACGCACGACGGAGCAGCGAGGCGAGCGACTCCGTCAACCACACGACCGGCGATGCGGAGCGGACCACGATGGCGGGGCCGACCACGTCGTCGATGAGGGGATGCCTGACCATCCGGGTCCTCCTCCGGTAGGGCGTCGGAACCCCCTGGACGGTACACACGCCGACGACACGTGTCCGTCGGCCAGGGGACCTCACAGGGGAGACACGGCGACCGGGCCGGACCGACCGGGAGGCCCGACCCACCGCCGCCACGGACCGTGCGGCGCGCGTCCGGCTGGCGTCCAGCGGAGAATCCGCTAGGCTTGCTGCGTCCCGTCCGGCGGGATGCGCGAGTGTAGTTCAATGGTAGAACTCCAGCTTCCCAAGCTGGTAGCGCGGGTTCGATTCCCGTCACTCGCTCCACTGCTCCTCCTGATGCCCCTCGTCAGCCTCGCTACGCTGCGTGCATGACGTCCTGGTGGGATCGCACCGATCCGTCGGACGACCCGCGACTGTCGAACCGCATGCCGGACGGGATCGTCGCGTGCTGGTGGAACGTCGTCGGCGGCGCTGCGCTCGTGGTCGGGTTCCCCACGATCGTCCTCACGAGCGGCTCCGACGCCGCCCACGTCGTGTTCGCGCTCTCCGGGTTCGTGATCGCCGTCGTCATGGAGGCGTTCTTCCTCCGGAAGCTCCTGCAACGGCTCGCCGGCCGTCGAGGGCTCCGCGCCGAGCACTCCGAGGAGCAGCGACGCGCACGGGAGGACACCGACGAGCAGGGCTGACGCCTCGGTGAGGTACACGCGGCTCCGAACCCGCCCGGGCAGCGCCTGGTAGACCTCGTTGGACGAACGCGTCAACGGTCGATGCACCGTGTGGGCTCCCGACGGAGCCGGCGGCCCTCGTGCTCCAGTCCCGAGCGGCTCACCCCACCTCCGGCGTCCCGGACCCACACATCACGCACGTCCGCACAACGAAAGGACCACCCATGAGCTTCCTCGGCTTCATCCTCCTCGGCCTCATCGCCGGCGCCATCGCCAAGCTGATCCTCCCCGGTCGGCAGGGCGGCGGCTGGCTCGCCACGCTCGTCCTCGGCGTCATCGGCGCCCTCATCGGCGGCTGGATCGGCGGCGCGGTCTTCAACGTCGGCTACGACGGCTTCTTCAGCATCCAGTCCTGGATCATCGCGATCCTCGGCGCGCTCGTCGTGCTGGTGATCTGGGGCCTCATCACGGGCCGCCGCGGGAGCCGCGCGTAGTCCACGAGCTCCACGACGACGGGAGGCGCGGTGCCGGACGGCACCGCGCCTCCCGTCGTTCCACCAGTCAGCACGACCCGGAAGACCCCGCCATGCACCTGCGCCGCTCCCCCGCCCCGACCAGCGTCCGCCCGAGCACCTGGACCGACCCGTACGGCCGACTCGCGGTGCGCTGCCTGCAGACCGTGGTGATCGTCGTGGTCATCGGCGGGATCGTCACCGCTGCGACCACACTGAGCCTCGTCACGATCCCGGTGCTGCTCGCGCTCATCATCGCGTCGGCCCTGCACCCGCTGGTCGGCTGGCTCCGTCGGCACGGGGTCCCGTCGGTGCTCGCCACGACGATCGCGTTCGTGGCCGTCCTCGCGGTGCTCGCCGGCGTCCTGTGGCTCCTCGTCGCCGCCGTCGCGAACCAGTGGTCCTCGCTGCAGGACTCGGCGGTCGACGGGCTCCAGCAGGTGCAGGACCTGCTCCACGAGCTGCCCGTGCGCATCACCGACGGGCAGATCGAGGACGCCGTGGATGGTGTCGTCGACTTCGTGACGAGTGCCCGGTTCGGGGCGGGGGCCATCGCCGGCATCTCGGCGGTGACGAACGTCGTCACCGGGGCCGTGCTGATGGCGGTCATCCTGTTCTTCTTCCTCAAGGACGGCCCCGCGCTGTGGGAGTTCCTGCTCCGCCCGTTCACCGGCGAGCAGTACGACCGTGCGCGCCGCATCGGGGACCGCGTGGTGACGACCCTCGGCGGGTACGTGCGCGGGACGGCCGCCGTCGCCGCCTTCGACGCGGTCGCGATCGGCACCGGGCTCGCCGTGCTCGGCGTCCCGCTGACGATCCCGCTCGCGGTGGTGGCGTTCGTGACCTCGTTCATCCCGATGATCGGCGCACCGATCGCCGGCACGCTCGCGGCGCTCGTGACCCTCGTCGCACTCGGGCCGGTGAAGGCGGTCATCGTCGTCGCGATCGTCGTGCTCGTCAACCAGATCGAGGGCAACTTCCTGCAGCCCGTGCTCATGGGCAGGACGCTGCGGCTGCACGGGCTCGTCATCCTGGTCGGCCTGACCGCGGGCACCGTGCTCGGCGGGGTGACCGGCGCGCTGCTCGCGGTGCCGCTCATCGCCGCCGGGTGGGGCGTCGTGCAGGTGTGGAACGGCGAGGACGCTCCGGCGAGGCCCTGGCGGCAGAAGCGGCGCGAGACGGTACCGGTCGGCTGAGCGCCGGGCGGTCACCACGCCGCACTACGCTGCCCTGATGGACGGGACACAGCCGGACGAGACCCGGTTCGACGGGCACGTGGTGATCGGCGGCGGCGTGGTCGGCGCCGCAGCAGCCCGGGCCCTGACCGCCCGCGGCGAGCGCGTCCTGCTCGTCGAGCAGCACGGTCGCGGACACCTCGAGGGTTCGTCGCACGGCGCGACCCGGATCTTCCGGCAGGGCTACAGCGTCCCGGAGTACGTCGCGCTGACGACCCGCGCGCTCGCGCTCTGGGACGCCCTCGAGTCGACGACCGGCACGACGTTGCTCGACCGGACGGGCGCGGTCGACCACGGCCGGCCCGAGGTGGTCGACGCCATCGCCGCAGCGCTGGCCGGAGCAGGGATCCCCCACGAGACCCTGACCCCGGAGGCCGCCGCGGCCCGCTGGCCCGGCATCGCGTTCGAGGGGCACGTCCTGACCCACGCGACGGCCGGACGCATCCGGTCGGCCGACACGATCGAGCTCCTGCTGACGCTGGCGGAACAGACGGGCCTCGCCGAGCTCCGGTTCGGCACCCGGGTGGCGGCGGTCGCGGACCACGGGGACGCGGTCACCGTGACGCTCGACGACGGCACGGCGGTCCGCACGGCGAGCGTGGTGGCCGCGGTGGGGTCCTGGGCGCCCACGCTGGTGGGTGACGTGCTCGCCGCACGCGGGGCGCGCCTCCCGCCCGTCCGCGTCACCCAGGAGCAGCCCGCCCACTTCCCGAGCCACCTGCCGGACGAGGCCTGGCCGTCGTTCGTGCACTGGGCCGACGGCGACGACGTGTACGGACTGCTGACCCCGGGCGAGGGCGTCAAGGTCGGGTTCCACGGCACCGGCCCGGTCGTCGACCCCGACGCCCGCGACAAGCACCCCGTGCCCGAGGAGGCAGCGCGGCTGCAGGCCTACGTCGCCCGGTACGTCCCCGGCGTCGACGCCACACGCCCGACGTTCATCAGCTGCCTGTACGACACCACGCCCGACGAGGACTTCGTGATCGACCGGCGGGGACCACTCTCCGTCGCGACCGGGTTCTCGGGCCACGGGTTCAAGTTCGCGCCGCTGCTCGGGGAGCTCCTCGCCGACCTGGCCACCGGTGGCGAGCCCATCCCCCGCTTCGCCCTCTGACCGCCCGCCGCCCCGCTACGGTGGTCCGGTGCGCGTCGTCATCGCTCCCGACTCCCTGAAGGGCACCGCCACGGCGGCCGACACCGCGCGGGCGGTCCGGGCCGGGTGGCTCGACGAACGGCCGGAGGACGACGTCGTCACCGTGCCGATGGCCGACGGCGGCGAGGGCACGCTCGACGCGTTCGCCGCGGCGTACCCGGCGGCCGAACACGTGCCCGTGACGGTGACCGGGCCGGCCGGCACCCCCGTCGACACCCACTGGCTGCGCCTGCCCGACGGCCGGGCCGTGGTGGAACTCGCGGCGACGAGCGGGCTGCCGCTCCTGGGCGGGGCACTGCTCCCGGAGACCGCGACGAGCCGAGGGTTCGGCGAGGCGATCGCGGCGGCGCTCGACGCGGGCGCGACCGGACTCGTGCTGGGCATCGGGGGCAGCGCCTCCACCGACGGCGGACGCCCGGTGCTCGAGGCGCTCGGGCTCGCCGTCGGTGCTTCCGGCGCGGTCGACCGGTCGGGGCTCCGACCCCTGCCCGCCGGTGGGGTGGTCGTCCTGTCCGACGTCACGTCACCGCTGCTCGGACCGGCCGGTGCGGTGGCCGTGTTCGGACCGCAGAAGGGCATCACGCCGGACGCTGCCCCGGCGTCCGAGGAGCGGCTCGCCGCCTGGGCACGCAGCCTGCCCGAGGTCGACCCCGCGACGCCCGGTGCCGGTGCCGCGGGCGGTGTCGGCTTCGGGCTGCTCGCCTGGGGCGCGACCCTCGCACCGGGAGCGCTCGCGGTCGCGGACGTGCTCGGACTCCCGTCGCTGCTCGACGGCGCCGACGTCGTGGTCACCGGCGAGGGACGCTTCGACGAGCAGAGCGCTGCGGGCAAGGTGCCGACGGTCGTCCGGGCGCTCGCGACGGAGCACGCGCCGGGGGCCCGGGTGGTGCTGGTCGCGGGCGAGATCGAGGCGCGGCTGGACGACTTCGCGGCGGCGGCCTCGCTCGTGGTGCTCGCGACGCAGACGACCGGTGAGCCGGACGACGCCCTGCGTGACCCGCTGCGCTTCGCGACGATCGCCGGGCAGCGGTTGGCGCGGCTCGTCGGCTGAGCGCCCGGGGCGTGGCCGACACGCCCACCCGGGCGCACGAGGGGTACCCCGACGCAACCTCCCTGCCCCCGGGGCGCGGGACCACACTGGGGAGCGGGTCGCACCCGACCCGAGAAGCACCCCCACGAGGAGACCAATGCGCACCGTCAACGCGTACGCGGCACCGTCGGCCACCGAGCCGCTCGTCAAGACCACCATCACCCGTCGTGACGTCGGCCCCGACGACGTCATGATCGACATCGCCTACGCCGGGATCTGCCACTCGGACATCCACACCGTCCGCGGCGAGTGGGGTCCGATCCAGTACCCGCAGGTCGTCGGCCACGAGATCGTCGGCCACGTCACCGAGGTCGGCGCGAACGTCACGAAGCACCAGGTCGGTGACCGGGTCGGCGTCGGCTGCATGGTGAACTCCTGCGGCGAGTGCGAGCAGTGCCGTGCCGGCCAGGAGCAGTACTGCCTCGAGGGCAACATCGGCACCTACGCCAGCGTCGACCCCGCCGACGGCTCGATCACGCAGGGCGGCTACTCGCAGGCCGTCGTCGTGAACGAGGACTTCGTCCTGAAGGTGCCGGAGTCGCTCGACATCGAGAAGGTCGCGCCGCTGCTCTGCGCCGGCATCACCACCTACTCGCCGCTGCACCACTGGAAGGTCGGCCCCGGCTCGAAGGTCGCGGTCGTCGGCATGGGCGGCCTCGGCCACATGGCCGTCAAGATCGCCGTCGCCCTGGGCGCCGAGGTCACCGTCCTGTCGCAGACCACGTCGAAGGAGGCCGACTCGCTCCGCTACGGCGCGAAGGCCCACCACGCGACGAAGGACCCGGCCACGTTCGAGCAGCTCGCGCAGTCGTTCGAGCTCATCATCAACACCGTCTCGGCCAAGCTCGACATGAAGGCGTACCTCGGGCTGCTCAAGGTCGACGGCACGCTCGTCAACGTGGGCGCCCCGTCCGAGCCGCTCGAGGTCCCGGCGTTCGCGCTCATCCCGCGCCGCCTGAGCTGGGCCGGTTCGGCCATCGGCGGCATCGCCGAGACCCAGGAGATGCTCGACTTCTGCGCCGAGCACGACATCCTGCCGGAGACCGAGCTCATCAGCGCCGACCAGGTCAACGAGGCGTACGAGCGCGTGCTGTCCTCGGACGTGCGCTACCGCTTCGTGATCGACGCGGCCACGCTGGCCTGACGACGGGTCCACGGACGGGAGGCGCGGTGCCGGCCGGCACCGCGCCTCCCGTCCGCCATCCGGAGTGGCACCACCCTCCTTGTCCGCAGAACGCGAGCCAGCAGTCCGGGCTGCGCGACGCGCCCGCTGCGCCGACACGAGGAGGGAGGCTGGTTCGATGGACGACACGACGAACGAGGGACTCCGCTCCCTGGTGTCGGTGTCCGGCAGTGACACCGACGGCGCGATCGCCGACCTCGCCGGGATGTACGCCGGCAAGGCCTGGCACTCGGCGCACGTCGACGACGACTACTGGTACCGCTACGTCGCCGTCGGCGACGAGCGCATGAGCATCCGCCGGTCGCAGATGCACGGCTCACTGCGCGGCGACGTCGCCGTCGAGGGCGAGGTCGTCGTCCAGTGGCTCGACTCCGGCACCGCGACCGTCGACACCGGCCGGAACGCCGTCCGCATGCAGCCGGGCGTCCCCGTGCTCTTCCCGATCGAGCAGCGCTTCGAGATGGAGTACCGCGACTGGGACCAGCGACTGGTGCACCTCGACCGCGACCTCGTGCTCGACGTGGCCTCGGAGCGCCACCTCGTCGACGGCACGCTCGCCTTCGACCGGTTCACGCCACCCACGACGGCGGCCGTCGAGCGGTGGCGCGCGTCGGTCGCATCGGCGGTGCGGGCGCTGCGCGACGGGGGCGCGGGATCGCTCGCGTGGCACGAGTCCCAGCGCGAGGTCGTCCGCTCCCTGCTCGACCTGTACCGGTTCCACGGGGAGCCCGCTCCCGTCGGCTGGGGTGAGCACCGCAACGCCCGCGTCCGCTCCGCCGTCGAGACCGTCCACGCACGGGCCCACGAGCCGCTGACGGTGTCCGACATCGCCATCGCTGCCGGTCTGAGCGTGCGCGGACTGCAGGAGTCCTTCCAGCGGACCCTCGACCGCACGCCGATGCAGTACCTGCGCGAGGTGCGGCTGCGTCGGGCGCACGACGACCTGCTCCGTGCCGAGCCCGGCTCCGTCGCCGTCGCCGCGATCGCGGCCCGCTGGGGCTTCACCCACATGGGACGGTTCTCGGGCGAGTACCTGCGGCGGTTCGGGGAGTACCCGAAGCAGACGCTGCGGCGCTGACCCCGGGCCGCTGCTCGTCGCTCGTCGCCGGTCAGCCGACCTCGTCGCCGGACGGCAGCGCGCCGCACCAGTCGACCGAGGACGCCTGCACGCTCGCCTCGAGGGCACCGGAGGAGGCGTCGACGACGCTCACCAGGTCCCCCGACGCGGACCGCGTGGTGACCGCGAGGAACTGACTGTTCGGGGACGGGCAGACCGCGGTGACGCTCGCGTCCTCCGGCACCGTCACGGGCAGCCGGGAGGCACGGCTGCCGTCCACGCGCACGATCCGCTGGGCGAGGGTGCCGTCGGCTCGCACCTCGCCCACCACGCGCACGTACGTGTCGTCCGTGAGCGGGGCGATCCGACCGAGGTACGGCGCATCGGTGCTGCCCTGCGGTGCCGGCAGGTCCTGGCGCTGCCCGTCGGTCAGGTCGAGCCGGACGATCCCCGTGCCGGTCTCGACGACCGCCGTGGTGCCGCTGCCGACGTAGCCGTGCAGGTACGTCGCGCTGCCGAGCCGGACCGGGTCGTTCCGCCCGCTCATGTCGACGAGCACCAGGTCGTCGGAGCCGGTCCGCACCAGGGCGCTCTCGGTGCGGGGCACGTACGCCCACTGCCCGACGGTCATCGGTTCGGCACCGGCGGTCGGCTTCCCGTCGGCCGCGATCGCCGTCGGCAGGTGCGTGCCGGTCATGTCGACCACGTACAGCCCGACGTCCCGCGACTGGCCGGTCGACGTGTCGGCGTACTCGAACCCGAAGGACGCCCCGTCGTCGGCGACGTGCAGCGCGGTCACCCGGCCCGCCGCGGTCGGGAGCGTCAGCCGCTCGACGGGGGTGCTGTCGTCCTGCACGCCGCCGGCCAGGGGCACGATCTCGACCGACGAGCGACCGTCGGCACCGCGGACGACCACGAGCGAGCGGCCGAGGCGCGCGTACTCGGTGATGCCCGCGGCCTCGAAGACCGTGGTGGCGCCGCCGGCGTCGAGGGAGCGCCGGACGATCCGGTCCTTCCCGCCGGACGGAGCGGGCACGAGGGCGAGCACGTCGGTGCTGCCCGTCGTGATCGTCGTGCGGAGCTCGGACGCGGCGGGCTGCCCCGGGGCGCGGACGTCACGCACGGCGATCTCGTACGTGCGGTCGTAGGCGAGCGGCCCGGCGAACTCGACCGCGATCGTGTTGCCGCTCGAGGTGACGGTGTGCGGGGCCGACGGGGTCACGGTGACGGCGTCGGCCGGGACCTGCTGCAGGGCCTGGTTCGCGGTGAGGATGACGCGCTGCGCCGGCCGGGACACGAGACCGGTGGCGTCGTAGGTGACGTCACGGAGCCGGGGGCCCTGCTGCGAGCCGACGACCGCGGCGACGGCGCCGACGAGCACGAACACCGTGATCGACGCCACCAGTCGGCGACGGAACCGGTCGCGCGGGCGGCGGCGGAGCGGTGCGGTGTCGTCGGTGTCGGTGCTCGTGCGCATCAGTACTCGTAGGGGTCCGTCGGCTGGTCGATGTCGCGGACGTCGGCGGCACGGATGACGATCCGTGCGTCGGCGGACTGGTCCGGGTTCGCCGCGAGCTTGCCCGTGACGCGCACCCACTGGTCGGCGTCGGGCACGGGGCCGTCGACGACCACACCGAGGCCGACCGGTTGGGCGTCGACGGCGCAGCAGCTGATCACGAAGCGCGTCAGCGTGAAGGACCCGTCCGCGCCCGGGACGACGAAGCCGGAGAGCTCGACCGGCTTGCCGACCAGCGCGCTCGTGTCCGTGGTCTGACGGATGAGCGCCGCCCAGTCCTTCACGCCGTACTCCGAGGTGTCGACGCCCTCGCTGCCCAGCAGGGCGACGTCCTGCGTGCCGGTGGCGTTCGACAGGGTCGGGGTGTCGACGCTCCGCTGCTGGGCGGTGCGGGCGGACAGGGTGGTCGGCGGGAGCACGAGCATGGCGACCGTGACCCCGACGGTGGCAGCGGCCGCGATGCCGCCGAGGACACCGCGGGTGACCCGTGCGGCTCCTGGGGCGCGGCGGCGGACCGCCCGGGCGGCGTCGGAGCCGTGCTCGTAGGCGGTCCCGTCGTCGGGCGTGCGGGCGTGGCCGTCACCGTGCGCGTGGTCGCCCCCGTCGGCGTGCGCGGCGTGCGCGTGGTCGTGCTCGTCGGCGTGGGCGACGTGCGCGTGGTCCTGCTCGTCGTCGTGGGCGTGCCCGTGCCCGCGCGCCACCGCGACGAGCCCCGCCACCGAGGCCGGCACGGCGACCGCGGCGAGGATGATCGTGAACAGGTCGTACCGCGGGTTGATGTACAGGTCGAGGTGTCCGACCAGGGCGAGCCACAGCGTGCACAGCGCCACCGCGAGCACCGACCCGAGCCCGAGGTACGCGGGAGCCTTCTCAGACGAGGACATTCATCACCAACCCGACCGCCGCGGTGAACAGGACGCAGACGACGGCGAGCAGCACCAGGAAGCGCGCGCGGAACGTCGTCCGGAGCAGGGCGATCATCTTGACGTCGATGATCGGCCCGATGAGCAGGAACGCCGTGATCGACCCCGGCAGGAACGTCGAGGCGAACGACAGCGCGAAGAACGCGTCGACGTTCGAGCAGAGCGAGATCGTCATCGCCAGGAGCATCATCGCGGCGACCGACAGCACCGGGTTCGCCCCCACCGCGACGAGCGTCGACCGGGGTACCGCGACCTGGATCGCGGCCGCGAGCCCGGCACCGACGAAGAGCGCGGGCATCATCGTCGCGGTCTCGCCGCCGAACTGCGACGCGCTCTCACGCCAGCGGTTGCGGGAGCGCGGCGCCCCGACGGCGGCACGGCACCGGGCCTCGAACGCGGGCAGGAGCAGCTCGGCCGGGCGACGGTGCGCGGCGACGATCCACCCGACCAGGTTCGCCAGCACGAACCCCCCGACGATGCGGACGACGAGGATCCACCCGGACCACCCGAACGCCTGCGCGGTGCTGATGATCACGAGCGGGTTGAGGATGGGCGCGGCGACCAGGAACGTGACGGCCTCGGCGGGGGTGAACCCGCGCATCATGAGCCCCCGGGCGAGCGGCACGTTCCCGCACTCGCACACCGGGAAGAGCATCCCGATGAGCGAGATGACCGCCCTTCGGGGCAGCGGCCGCTCGGGCAGGATCCGCTCGAGCACGCCCGCCGGCACCCAGACCTCGACGACGATCGAGAGCACGATGCCGAGCACGACGAACGGCAGCGACTCGACGACGACGCTGATGGCGAGCGTCAGGAAGTCCTGCACGACGTCGGGCAGCCCGGCCGTGCCCACGCTCGGCGACACCACGCGCACGCCGAGCAGCACCACGACGGCGCCGAGCACCAGGCCGGGGCCGGTGAGCGTGCGGGTGGGGGCGGGGCGAGTGGGAGCGCTCGTCACCGGGACAGGATAGGCGAGGAGCGCGCCGGCTCCCTCCGAGCCGCGCGGGGACGGGTGTCAGTCGGAGGGGAGGCCGGCCAGGTGTCGGTCGAGCAGGTCGACCGCCCACTCGGCGGACTCCCCCGGGGCGAGGCGTGTGACGTGCACCGCGAGACCGTCGACGAGCGCGTGGAGTCGGCACGCCTCGTCGACCCGCTGGTCCTCCGGCACCCCGACGAGTGCGACGATCCGGTCGCACCACGTGCGCATCTCGGCGACCACCCGGTCCAGGGCCGGTCGGAGCGCAGCGTCGGTGAGCGCGGCGTTGCCGAGCGCCAGGTACACGTCGAGCTCGACCACCCGCTCGTCGTCCAGCGGCAGCAGCTCGAGCAGGATCCGGCGTGCGGTCTCGCGGTCGGGCAGCCCCTCGGGGATCGCGTCGATCCGTTCACGGGTCCGGTCGAACACGAGCGTGATGGTGTGCTCGCGCATCGCCGCCTGCGTCGGGAACACGTAGCGCACGGTGCTCGGCGGCAGCCCGGCCTCGGCGGCGACGCCGCGGACGCTCAGGGCGCCCAGTCCGTCACGGGCGAGGACGCGGCACGCGGCGTCGGACACGTCGAGACGGCGCTGTTCGAGGTCCTCGCGGGTGGTCACCAGCACATCGTCGCACGCTCGTACGACTCGTGCTAGCGTCGGTCCGGCAGGAGTCGCACAGTCGTGCGACTCGCGACGAGGAAGGGAGACCGCCATGGCATGGGTCGTGCTCGTCCTGTCCGGTGTGCTCGAAGCGGTGTGGGCCACCGCGCTGAGCGCGTCGAACGGGTTCAAGAAGGTGGTGCCGACGGTCGTGTTCGTGGCCGGCATGGTGCTCAGCATGGTGGGCCTCGCGTTCGCCATGAAGGCGATCCCGGTCGGCACGGCCTACGCCGTGTGGGTCGGCATCGGGGCGTCGCTGACGGTCGTGGTCGCGATCCTCCGCCGCCAGGAGGCCGCTTCCGTCGCCCGTGTCGCCCTCGTCCTCGGCCTGGTCGCCTGCGTGGTCGGCCTCAAGGTGGTGAGCTGACGTGGCATGGCTCGTCCTGTTCGTCAGCGCGGCGCTCGAGACCGTCTGGGCCACGGCCCTCGGCGCCAGCGACGGCTTCACCGTCCCCGGCCCGACCGCCCTCTTCGCGGTCACGATCGTCGTGAGCCTGGTCGCGTTCGGGTACGTGCTGCAGCACATCCCGATCAGCACCGCCTACGCGGTGTGGACGGGCACCGGCGCGGCCCTCACCGTCCTGTGGGGCATGGCGACCGGCGCCGAGCCCGTCACGTTCCTGCGCCTGCTCTTCATCGCCGGCATCGTCGGGTGCGTCGTCGGCCTCAAGCTGGTGCCGGCCCGCCCGGTGGCGCCGGCCCCGGAGCCCGGGGCCAGCACCGCTCCGCAGCAGTCGCCCCGCGCGTAGGAGAGAGTGCGATGGGTCGGAACGCGCGTGGCGACGGACGGGAGGCGCGGTGCCAGCCGGCACCGCGCCTCCCGTCCGTCAGGGGGTCACGTGATCAGACGGACGCACCCGTCCACTCGTCCTCGGCCGCGACGTGGTCGCTCGCCGCGGTCCCCGCGGCGAGCGCGGCGGCCACACGGTCGGCGTGCGAGGGCGGGTCGGACGGCACGTGCGCCGGACGGTCCGCCTCGTTGATCCTCCGGAGCTCGGGGACGATGTCCTCGGCCAGGATGTCGATCTGCTCGAGCACCGTCTTGAGCGGCAGCCCGGCGTGGTCGATGAGGAACATCTGGCGCTGGTAGTGCCCGACGTGGTCCTTCATCGTGGCGTAGCGGTCGATGACCTGCTGCGGCGAGCCGACGGTGAGCGGGGTCTGGGCGGTGAAGTCCTCCATCGACGGGCCGTGGCCGTACACCGGGGCGTTGTCGAAGTAGGGGCGGAACTCGTCCCAGGCGTCCTGCGAGTTCTTCCGGGCGAAGAACTGCCCGCCGAGGCCGACGATCGCCTGGTCGGCCGTGCCGTGCCCGTAGTGCTCGAAGCGCTGGCGGTACAGACCGACCATCTGCTCGGTGTGCTGGATCGGCCAGAAGATGTTGTTGTGCAGGAAGCCGTCGCCGTAGTACGCGGCCTGCTCGGCGATCTCCGGCGTGCGGATCGAGCCGTGCCACACGAAGGGCGCGACCCCGTCGAGCGGACGCGGGGTCGAGGTGAAGCCCTGCAGCGGGGTGCGGAACTTCCCCTGCCAGTTCACGACGTCGTTCTCCCACAGCTGGCGGATGAGCGCGTAGTTCTCGATGGCCAGGTTCACGCCCTGACGGATGTCCTGCCCGAACCACGGGTAGACCGGACCGGTGTTGCCGCGGCCCATCATGAGGTCCATGCGGCCGTCGCTGATGACCTGGAGCATCGCGTACTCCTCGGCGATGCGGACCGGGTCGTTCGTGGTGACGAGGGTCGTGCTCGTGGACAGGGTGATGTGTTCCGTCCGACCGGCCAGGTAGCCGAGCATCGTCGTCGGGCTCGAGGCGACGAACGGCGGGTTGTGGTGCTCGCCGGTGGCGAAGACGTCGAGGCCGGCCTGGTCCGCGTGCTCGGCGATCGTCAGGATGTCCCGGACGCGCTGGGTGTCGTCCGGCGTGGTGCCGGTCGTGGGGTCCGTCGTGACGTCGCTGACGGTGAAGATCCCGAACTGCATGGTGCCCGCCTCCTGGTGCTGGCTGCTGGTGCTGCTGGTTCGATGCGTTTGCATCGACTTGCCGGTTACAACGTACCGCAGCGTCGGGCATTCCCGCCAGCGCCGGGTGCGTCCGGAGGCGCACAGCGCAAGGTGTACCCGGAGGCGTTCAGCGCCGGGTGTGCCCGGAGGCGTTCAGCGCCGGGTGTGCCCGGAGGTGTTCAGCGGCGACGCCTCCCGGTCGTCGAGGCGTCCGCTCGTTCGGGGGGGGCAGTCCGCCTGGACTGCAGCTCAGCGGCGGGGCGGCAGGGCGCGTTCGTCCGTCTGCGCGGCGTGGTGGAGCCCGTCAGCGAGCCACACGACCGTGACGACCGCCAGCACGCTCACGCTCGACGCCATGCGGCCCGCGACCAGGACCGCATCGTGCAGGTCGGCGATCCCGGCCAGGCCCGCGACCACGGCGACCACCCCGACGAGCAGACCGACGCCCGTCGCGACCAGGAGCAACGCGGTCACCAGGCGACGGGGTCCCCGACGCCCGTCCCGGTCACCGCGCTCCCCGCGGTCGACCCGCGGTCCGACGGCACGGACGAGCCCGAGCCAGAACAGGGCGATCGCGCAGGCCCCGACGATGTCACTCACCCGGTGCCAGCCGTACACGACCGTCTGGTTCGCCACGAACACGGCGTAGGCAGCCCCCACGATCGTCACCACCGGTCGCCAGCGCCGGGGCGTCACGAGGAGCACGGCGAACAGTGCCGCGAGCGCGATCGTCGCGTGTCCGGAAGGGTACGAGTTGGGCGTCTCCGACTGGGCGATCTCCGGGCGCTCGGCGATACGCTTCACGAGAGTCGAGGTGGCTGCCGACGCGAGCACCACGACGCCCGCTCCGAGTCCGACCGCGAGCCGGCGCCGGGCGAACGCGACGGCGGCGATCACGACCACCAGCAACAGGATGACCGGCACCGAGATGACGTTCAGTGCAGTGTCCGACCCGAACAGGTCGGACTCCCGGACCCCGCCGAGCGCGGCGTCCTCGACCCGCTGCCCGACCGGCGTCAGCACGGCGACGGCGTAGACGAGAGGCACGATCACGAACCCCAGAGCCGCCAGCAGCCCCCACCGCAAGCGCCGCGAGACCAACGGTCCGCGCGACTCGGGCGCGGTGCGTTCGGGCGTGCGGGTCACCGGCGTGGTCCTCCTCGGTGTGGCGATCATCGGTCTCCTCGTCCGGCTGGTGCCGCGCGTGCGATTCGGACGGTCGGGGTCCGACACGATACCGTTGGTCCGCCGGTCCGCGCCTGTGAACCAGGGGTCAGCCACCTCAGGATCCGACGGCCGCACCACCCGTGCACCGCGGGCAGGTGCTCCGGCTCCCGCCGCCGGTCCGTCCGGTGCGACCACCCTGTACCAGGAGGAGACCGAAGTGGCCATCAAGGAACCCAGCATCACGGCGTCGCCGAACCGGGGCCTCGCCCTGACGGTGGGATCGCTCCTGGCGCTCTGGGGCTTCCTCGGCTTCTTCTTCGCCGCCGACGGCGACCCGGGCTTCTTCAGCCGCGAGGGCGGGATGCTCTGGAACGCGTTCGGCGTCAACCCGGCGATGTGCCTGCTCTGGATCCTGCTCGCCGTCGTGCTGCTCATCACGAGCCTCGGCACCACCATCGGTGCGCGGAACGGCAACCGTCTGGTCGGCGTCGTGCTCGTCGTCATGGCGGTGTACGGCTTCGCGCTCGGTGGCACCTCGGCGAACGTCTTCGCGCTGACCTTCGCGGACAACCTGTTCCACGCGATCATCGGCGTCGTCCTGCTCCTCACCGCCTTCGGTGCGGACCGCGAGAACGTCCGTGCGATCCGGGCGGCCCAGCGCGCCTGACGCGTCCGTCGTACGTCCTCGGCGCCCCGTCCACCGGCTGGTGGGCGGGGCGTCGTGGTCGGGGCTCCGCCGGGCTCGCCGAGCGGGCAGGACTCACCACGGGTGCTCCGCCGAGCGGGCAGGACACGCCAGGGTCGTCCGCCGAACGGGCAGGACTCGTCGACGACTCCCGCCGACCGTGACGGATCCGGCCCGATCGGCGGGTGACGACCGTGACGGATCTGGCCCGATCGGCGGGCGTCCGACACCGGGGGGGGGGAGGGAGGGGCCGGTGCGTCAGTCGCCGTCGGGGCCGGGCGCTGCCTCGAGCTCGGTCGCCACGACCCGCGGCGCCTCCGACATGAAGCGTCGGACGTCGAGGTCCACGATGATGTCCTGCGGCCGCAGCGGACGGGTCAGGTAGAGCCCCTCGAGCGACGTCAGCCGCGACAGCGCCACGTACGTCTGCCCGGCGCTGAAGACCCGGTTGCCGAGGTCGACCACGGCGCGGTCGTACGTCGAGCCCTGGGACTTGTGGATCGTCACGGCCCAGGCCAGGCGCAGGGGGAACTGCTGGAACTCCCCCACGGTGTCCTTCTTCAGTTCCTTCTTGTCCGGGTCGTAGGAGTACTTGAACTTCTCCCACACGGACGGCTGGACCTCGAAGGACTCCCCGTCGACGTCGACCCACACGGTGTCCCGGATGGTGGTCACGACGCCGAGCGTGCCGTTCACCCAGCGCTGGTCGGGGTCGTTGCGGAGGAACATGACGTGCGCGCCGGGCTTCAGCTCGAGCGCCTCGTCCGCCGGGAAGTTCCGCCCGCCGAAGTCGCCGTTGACGTCGGCCCTGGCGGTCTTCACCGTGCCCGGCAGCCGGTCGAGGGCCGCCTTGTTGATCCGCGCGACCGTGTCGTTCCGGGTCGCCAGGGTGATGGCGTCGTCGGGCGCCGGCCGGGCTCCGGCCGTGTTGAGCTGTCCGGCGATGTCGGCCGTGACCCGACCGTGCCGCACCGCGGTGAGCATCGCAGCGAAGGCGTCGTCACGCTGCCGGTGCACGGTCGCGAGCTCGACGATGTGCAGCTCGGCCTCGAGCCAGACCTTCGCGTCGAAGAACCACATCGACCGGTAGTGGTCCGTGAAGTACGCCCGCTCGTCGCCGTCGCCCGGGACGGGCGGCAGCTGGTACGGGTCACCGAACATGACGACCTGCACGCCGCCGAACGCCTCGAACTGCCGCCCGCGGGCCTTGCGGAGCGACCGGTCCATGGCGTCGAGCAGGTCGGCGTTCACCATCGAGACCTCGTCGATGACGAGGGTGTCGATCGTGTTGAGGAGCTTCCGGGTCTCCGGCCCCTGACGGAGCTCGGCGTCGGCGATGAGCCCGATCGGCAGCCGGAACAGCGAGTGGATCGTCTGCCCGCCGACGTTGAGCGCGGCGACGCCGGTCGGAGCGCAGATGACGACCTGCTTCTCGGTGTTCCACGACAGGTGGTTGAGGAGCGTCGACTTGCCCGTGCCCGCGCGTCCGGTGATGAAGACGTGGTCGCGGGTGTGCTCGATGTACTCGAACACCGCCCGCTGTTCGGCGCTGAGCTCGACGCTCACCGCTCGGCCGTCCCGGACGCCGGTGCCGGGTCCGGTGCCGTGCTCGCCGACCCGGTGGCGGGCGCGCGGTCGGCCTCGGGTCGGTCGCCGCGTAGTCGGAGCACCGTGACGACGACGACCGTCACGAGCAGCGCGATCCCCGCGACGACGAGCACGACTCCGGCCCGGGCCTGGTCGTCGATCGGGGTCGGGCCCCACTCGCGGCCCATCGCGCCGAACCACGACGCCTGGAGCAGGCCGAGCGGCCCCTGCATCGCGATGCCGAGCGAGACGGTGCCCGCCGCCACGACGACCGCGCCCGCGATCCGCACGAGCGCCGCGCCGGTGCTCGCCGCCCGGGCACCAGCGGCCACCGGGGTGAGGAGCGTGGGCACGGCGGACAGCCCGACGAGCAGCAGCCCGACGTCGACCAGGGTGCGGCCGGACGGGTCGCTCACCGACCAGCGCAGGACCTGGGTGGCGTAGAGCCCCCACCAGACCGCAGCCAGGAGCACGAAGGACGGGAACGGCTGCGCCAGGTACCGCACCACGCCGTTGTCGACGAGCAGGCCCGTCCACTCGCGGACGCCCGTCGAGCCGTCGTCGCGCGGGTGCACGGCGGACCGGATGAGCTGCACGGGCGCGGCCGCCCAGAGGAGTGCGGGGACGACCAGGCCGAGCAGCACGTGCGCGCCGACGTTGGCGGACACCAGGAAGCGGTCGTAGGTGTGCAGCGATCCCGACGTCGCCAGGACCAGCGTGACGACCGCGATCGCGGCGGCGACGGAGCGGCGCACCGGCCAGGAGACACCACGACGCCGCAGTCGGACCACGCCGGCGGTGTACGCGGCAGCGGCGAGCACGGCGGCCAGCAGCCAGAACAGGTCGATGTTCCAGGCAGCGAGCCAACCCCACGACCCCGGCGCCGCGGGGAGCGGGTCGTCGGTCAGCAGCTCGGCCGGGGTCGGGTTCGTCGTCTTGCTGAGGGCGACCTCGCCGGCCGGCGTCGCGGTCCGTCCGAGCGCTGCGGCGAACCCGCTCGCGATGCCCATCACGGCGAGTTCGACGAGCACGAGGGTCCAGAACGCACCGCGGCGCTCCGGGGCGTCGCAGAGCGACCGGATCGCACGACGACGTTGCACCGCGCCGAGCACGCCGATGCCGACGAGCGCGGCGGTCTTCACGAGCACGAGCACGCCGTACGGGCTGGCGAGGTTCGCCGGGGAGCCGATCCGGATGATCGCCGACGCCGTCCCCGACACCGCGACGAGCACGAAGCAGCCGAGCGCGATGCTCGAGTACCGCGCGACGACGAGCGGCAACCGGTCACCGGGCAGCACGTTCCGCAGGAGCACGACGAGCAGCAGGCCACCGACCCACAGGGCCGCGCCGACCAGGTGCAGCCCGAGCGCGGTCACCGCCGAGTCGTGGCTCGCGGTACCCGCGGCGTGCCCCTGCTGCGCGAGCGGCACGAGCCCGACCATCGCGACGCCGGCGGTGAGCGCGACCATGCCCCGCCCGCGGACGGCGAAGCAGAGCACCGTCACGGCGGCGGCGATGAGCACGGAGACCAGCCACGCGGTGCCGAGGTCGGTGCCGGTGAGGAAGACCCCCATCGACTGGCCGAACTGCTCGTCGAGGCTGAGGGCCGACCCGGCGACGGACAGGAACGTGAAGAAGGTCGTCGCGGCGGCGGCGACGGTCCAGACCCCGGCGGCACCGGCGGCGACGTCGATCGCGCGGTTCCACTCGGGGCGGGTGCGGGAGAGTCCGACGACGGTGAGCGCGAGCCCGCCGATGGTCGCTGCCGCGGACAGGTCGACGACGAGCCGGGCGATCGGCAGCCCGAAGCGCACGACCGCGCCCGGGTCGGCGATGAGCGCGCGATCCGCCCCGCCGCCGATCACGAGGGCGACGAGGAGGGAGACGAACCCGACGAGCAGCAGCACGGCGGGGCCGGCGATGCGTACGATCCGGTCCACCCGACAAGCCTAGGCGGTGCCCGACCGACCACGGCACGCCGGGTGGGTCGACCTGTGGGCGGTGCGCCGCGCCTCCAGGCCGTGCAGGAGTGGCCGGGGCACCGCGGACACGGGAGCCGCCCGGGAACGACGGAAGGGACGGCCGGAGCCGTCCCTTCCCGGTGGTGCTGAGCGGTCCTACTTGACGGCAGCCTTGAGCTTCGAGCCGGCGCTGACCTTGACCGAGTCGCTCGCGGCGATCTCGATGGCGTCACCCGTCTGCGGGTTGCGGCCGGTGCGCGCGGCGCGGTGGGTCTTCTCGAAGGCGATCCAGCCCGGGATCGTGACCTTGGTGCCGTCGGCGACCGACGACGAGACGACGCTGAACAGCGCGTCGACGACGCCGTTGACGGTGGCCTGGCTCTGGCCGGACTCCTGCGCGACGGCAGCGACGAGCTCGGTGCGGTTCAGTGACTTGTCAGCCATGGATGTCCTCCTCGGACTTCTTGCAGTGTCGGTGGGACGTCCGGGACGCCCGCCCGCCCGGAGCGGGGTGCCCTGGACGTGGTGGCCCCGCGGACGAGCACGCCCGGCGGAACCGTCAGCGAACCTACCAGCCGAGCGGGGTCCGGACGACCGACTCGCCCGGATTTCCGGGGTTGTGGAGGGTCTGGAGGGGTCCGAGTGACGGATGTGGCGACCGTGTACCCCGCTCGGGCCGCGGACGACGAACGCCCCGTCCCTCTGCAGGGACGGGGCGTTCGGTGGTGCTGGTGCTTACCAGGAGCTCTTCGTGATGCCCGGCAGCTCGCCACGGTGGGCCATGTCGCGGAAGCGGACACGGCTGATGCCGTACTCACCGAGGTGGCCACGGGGGCGACCGTCGATGGCGTCGCGGTTGCGGTAGCGGACCGGCGACGCGTCGCGCGGGAGCTTCTGCAGGCCGACGCGGGCGGCCTCACGCGACTCGTCGGTGCCGTTCGGGTCCACGAGGGCCTTCTTCAGCTCGAGACGACGCTCGGCGTAGCGCGCGATGACCTCGGCGCGCTGGTTGTTCTTCGCGATCTTGCTCTTCTTCGCCATGCTTAGCGCTCCTCACGGAAGTCGACGTGCTTGCGGATCACCGGGTCGTACTTCTTGAGCACGAGGCGGTCCGGGTTGTTGCGACGGTTCTTCTTGGTCACGTAGGTGAACCCGGTCCCCGCGGTGGAGCGGAGCTTGATGATCGGACGGACGTCCTGACCCTTCTTGGCCATCAGATCTTCTCCCCACGGGCGAGGAGATCCTTGACGACGGACTCGATGCCGCGTGCGTCGATCACCTTGATGCCCTTAGCGCTGAGCGTGAGCGTGACGTTACGACGAAGCGAGGGCACGTAGTACGTCTTCTTCTGCACGTTCGGGTCGAAGCGACGCTTCGTCCGGCGGTGCGAGTGCGAGATGTTGTGTCCGAAGCCGGGGGTGGCTCCGGTCACCTGGCACACTGCTGCCATGGTTTCCTCCTGAGGTACCGAGCGACCGGACGGCCGCTCCCAAGGTCACTTGCCTGGCACGCACGCGCTCGTCACCGTGAGGTGACCGCAGCGAGGGGGTTGTGCGCGCCGCCCAGGCCCGCTGACCCTGTCGAAGGACCCGCAGACACCGCGCGACCGCGGCGTACGCGACGGTCGGAGGGCTTGGAACAACTGGGTCTGCCACGCGGACGCGGCGGACCAGGGGTCAACGTTACGGGACGGCCGCGCGTGTCGCAAGCCGGGCCTCCCGTCCGGGTCGCACCGGTACCGGCCTGGAGGCGCGGCTCGGCCCCGTCACGCCGGTTCCGGTCCGGCCTGTCTCGGCACTCCCGGTTGCAGGACGTGCCGTCGGGCGGCTCGGCAGACGGCATGTCGTGCGACCAGGACGGATGCGCGCGGCAAGTCGTGCGACGAGGACGGCCAGGAGGCCCGGACGCGCCCGGACGCGCCCGCGGCCTACGGTCCCGCGGTCGGCCGCGGCGCCAGCGCCTGCACCAGCAGCGCGCCGAGCTCCCGCGGAGCCGTGACCATCGGCCAGTGCCCGGTCTCGAGCCCCACGATCGTCAGGTCCTCGACGGCGACGAGCTCCGTCGTCCACGCGTGGTGCTCCGCCACCATCGCCGCGAGGTCCGTCGCCGGGACCTCGCACGACACCACCGTCGCCGGGATCGCGTGCCGCGCGGGGTCGGTGTAGTGGAAGGGGTCGGACGCCACGGCCGCGGGCTCCGGGACCGCCCGGCGCTCGAGGTCCTCCCGCACCGCGGGCGTCACGTCACGCACGGTCGCGGGCTCCCAGACGTCCCACGACGGCAGCGGTACGACCCCGTCGACCACGGGCAGTTCGTCGTTGACGACGGCGCCGTCCGGCCCGGGGAACGTGTCGACGTAGAGCAGGTGCGCCACGAGCGACGGTCGTCGGTCGGCGGCCATGAGCACCATCGGACCCGCACCCGAGTGCCCGGCGAGCGCGACGGGCTCGTCCGGCGTGGCCACGGCGTCGAGGACCGCCACGATCCCGGCGACCTGCTCGTCGAGCGTGTCGCCCGTCCGCGTGATCGCCTGGACGGAGTGTCCGGCCTCCTGCAGCACGGGCGCCACCTCGTCCCACGCGCTCGCGTCGAGCCAGAACCCGGGCACCAGGATGACGTGCATGCGCGGCAGGCTACTCGCCGGTGCGCGCCGCGGTGCAGACCGCGCACTCGCCGAAGATGTCGACGACGTGGCTGGCGTTCGTGAAGCCGTTCGCCGCCGCGACCTCCTGCGCCCACCGTTCGACCGGGTCCGCCTCGATCTCGACCGTGCGGCCGCAGTTCCGGCAGATCAGGTGGTGGTGGTGCGCGTCGGTCGTGCACGCGCGGTACAGCGACTCACCGTCCTGCTGCAGCGAGTCGGCGTCGCCCTCGGTCGCCAGGTCGGCGAGCGCCCGGTACACGGTCGCCAGCCCGATCGTGGAACCACCGTCCCGGAGGTGCTGGTGGAGTGCCTGCGCACTGACGAACCCCTCGGTGCCGGAGAGCGCGCTGCGCACGGCCTCCCGCTGCCAGGTGTTCCGCTTCGGCTTCTGCACGGCGTTCACGCGGTGACTCCTTCCCTGCGGGTCGCGTCGGTCGACGCGTCGGTCCCGGTCGGGAGGCGCGGCACGCCTCCGTCGGTCTGCTCACGGTCCGCGATGCGGTCGCGTCCGCGTCTGTCCCTGCGGCTGCCGACGATCCGGCAGACGACCCAGATCACGAACGAGATCGTCGTGACGTAGGGGCTGATCGGCAGTCCGCCGCCGAGTGCGAGCAGGATGCCACCGACGACCGACACGACCGCGAACACCGTCGAGAGCACCGGGACGACGACCGGGTGCGAGGTCAGGCGGAGCGCGGCGGCAGCGGGGGTGACGAGCAGCGAGAGCACCAGCAGCGCGCCGACGATCTGCACCGACACCGCGGTCGCGAGCCCGAGCGCGAGCATGAACACGATCGCGAGGGTCCGCACGGGCACCCCGGCAGCGGCCGCGACGTCGGGATCGACCGACGAGAACATCAGCGGGCGCCAGATCACCAGGAGCGTCACGACGACGATCGCGGAGACGACGACCAGCGAGGTCAGCTGCGGGTTGTCGACCGAGACGATCTGCCCGGTCAGCAGCCCGAACTTGTTCGCCGCCCGGCCCTTGTACAGCGCGAGGCAGAGGATGCCGAGCCCGAGACCGAACGGCATGAGCACGGCGATGATCGAGTTGCGGTCGCGGGCCCGCGAGCCGAGCAGCCCGATGAGCAGCGCCGCGACGACGGAGCCGACGAGCGACCCGGTGACCACGTTGACGCCGAACAGCAGGGCGGCGCTGGCCCCGGCGAAGGACAGTTCCGAGATGCCGTGCACCGCGAACGGCATGTTCCGCGCGACGACGAACGGGCCGATGAGCCCGCCGACGATGCCGAGCACGGCGCCGGCCCAGATCGAGTTCTGGACGAGGACCAGGAGCTCGCCGTAGTCCTGGAACGAGAAGACGGTCGACAGCACGTCCATCAGATGCGTCCTTCGTCCGGGGTGGTGGTGTGCGGGTCGGCATCGCAGTGGTGGTGCGCCCCGGTCTGGTCGTGGGCCTCGTTCGCGCCGACGATGACGATCCGTCCCATGGTGCGGACGACGTCGACCGGGGTGCCGTAGAGGTCGCTCAGCACGTCGGCACGCAGGACCTCGTCGGGGGCGCCGATGCGGAAGCGCCCGCCGGCGATGTAGAGGACCCGGTCGACGACGTCGAGGATCGGGTTGACGTCGTGGGTGACGAAGAGCACGGCGGCGTCCTGCTGCCGACGCTGCCGGTCGATGAGCTCGGTGACGCCCCGCTGGTGGCGGAGGTCGAGCGAGATGAGCGGCTCGTCGCAGAGGAGCAGTGCGGGGTCCGCGGCGATGGCCTGTCCGACGCGGGTGCGCTGCTGCTCACCGCCGGACAGCTCGGCCACCGGGGCGTCGGCGAACGCGGTCGCACCGACCTCGTCGAGGATGCGGTCGACCCGAGCGCGCTCGGCCCGGCTGGCGGGCAGGACACCCCACCGGGAGCCGGTCACCCCCTGGGCGATCATGTCCCGTGCGCGCAGGGGCGTGCCGGACTCCATGAGGCGCTGCTGCGGGATGTACCCGATCCTCCGGTGCCCGCGACGGACGGGCTGCCCGAGGAACGACATCGTCCCGCCCGTCAGGCGCTGCTGGCCGAGCACGGTGCGCAGGAGCGAGGTCTTGCCGGCGCCGTTCGGTCCGAGCACGGCGACGAACTCGCCCGGCGCCAGGTCGAGGTCGAGGTGCGACCAGAGGGTCCGCGACCCGTACGAGAGCGCCGCGTCACGGAGGGCGAGCACGGCGGAACCGCCACGGCCGGGGGCCGCAGCGGTTCGCGAGGGGGTCTGGACCGCGGTCACTTCGCGAGCGCCCCCGTGATCTCGTCGATGTTCGCCTGCTGCCACGAGACGTAATCCTCCCCCTTCGGGAGCGTCTCCGTGACACCGACGACCGGGATGTCCGCCTGCTCGGCGGCCTTCTGGACCTGCTCGGTCTCGGGGCTGGAGGTCTGCTCGTTCACGGCGAGGAGCCGCACCTGCTTGCCGGTGAACAGCTTGAGGGTGTCGTTGAGCGCAGCCGGCGGGACGTCGTCGCCCTCCTCGATGGCCTCGGCGAAGGCCTCGGGCGTCACGTTGTCGAGCCCCATCGCGTCGAAGAGGTACCCGGGGACGGGCTCGGTGTACGACACCTCCTCACCGTCGACCTTCTCCTTGGCCGCTGCGGTCTGCGACTCGAGGTCGTCGAGCTTCGTGGTGAGGGTCTTCGCGTTGCGCTCGAAGGTGTCGGCGTGCGCGGAGTCGAGCTTCGTCAGACGCTGTTCGAGGTCGGCCACGAGCTTCACCATCGTCGGGTAGTCGTAGAACACGTGCTCGTTGAACTCCGCGTCGCCGCCCTGGTCGAGCCCGGAGAGCTCCACGACGTTGATCGTGTCGGCCGTCGTGTTCGAGGCCTTCGCCAGGGTGGTCATGAAGTCGTCGTACCCGCCGCCGTTCTCGATGAGCAGGTCGGCCTTCGACACGGCGAGCTGCGTCTTCGCGCTCGACTCGAACGAGTGCGGGTCCTGCGACGGGTCGTCGAGGATGCTCGTGACCTCGACGTCGTCGCCGCCGATCTCCTGCGCGATCGAGCCGTAGACGTTCGTCGAGGCGACGATCCGGACGGTGCCGTCACCCGAGGCGTCACCGGAGGCGGAGGACGTGGCGCAGCCGCTCAGCGCGAGGGCTGCGGCGCCGGCGACGAGCGGCAGGGCGAGGAGGCGGCGGTTCTGCATGGTGCGAGCGTACGGCTTGCTGATAACGGTTGTCAAAATCAGCCGCCCGACGGACGGAAGGCGCGGTGCCAGCCGGTACCGCGCCTCCCGTCCGGAGCAGGATCAGCGAGCGATCAGGGCTTGGTGGCCGCGTCGATCGTGTTCTCGGCGATCGTGTCGTCCTCGCGGCCCGGTGTCCGCAGGTTCCACTTCTTGATCACGAACGAGAACAGGAAGTAGTAGACGACCGCGTACGCCAGACCGATCGGGATGAGCCAGATCGCCCCGTCGGCCTTGCCGAAGTTCAGCACGTAGTCGATCGCTCCGGCCGAGAACGAGAACCCGTCCCGGATCCCGAGCGCGTTGACCAGCGCCAGGGAGGTCCCGGTGAGGACCGCGTGGATGACGTAGAGCGGGAACGCCACGAACATGAACGAGTACTCGAGCGGCTCGGTGATGCCCGTCACGAACGACGTGAGCGCGGCCGAGATCATGATGCCGCCGACGACCTTGCGGTTCTGCGGCTTGGCGTTCCGCCAGATCGCGAGCGCACCGGCGGGCAGCGCGAACATCATGATCGGGAAGAAGCCGGTCTGGAAGATGCCCGCGGTCGGGTCGCCGGCCAGGAACCGCGCGATGTCGCCGTGGTAGGTCACGCCGTCCGCCGTGAAGCTGCCGAGCTGGAACCACGGGAAGAAGTTGAGCAGCTGGTGCAGGCCGATCGGGATGAGCATGCGGTTGACGAAGCCGAAGACGCCACCACCGATGACCGCGTTGTCCGCGACGGCCTGGCCCGCTGCGGTCAGCGCGATGTCGAAGTAGCGGTACACGAACGACATGAGCACCGCGATGACGAGACCGGCGACGGCCGTCAGGATCGGGACGAGACGGCGACCGGAGAAGAAGCCGAGGAAGTCCGGCATCTTCGTGCGGTGGAACCGCTGCCAGAGCACGGCCGCGACGAGTCCCATCACGATGCCGCCGAGGACACCGAAGTTGATGGTGGCCTGCTCGCCGTTCGCATCCTCCACCCCCGCGAGGACGATCGGCGACATGGCCTTCCAGACCTCGTACATGACCATGTAGCCGACGACCGCGGCGAGCGCCGTGGTCCCGTCCGACTTCTTCGCCCAGCCGATGGCGATGCCCACCGCGAAGAGCAGCGGCAGCCAGGTGAAGACGCCGTTGCCGGCCGCAGCGACGATCGAGGCTCCCTGCTCGAAGCCGGGGATGGCGCCGAGCATGTCGGACTGCCCCAGGCGGAGCAGGATGCCCGCGGCCGGCATGACCGCGATCGGCAGGAGCAGGCTCCGACCGAGGCGCTGGGCGTTCGCGAACAGCCTGGACTGCTTCTTCGGGGTCTTCTTGTCCGGCACGTCCGTTGCAGCAGCGGTGCTCATCGGCGTTCCTCTCGTCATCGGGTGGAGCTGGGCGCAGGGGTGAGTTGAGTCATGCGAGGACCCCGGGTAGCCTCGGCGGTACCGCCGGGTCCGGTCCTGTCCGGTCATGACCAGTTCCGTAGTCTGAACCGGTGACCAGATGCGTGTCAACCCGGCACGGAATCCGCAACGAGGAGGAAACGATGGCCGACATCAAGGCAGCCGACATCATCGCCGCACTGGGTGGCGCGGACAACATCGACGAGGTCGAGGGCTGCATCACGCGCCTCCGCGTCGAGGTCGAGGACGGCGACCTCGTGGACAAGGCCGCCCTGCAGGCAGCGGGCGCGCAGGCCGTCGTCGGCGGCGGCACCGGGTGGCAGGTCATCGTCGGTCCGATCGCGGACAACCTCGCGCAGGACATCCAGGACGAACTGTGACCGCGGTCCGGACCCCGTTCGCGGGCCCGGTCGTCGCACTCGCCGACGTGCCCGACCCGGTGTTCGCCGGGCAACTGGTCGGTGCGGGGGTCGCCGTCGACCCGACGGGTGTCGCGGGTCCGGTGACCGCGGTCGCCCCGGTGGACGGCACGATCGTCAAGCTCCACCCGCACGCCTTCGCCCTGCAGGGCTCCGCCGGGACGGACGTCCTGGTGCACGTCGGCATCGACACCGTGAAGCTGCGGGGCGAGGGCTTCGAGCTGCTCGCGGCCGAGGGTGACACCGTGCACGCCGGGGACCCGGTCGTGCGGTTCACCCCGAGCGTGATCGAGGCCGCCGGCTACTCCCCGGTCTGCCCGGTCGTGGTGCTCGGCAGTGCGCCGGACTCGGTCGAGCAGCGCTCGGTCGGCACCACGGTGCCCGAGGGCGCCACGCTCTACACCGTCTGACCGCGGGGGAACCCCGCCGAGTCTCGGCCCAGCGGACGTCTTCGCGGGCGCACGAACGCAAACCTGTCCGCGGAGCCGAGACTCGGCCGCGGGGGCGGGGGCGTGGCAGCGCGCGCTACGCCCCCGGCCGTCGGGCGGTGACCTCCATCTGCACCCGGTAGCGGTCGGACCGGTACCAGGACCGGGCGTGCTCGACGGGCCGGTCCCCCGAGTACGACACCCGGTCGAACTCGAGCAGGGGTGCCCCGGTCCTGGTCCCGAGCAGCGTCGCGACGTCGTCGGCCGCGGGCTTCGCCGCCACCGTCTGCTGCGCCCGATCGATCGGCACGCCGTACGTGTCCGCCGCGAGCGAGTACACCGACCCGGACAGGTCCTGGTCGAGCAGGCCCGGGTACGCCGTCGCCGAGAGCCAGGCGTCGTCGACGGACACCGGTGCGCCGTCCGCCATCCGCAGGCGCTTCAGGTGGTGGGCCGTGTCGCCCTCGTCGAGGCGCAGCGCGGCCGCGGTGTCGGCCGGCGGGACCCGCTCCTCGCGCACCAGCACGACGGTCGTCGGGACGTGGCCGAGCGCACGCATCTCCTCGGTGAAGGACGCCAGGTGCAGTGTCGACTGCACGGGACGGTGCGCCACGAAGGTGCCCTTGCCGCGCACGCGCTCCAGGTAGCCCTCGTTGACGAGCTGTCCGAGGGCCTCGCGCACCGTGATCCGGGACACCCCGTACTCGGCGATGAGCTGCCGCTCCGAGGGGATCGCCGCGCCGGGCGCGAGTCGGGCGGTCGCGAGGTCGAGCAGGATCCGCCGCAGCTGCTGGTGCTTCGGCTCGGCCCCCTCGGTGATGCGGCTCGTCATGCGGTCCTCGTGCTCCGGTGCTCGTCGACTCCGGGCGGTCCTCGCCCAGCTGGTCCTGTGCGGACATGACCAGTTGTCCTCACAGTAGCGATCAGGATGCGAGAAGCCAACGCCGTGACAAGATGACGCCCGTGACCTCGGTGGTGATCGTGGACGACGAGACGCTCGTCCGGTACGGCTTCGAACTCATCCTCGGCGCAGCGGCGGACATCGACGTCGTCGCCACGAGCGGTGACGTCGACGCGGTCGAGACCGTGCGCCGGCACGCCCCCGACGTGGTCCTGCTCGACGTGCGCATGCCCCGGGTGAACGGGCTCGAGGTGCTCGCTGCACTCCGGCAGCTGCCCGAGCCGCCCGCCGTGGCGATGCTCACCACGTTCGACACCGACACGCAGGTGGTCACCCGGGCGATGGAGTCCGGCGCCGCCGGGTTCCTGCTCAAGGACACCGACCCGGAGTCGCTCGCCGAGTACGTCCGGGCGCTCGCCCGCGGCGGCATCGTCCTGGCACCGGGCGTGGACCGCACCCGCCTGTTCGCGCACCGGCCGTCGACGCCGGCGCCGGAGCTCTCCGACCGCGAGCACGCCGTGGTGCGGCTCGTCGCCGAGGGTGCCAGCAACCCCGAGATCGGCCAGCGCATCGGTGTCAGCACGGGCACCGTGAAGGAGGACGTCCGCGCCCTCCTCGCCGCGTTCGGCGTCACCACGCGTGTCCAGCTCGCGCTGCGCGCGGCGGAGGCCGGGCTGCTCGATGGCTGAGCCCGCTCCGTCCGGTCGCGTCCGACGGCTGCTGGCGCGGACGGACGGGAGGCTCGACGCACTCGTCGACGTCGGCCTCCGTCGTGCGCGTGCCCACCCGGCCCCGTGGTGGCTGGTCGACGCGCTCTTCCTCGCGGCCGCCGTCGTCGACGCCGTGCTCGACATCGCGGGCGCCACGACGACCGAGATCACCCTGTCGCTCGTCGCGGCGGGTGCACTCGTCCTCCGTCGGCGGCTCCCCGTCCTGGCCTTCGCGCTCACGATGCCCGGGCTCTTCATCGGCTCCGGTGTCGTCGCAGCGAGCATCGCCCTCTTCACGCTCGGTGAGCGGACGGACCGCCGGTGGCTCATGCTGCTCGCCGCCGTCGTGCAGTTCGTCGGGTTCAGCGGCTTCGTCGTCGGCCCGCCGCAGCAGCTCGACGAGATCGTGGTGTCGATCGTGTACGCGCTCATCTTCGCGCTCGGCCCGCTCTCGATCGGCCTGCTCGTGCGGACCCGCGCGGACCTGGTCGACCGCATCGCCGAGCTCGGGGCCTCCCGTGCCGAGGAACGGCGTCGCGCCGCCGAGGTCGCCCTCTCCCGCGAACGCGCCCTGCTCGCGCGCGAGATGCACGACGTCGTCTCGCACCAGGTGACCCTCATCGCGGTGCAGGCCGGCGGCGTGCAGATGGCCGGGCGCGACGAGCAGGAGCGGGCGTTCGCGCGGACGATCCGGCAGCTGTGCGTCGTGACCCTGCAGGAGCTGCGCGAGATGGTCCAGGTGCTCCGGGCGTCCGGCGGCACCGACCGGGAGATCGCCCCGCAGCCCGTGCTCGCCGACCTGCCCCGGCTCGTCGCCGCGAGCGGGCTCGAGACCGACGCGGCCGTCGACCTGCCCGAGACCCTGCCCCTGCCCGTGCAGCGCGCGGTCTACCGCTTCGTGCAGGAGGGCCTGACGAACGTCCGGAAGCACGCCCCCGGCGCCGTGGTCCGGATCAGCGGTCGGCTGCACGGCGACCAGGTGCTCGTCGACCTCGTGAACGGGCCCGCACGTGCCGACCGGCTCGAACTGCCCGGGTCCGGCCTGGGGCTCATCGGGCTCGGCGAACGCGCGTCGCTCCTCGGCGGCCGCCTCGACTCGGGACCGCAGCCCGGCGACGGGTTCGCGCTGCACCTGCGCCTGCCCGTCGAGCACCGACCGAGCGTCCCCACCCCCTGACGGCCGGGCGAGCGAGCGGCGGACGACGGGTGACCAGCCCTCCGAGGGACGGTCGGTGGCCGATCGGCCACCCGTGTTCACGCCACCGCCCGATGCACCGACCCGGCAGGGTCGGCTGTGATGGCAGCGTGGTCCAGTCAGCGCTCGTCGTCAGCATCCGTCGACACCCCGTCTCCGTGGGCGTCGGCGTCGCCTCCGTCCTGCTCGCCGTCACGGCACGCGTCGCGCACGCCGAGCCGGACTTCCCGCACCACCCGCCGGTCGCCTGGGCAGCCCTCGCGGTCGTCGTGGCCGTCACGGTGCTCGCGGAACGCACGCTCGGGTCGCTGCGCACCGTCCTGGTCGGCGTGGGCGCCCCGCTCGCGGCCGTCGGCGTCACCTTCCTGGCGGTGACGGTCGGGTCGGCGATGGGCGAGGCCCACGCGGAGGCCGCCGCGGGTGAGCCGCTGTTCGCCCCGTCCGCCGTCGCGACCGCCCTGCTCGCCGCGGCCTCCGCCACGATGCCGCCGGCCCGCCGACGTCGTGTCCGGGCCGTCCTGTGGACGGTCGTGCTCACCCTGGTGCTGTTCGCCGGCCACGGCTCCGACACCGCGCGTGCCCTGGCGACCCTGTTCGGGACCGCCGCCGGAGCGCTCGTGGTGCGCCGCGCCTCCCGGCCGGCACCGACCGCGCCGCGCACCGACCGGACCGTCGTCACCCACCCGCGCTCGGTCGTCGTCGCGACGCTCGTCGCCCTCGGCGCGGGCACCCTGGTGACGCTCGTCGTGCCGGAGCCGGACGGCGTCCTGTCGCCGTTCGCCGATGCCATGAGCGACCGGGCGACCGTGCTCGTCGGGGTGCTCCTGGTCGGGGCCGCCTGGCTCGTCCAGCGCGGCCGTCGCACCGGGCTCGTCCTGGCGGCGGGCCTGCTGGTGACGCTGTCCGCCGTGCTCGCCGACGTGTTCCTCATCGAGCCGCTGCAGGACGGCTTCGTGCAGTGGCAGGGCCTGACGACCGACGAGGTCGAGTGGCAGGTCACGCTGCTCGGGGCCTGGGCCGTCCCCGCCGCCGTGCTCCTGGCGATCGTGGTGCTCCGCGGCCAGCTGGTGCGCGCTCGCTTCCGTGCGACGCCGACCTGCGGCGAGGACTACCTCGGCATGCTCCGCGAGGGGGACGCGGGCACGCTCGGGCACATGGGCACCTGGCGGGGCAACGCGACCTGGACGCACCCGGACGGACTCGGTGCCGTCGCCTACCGCGTGCACGGCGACGTCGCCCTGACCGTGTCGGACCCGGCGTGCGCCGCTGCGGACCGGGCCGAGGTGGTCGCCGCGTTCGCCCGCGCCTGCGAGCGGAACGGCTGGACCCCCGCGTTCACGAGCGTGCACGAGCCGGTGCGGGCGATCCTCGCGGCCGAGGGGTGGGCGTCCTTCCCCGTGGGCGTGGAGTCCGTGCTCGACGTGACGACGTTCGACCTGCGCGGCAAGAAGCGCCAGGACCTGCGCACCGCGTCCAACCGTGCCGACCGCGAAGGGCTCCGCGACGAGTGGACCACGCTCGCCGCCCTCGACGCCGACCAGCGCGCGCAGGTCGAGGCGATCTGCACCCGCTGGGCAGCCGACCGTCGGCTGCCGGAGATGGGCTTCACGCTCGGTGGGTTCCGCGAGCTCGAGGACCCGGACGTCCGACTGCTGCTCGCCGTGACCGCCGAGGGTCGGGTGACCGCGGTGACGAGCTGGCTGCCCGTGTACGAGCACGGTGCCCTGACCGGGTACACGCTCGACGTCATGCGACGCGGCGAGGACGGGATGCCCGGGGTGATGGAGTTCCTGATCGCCCGGACCGCCCTGCGCGCCCGCGAGGCCGGCCTCACCACGATCAGCCTCTCCGGCACGCCGCTCGCACCGCACGCCGACGCCGGGTCCTGGGTGGCCCGCGGGTCGGCGCTCCTCGCCCGAGCGCTCGAGCCCGTCTACGGCTTCCGGTCGCTGCAGCGCTTCAAGGAGAAGTTCGGCGCGCGCCACGAGCCGCTCTGGCTCGTCGTCCCGAGCGCGCTGCAGGCGCCCCGGGTGGCGCGAGCGCTCACCAGCGCGTACGTGCCCGGGCTCCGTCCCAAGCACCTGTGGGCGCTCCGCCAGGCGCACGTCGCCCCGGCGGCTGAGCAGCCGGCCGCCCGCTCGTGAGCCCCGTCGAGTGGCTGCTCGCGACGCAGCTGCAGGCACCGAACAAGCTCGTGCCGGCCGACCTGGCGTTCGCCGTGCTCGCGACCGCCGTCCTGCTGCCCGCCGTGCGGCAGTGGCGGTCGCGGCAGGCCTGGCGCCGAGCGGCCCTCCGCGCCGGCATCGCTGCCGCTGCCGCGCTCGTCGTGCTCGCCGCCTGCTGGTTCACCACGCAGGTCGTCGACCTGTTCGGCGTCGCGCTGAGCCCGATCACGCAGATGTGGAGCGCCTTCGCCGGCGCGGCACTCGCCCTCGCGGTCACCGGTCTGGTGCAGGGCGGCGGATGGCGTCGCGCGCTCGCGATCGTCCTGGTGCCGGCGGCGCTCGTCGTGCCCGCGCTCGGCATCAACGTCGAGTTCGCCAAGTACCCGACGCTCGGCACCGTCGTGCAGAGCGACCCGTGGCCCGCCTACGACCGTGACGCCGCTCCCCTCGACACGATGCCCACCGCCGGGATCGTCCGGACCGCGACCATCCCCGGCACGCGCTCGCACTTCGACGCGCGGCCGGCCGTCGTCTGGCTGCCGCCGGCGGCCCTGGTGCGGGACCCGCGACCACTGCCCGTCGTCATCGCCTTCTCGGGGCAGCCGGGTGCGCCCGGGGACCTGTTCACCGCCGGTCGTCTGGCGGAGTCCCTGGACGCCTACGCCCGCGCGCACGACGGTCGGGCGCCCATCGTCGTGAGCGTCGACCAGCTCTCCGCGCCGGGGAGGAACACGATGTGCGTCGACTCCCGGCTCGGGAACGTCGCGACCTACGTGACGCAGGACGTGCCGACCTGGATCCACGCGAACCTGCCCGCGACGACCGACCGGAAGGCCTGGGGGCTGACCGGGTTCTCGCAGGGCGGCACGTGCACGATGCAGTTCCTCACCGGGCACCCGTCCGCCTTCGGTGCGGCGCTGGCGGTGTCGAGCGAGCTCCAGCCGATCGACCAGGGCCCGCAGCACAGCGCCGACCAGGCGTTCGGCGGATCCGTGGCGGCCTGGCAGGCGGCGGCACCGATCGCACAGATGCGGGAGCACGGGCTGGACGGCCACGCCCTCTGGCTGACCGCCGGGTCGTCCGACCGGGAGTTCAGCGAGAACGCACGGGAGCTCGGTGCGGCCGCGCGGGAGGCAGGGGCCCGGGTCGAGGTCGGATCAGCGCCGGGCAGCGGTCACGACTGGAACACCGTGCAGTGGTCGTTCCGGACGTACGTCGGGCCGTTCGCGGACGCGTTGTCCGCGGCGGAACCTCGATCGCAGATCTGAATATCGTACATTCGATGTTTGACATCACCCGAAGCGCTCCGTCACGCTGATCGGACACATCAGACGAACGGAAGGGTGACGACATGGAACACAAGGGGAAGCAGGTCCTGATCGGACTCACGCTGACGATCGGGCTGGTCGTCGGCGGGACCGCGACGGTGGCGGTCGCGAGCCCGACCGAGGTGCTCGGGCAGGGCTCGGAAGCGGGCGGGATCGTCATCCCCGACTCCGGTGCCGGAACGTCCGGAGAGCGTCGCTCCTCGGTCCTGCAGCGGAGTGACGGCGGGGGCGGGAGCTTCTGGCAGTGGGGCGTCGGCAGCAGTGACGTCTGGTCGAACTACTTCCGCGAGAAGCGCTGCCACGGCGCGACCGCGGTCGGGAAGAAGTCGAGGCAGGTCACGGGTGTCCCCGGCGGTCGGTACGCCTACGCGATCACCCCGAAGAAGTTCAGCGGGAACCAGGCCTACTACCACAACTGCTGACCGTCGACGGTCCTGAGAACCGCATGCGACCCCGTGCACTGGTACTCGCCTACGCCATTCCGCCCGTCCTCGCGTTCGTCCTCGCCTTCGTCGGACTCACCGTGGCGGACGAGACCAGCGTGGTCGGGGCGACGTCCTCGGTCACCGTCTCCCTCGGCGGCGCGGCGCGGTCGAACCGGATCATCGCCGGAGCGATCACCCGCGTCGCCGAGGAACACCACGCGACCGTCGTCCGGATGGTCGCCGACCGCGCGGACCCGGACGGACGCCGGACAGCGCTCGTGACCGACGCTCCGGGGACGCTCGGTGAGCAGTGGCTCCGTGACGGCTACCCGGACTTCTCCAGTGCGGTCTCGACCCGGGTCCGACCGATGGCCGACCTCGACCGCGTCGACCCGACCGGCACGTACGAGCTGTTCGGCGACGATGCCGCCCGCCACGACCTGGTCCGCGCCTTCGACTCGGTCGGCTACGGAGCGACGACCGAGTCGATCCGGGCCCTGACTCGACTCGGCATCGGCGAGACGGTAGACGGCACCCTCGGTCTGGTCGGCATCCTGGTGCTCGGATCGGCCACCGCGTGCCTGGTGGCGACGGTCGGCTCGCCGCGGCGCTGCGCGGTCCGCCGACTGCACGGGCAGAGTGCCGTGCGGATCCTGCGGCAGGAGCTGAGTGCGCTGGGGACGAGCGCGGCGGTCCTGCTCGTCGGCGCGCCACTCGCCGGCGTCGGCGTCTGGATCGTCAACCGCGCAGCGCAGTGGCCGGCACTCGTCGCCGCGTCCGCGCTGCTCTGCGCCGCGCTGCTCACGCCGGTGCTGCTCGCGCACGCGACGGGCGTCCTCCTCGCCTGCCGACGCCCCCTGGTCGACTCGCTGCGTGGCTCGCGGCCACCGGGTGGGATCGTCGGGCTCGCGCGCATCGCACGGCTGGCGGCGACACTGCTGCTCGTCGCCGCGGTGAGCGGTCTCGTCGGCGCCGAGGTCGTGGCGCGGACGTCCGGCACCGATCGGGACCTCCGGGCGGCAGGGACGGTCGTGCAGCTGTGGATCACGCCGGACCCCCGACCGATCGAGTCACAGGCGTACTGGGACCGGCTCGGCCGGTTCGCCGGTGGCGCACTGCAGGACCACGACGCACTGCTCACCGCGCTCAGGGAGGTCTCGACCGGCGAGGGCGGCGCGGGGGTGTCCGCGCTCTTCGTCGACGCCGAGTACCTCCGACTCCAGGACGTCCGCGCGGCGGACGGCACCCGCATCCGTGCCGGTGCGACGCCGACCGTCTGGCTCCCCGAGCGCAGCAGGCTCGACCCGGACGCGCTCGTCAGGTCGCTCACCGACTGGGACTTCCGCGACGCGCCCGCTGCGGCCACCCGGGACGTCACCGTCGGGCGGCTCGGCACGCCGGAGCTCTGGACGTACCCGGACGGCGGCCGGGTCCGGGGATGGGTCGACGACGCCGTCCTGGTGGTCGTCCCGACGCCGGCCACGATGTTCTCGGCGGACCAGCTCGGCTCGTGGCTGTCGACCGGCGACGTCGCGTTCCGCGACCGTGCGCGCGCGGAGCGGGCGATCCACGCTGCCGGGGTCGGCTCGGAGATCAGTGCCGTGGTGGACGTCGGACAGGCGGCAGCGGAGACCGCACGCGGTGCCCGGCGGACGGTCGTCGCCCAGTCCGCTGCGGTCGTGAGCGGTGCCGTGGTGTCGGTCGCGCTCGCTGTGCTCGCGACGTCGGCACACCGTCGCCGGCACGGCCGGGCCAGGTTCGCGAAGACCGTCGCAGGTGTCCACCCGGTACGGGCCGACGCCGACCTGCTCGCCGTCGAGGTGGTGTCCGTCGCCGTCGCAGCTGTCGCGGCGGGTGCGGCGTGGTCCCGGCTCAGGCCGGATGCATCGTGGCGGGTCTCGACGCTGGACCCGCTGACGCAGACGGCCACTCCGGCAGCGCTGCTCGCGATCGCGGCCGCGGTGGTGGTGTCGATCGTGAGCACCGTGATCGTCCTGGGCACGGCCCGGGGCACCGACAGGTCCCGAGGAGACGAAGCACGATGATCGACGTCCTGACCGTCAGCAAGCAGCGGGGCGGTCGCACGCTCTGGGAGGACCTCACCTTCTCGGTCGACGCCGGCGAGGTCGTGGCGCTCACGGGGCCCAGCGGCTGCGGCAAGTCGACGCTGCTCGACTGCGTCGGCCACATCGACCGGGTCGACTCCGGGACGATCCGCATCGGCGGTGTGGACGCGGGACGGAGCGCACGCCGCGCGCGCCTGCTCCGCCGGGACCACATCGGCTACCTGTTCCAGGACTTCGGGCTGGTCCACGATGCAACCGTGGGGGCGAACGTCGACCTCGCCCGACCGACCGGACGCGGCCGTCGTCGAGGCCTCTCCACCGGCGCGGCGCTCGAACAGGTCGGACTCGGCGGACGCTCGTCCGCCCGCACCCACGAGCTGAGCGGCGGCGAGCAACAGCGCGTCGCGCTCGCGAGGCTCCTCGTCAAGCAGCCGTCCGTCATCCTCGCCGACGAGCCGACCAGCGCGCTCGATGCCGACAACGCTGCGTTGGTGCTCGACCGGCTCGAGTCGTTCGCGGCCGCGGGCGCCGCGGTCCTCATCGCGACGCACGCGCCGTCGGTCACACGGCGCGCGGCACGCGTGATCGCCCTCCGGGATGCTCGGGACCATCGAGGCGGACCCTGAGCAGGCCCGCTCCTCGGCGCCGTCCGCCCCTCAGGCGTTGCGGACGAGCCAGGCGAACTGGTCGTCGGTGAGTTCGCGGTCGGTCCACACCTGACCGAGCACGCCGTCCGGAGCAGCGACCGACGCCGACCCCTGCCAGACGAGCGACAGCCCCACCTTCCGCAGCACAGCGGCCGACGCCGGGTTGTTCGTCAGCACCCGGCCGGTCACCGGCGCGCAGGGAGCTGCGCGGTGCGCTTCGGCCACGGCTGCGCGCGCGAGCTCGCCGGCGTACCCGTTCCCCCAGGCCGCGGGAGCCAACCGGTAGCCGAGGTTCCAGACCCCCGCCGTCGTCATGTCGACGCCGCCGACCCCGACGAACGCTCCGTCCGTCGTGCGGACCGTCCACGAACCGAGGCCGTACCGGGCCCGACCGCCGATCTTGCGCTGCACGAGGTCGACCGTCGTCGCACGGTCGGTGTGCCGCCCGGAGGGCAGGTGTCCCCAGGTCCGCGCGTCGGAGAACACCGCGTGCACGTCGTCGATGTCGGCGGGCGTGAGCGGTGTCAGCACCAGGCGATCCGTCCGGATCTCCTGCTGTGGGGTCAGGAGCTGGTGGGCCATGGTCCGATCATCACCCCGACCCCCGACAAGTGGGTGGACACCACGCGACGTCCGCGCGATCCGGCCCCGGACTGCGGCTTCGCGCAGCCCGGGGCCGCCCAACGAGTACACAATCACCGATTTTTCAGCATGAAGGACGTTTTCACTGTACAGTGAAAACGTGCCGAACACTGAAGAGTTCGCGATCACCGCACTGGCGGAAGCGCTCCCGAACGGCTCGGTCGTCCTCTCACCGAGACGCGACGGGAGCTGGACGGCAACACTGCCCGACGGATCCCGTCGCCGCCTCGTCGTCTCCTGGGCCGGCTACGGCTACCCGAGGGACGTGCAACGAGCACTGATCGACCCGGAAGTGCGCGCAGCACGAGAGCACGGCGACCTCATCGTGATCGCTGCCCACACCGTGTCACCAGGAGCACGACAGCTGCTCCGCTCCGAGGGCGCGTCGTGGGTCGGGCGCGACGGATCCGCGGAGCTCCGTCTCGGTACCGTGTGGGTCGACCGGGACGGCGCTTCGCCGTCCCGCCCTGCTGATCGTCCGCTGACATGGAGCCCTGCCCGGGCTGACGTCACGGAAGCGCTGCTCGCCGTCCTGACGAAGCAGGACCCCGCCACGGCGGGAGCGAGCGACGTACCGGATGTCGAGACGGTTGCCCGTATGAGCGGTCGATCCCTCGGGACCGTCGCCGGCACCTACGCGCTCCTCGATGCGCAGCAGTGGACGGCACCGGGCCTTCGACCCCGGAGCCGGGTCGTCGCGAACGGGCCGGCGATGTTCGACTCCTGGTCACGGTGGACGGGTGAGCAACGCCGACGCTTCGACGGCTTCCACTCGGTCCACCGGGACCCCGCTCGCATCGTGGAGCAACTCGTCGAGGCGTTCGGCGATGAGCTCGTCCTGACCGGAGCCGCAGCGAGCGAGCTGTCCCGCCCCACGCTGACCGGCGGATGGGTCGTGACCGCCTACGTCGCGAGTCCGGACGCCTGGCGCGGGATCGACGAAGCGACCCGACGCGCCCGACTGATCCCCGCTTCCGTGCCGCGGATCAGACTCGCACCGACCACGCCCGTCATCGAGAGGACCGCCAGCATCGTCGATGGTCGCCGAGTCGCCGCGCCCGCTCGTGTCTACGCTGACCTCGCCGCGGGCACGGACCGCGAGCGTGAGGCAGCAGAGTCCTTCCGCGCCACGATGCTCCAGGTGGTCTCGTGAGCTCGGACCCATCGACGCGGAGCCGGGGTGCCCGAGCGCTCGCCGAGACGGCGTACGCGTCGTTGCTGCGCGCGGTGGGCGACCGCCGACGCGATCTGCTGCTCATCGGGGGCCTCGTGCCGGAGCACCTCGTGGAGTCGGACGAGCCCCACCAAGGCACGAACGACGTCGACGTCCTGATCGACATCGGCCTCGTGTACGACCGGGACGACCTCGACTTCGCGTGGCTGGAGCACGCACTCCTGGCCGCCGGGTTCGTCACGGCCACCCCGAACACCGGTTGGCGGTGGCTGCTCGACGTCGGGGGCTTCCCCGTCCTGGTCGAGTTCCTGGTGGACGTCCCGGACAACATCGACCAGGAGATCGCGCTGCCGGGCTGCTCGGTGCTCGGCGCCAAGAACCTCCGGGGACCGGGGCCGGCGCTCCACGACGTCCACGCGACGCAGATCAACGGGGAACAGGCGCCCATCACCGGACTCGGCGGGTACGTCGCCGCGAAGGGCGCGAGCGCCTACTGGCGTCGCGCGGACAAGGATCTCTACGACTTCGCCTGGGTCCTCGTGGCCGATCTCCGCTCCGGGAGACCCCGTGCCGCCGACGCCGTGCTCACCGTCCTCGAGCCGGTCTCCGAGCGCGACCGGGCCGACGCGGTCGTCGCCGTCTGTGACCTCTTCACGAGCGCGGATGCGACCGGCGCGCGTGCGTACTCGGAACTCTCCACGGCCGCGGGCAGCGCGGAGCCTCCGGAGAGCCACGCACTCGACGCCGTCGTCGCGGTCTCCGCCTTCCGCGCTGCGGTCGCAGGGCGCATCGACGAGCTGCGCTCGCGCGCCTGAGTGACGCCGGCCCGGCGCTGCGGAACCCCACAGCACCGCCGGGACCCAGGCGTCAGTCGAGCAGCAGCGCCGGCTCCTCGAGCACCGAGGCGATGTCGTGCACGAAGCGCGAGGCCACATCGCCGTCGACGACCCGGTGGTCGAACGAGGCACCGATCGTGGTCACCATGCGCGAGCGGACCTCGCCGTCGACGACCCACGGCTTCGGCTTGATCGTGCCCATCGCGACGATGGCGACCTCGCCCGGGTTGAGGATCGGGGTGCCGGTGTCCATGCCGAAGACACCGATGTTCGTGATCGTCACGGTGCCGTCGGCCATCTGCTGCGGCGTGGTCTTGCCGTCGCGGGCGGTGAGCGTCAGGTCCTCGAGCGCCTTCGCGAGCTCGAACAGGGACATGTCCTGCGCGTCCTTGATGTTCGGCACGATGAGCCCACGCGGGGTCGCCGCGGCGATGCCGAGGTTCACGAAGTGGTGGACGATGATCTCCTGGTCGGTCCAGGTCGAGTTCACCGACCGGTTCCGACGGACGGCCCAGATGACCGCCTTGGCGAAGACGAGCAGCGGCGAGACCTTGACACCGGCGAACGTCGGCGAGGACTTCAGGCGCTTGACGAACTCCATGGTGCGGGTCGCGTCGACGTCGACGAACAGGGACACGTGCGGCGCCGTGAACTTCGACGTGGTCATCGCCTTCGCGATGGCCTTCCGCACGCCCTTGACCGGGATGGTCTCGCGGCGGACGTCGCCCCACTCGGGCGTCTCGATGTTGCGGAAGACGCCGGCCTGCTTCGCGTGCCGGATGACGTCGTCGCGCGTGACCTCGCCGGCGAGACCCGTCGGCACGACCTCGGTCAGGTCGACGTCCAGGTCCTTCGCGAGCTTCCGGATCGGCGGCTTCGCCAGGACGATGCCCGACACGACGGCCTTGCGCGGTCGGGAGCCCTGCTCGCCGACGGCCTGCGAGATGCTGTCCTCGCCCGGGTCCGAGGCGGCCTCGGCCGCGGCGACGGCGTCCGCACTGGAGGCACGGCTCGCCTCGGCGGCGAGCGCTGCGGCCCGGCGGGCGCCCGGCTTCCGGCGGGACGGGGACGTGGTCGCGGAGCCGTACCCGACCAGGACGGCGCCGGACGACTCGTCGGAGCCGACGACGGTCGCGTGGTCAGCGACCGGCTGCGACGGAGCCGCGTGCCGCGGTTGCTGCGGAGCAGCAGCTGCCGGTGCGGCCGCTGCGGGTGCGGCCGGGGCGGCGGCCGGTGCCGGCGGGGTCTGCTGCACGGGCGCCGGCGGCGTCTGCGCGACGGGAGCCGGAGCGGCCGCTGCGGCAGGCGGGGTGACGGCGACGTCCGGCGAGGCCGGGACGCTGTCGGCGACGGTGGACGGGCCTCCCGGCTGGGCGGACGTCGACGCGACCTGCACGTCCGAGTCGACCCGGATGATCGGCTTGCCGACCTCGACGGTGTCACCCTCGGAGACGAGCAGCCCCGTGACGGTCCCGGCGAACGGCGACGGCAGCTCGACGAGCGACTTCGCGGTCTCGATCTCGACCAGGACCTGGTCGACGGCGACCTCGTCCCCGATCGCGACGCGCCACTGCACGATCTCGGCCTCGGTCAGGCCTTCGCCCACGTCGGGCAGGGGGAATTCGGCGGCGGGCACTGCGGCTCCTTCGAACGATCTGGACGGCTCGGTCAGTATGCGAGGGCGCGGTCGACGGCCTCGAGGACACGGTCCGCGTCCGGCAGGTGGAGGTGTTCGAGCTTCGACACCGGGAACGGGACGTCGAACCCGGAGACCCGGATCGGCGGCGCCTGCATCGTGTAGAAGCACTGCTCGGCGACGGTCGCGGCGATCTCGCTGCCGACGCTGACGAAGCCGGAGGCCTCCTGCGCGATGACGACCCGGCCGGTCTTGCGGACCGAGGTCAGCAACGGCTCCCAGTCGATCGGCGAGATGGAGCGGAGGTCGATGACCTCGCAGCTGGTGCCCTCGGCCTCGGCGATGTCCGCAGCCTGCATGAGGGTCGCCACCATCGCGCCGTGGCCGACGAGGGTGACCTCGGTGCCGGTCCGGGCGACGCGCGTGGTGTGCATCGGGACGTGGCCGTCGACGAGGTCGACCTCGCCCTTCGGCCAGTAGCGGGACTTCGGCTCGAGGAACACGACCGGGTCCTTCGACGCGATCGCCTCCTGGATCATCCAGTACGCGTCGTTCGGCGTGCTCGGGCTGACCACGCGCAGGCCCGGGGTGTGCGCGAAGTACGCCTCCGGGGACTCCTGGTGGTGCTCCACGGCGCCGATGTGCCCGCCGTAGGGGATGCGGATGACGACCGGCAGCGACATGTGCTGCGGCAGGCGGTTCTGCATCTTGGCGAGCTGCGAGGTGATCTGGTCGAAGCCCGGCCAGACGAAGCCGTCGAACTGGATCTCGACCACCGGACGGTAGCCGCGCAGGGCCAGGCCGATCGCGGTGCCGATGATGCCGGCCTCGGCGAGCGGGGTGTCACGGACGCGCTCGGCACCGAACCGCTCCTGCAGGCCCTCGGTGATGCGGAAGACCCCGCCCAGCTGGCCGATGTCCTCGCCCATGAGCAGGACCTTGTCGTCCGCGGCCATCGCGGCGGCGAGGCCGGCGTTGAGCGCCTTGGCCATCGGCAGGGTCTGCACGGGCTCGCTGGGGACCTCGCCCGCACCGGGGTGGGCGCGGAGCGTGTAGTCGAAGAGCTGCTCGGTCGTGCTCATCAGTGGGAGCCCCCTTCGTACCCGGCCTCGTACTGCTCGAGCCAGGCCTTCTGCGCGGTGGTGACCGGGTGCGGCTCGCGGTACACGTTGTCGAACATGACGTCCACCGACGGCGGGGTCAGGGCCACGGTCGCCCGTCGGACGTCGGCGGCGATGTCCTCGCCCTCCTCGTCGAAGCGCGCGAGCTGCTCGTCGGTGACGCCGCGGCTGCGCAGGTACGCGGCCGAACGGGCGATCGGGTCGCGCTCCACCCACGAGGTGAGCTCGTCGTCGAGGCGGTAGCGGGTCGGGTCGTCAGAGCTCGTGTGCGCGCCGATGCGGTAGGTCTCGGCCTCGACGAACGCCGGCCCCTGCCCGGAGCGGGCGTGGTCGGTCGCGACGAGGGACGCCGTGTACGACGCCAGGACGTCGTTGCCGTCGACGCGGACGCTCGGGATCCCGAAGCCGCGCGGGCGGTCGACGAGCGGGGTCGGCGACTGCACCGACACCGGCACCGAGATCGCCCAGTGGTTGTTCTGCAGGAAGAAGACGACAGGGGCCTTCGTCGACGCGGCGAAGACGTACGCCTCGTTCACGTCGCCCTGGCTGGTCGCGCCGTCGCCGAAGTACACGATGGTGCAGGCGTCGCGGTCGGGGTCACCGGTGCCCACGTCGCCGTCGAGCTGCTGACCGAGCGCGTAGCCCGTCGCGTGCAGCGTCTGCGACCCGATCACCAGCGTCGAGATGTGGGTGTTGCCGCGCTCGTCCGGGTCCCAGCCGCCGTGCGTCTGGCCGCGGTACATCGCGATGATCTCCATCGGCTCGACACCGCGGTGCATCGTGACGGCGTGCTCGCGGTACGACGGGAAGACGTGGTCCTGTGCGCGGAGGGCGAAGACGGAGCCGACCTGCGCGGCCTCCTGTCCGTGGCTCGGGACCCAGAGGCCGAGCTGACCGGTGCGCTGGAGGTTGTGGCCCGCGTGGTCGAACCGACGCGTGAGCACCATGCGGCGGTGCATCGCCAGCAGGGTCTCGTCCGGGATCGTCCGCGCGACGGCGGCGTACTCGGCGTTCTCGTCGGTCTCCACGAACCGGCCCTCGGGGTCGAGGATCCGGACGGTGGCCGTCGCGGGGGCCGCGGCGTGGAATGACATGTCGGTCAGCGTAACGCCAGGGCCTACCGGGCCGCCTGGAGGTCCCCCACAAGCGACCCCGCCGTTTCGAGGAGCGTTTCCACAGCCTCGTGCTCCCCGATCGACACCCGGATGCCCTCGTTCCCGAAGGCCCGCACGATGATGCCGGCGGCCTCGAAGCGCTCGGCCGCGTGGGCCGTCAGCTCCCCGGTCGGCAGCCACACGAAGTTGCCCTGGGCGTCCGGGACGTCCCAGCCCTGGCCGCGCAGCGCGGCGACGATGCGGTCACGGCTCGCCGCGAGCTCGGCGACGCGGTCGAGCAGCTCCGTCTCGCGCTCCAGGCTCGCGAGCGCCGCCGCCTGGCCCTGCGCCGTCACCGACAACGGGATCGCGCAGGCACGGACGGCGTCGAGCACGTACGCCGGACCGAACGCGTACCCGACGCGCAGGCCCGCGAGTCCGTACGCCTTGGAGAACGTGCGGAGGACGACGAGGTTCGGGTACCGCTCGAGCAGCGGCGTGCCACGGACCGCGGTGGGCTCGGTGACGAACTCGGCGTAGGCCTCGTCGAGCACGACGAGCACGGTCGACGGCACGCGCGCCATGAACGTCTCGAACTCAGCGCCCGTGACGACGGGACCGGTCGGGTTGTTGGGCGAGCAGACGATGACCATGCGGGTGCGGTCGGTCACGGCGTCGGCCATGGCGTCGAGGTCGTGGCCGCCGTCCGGGCGGTTCGGCACCTGCACGCTCGTGGCACCGGCGACCGTCACGACACCCGGGTAGGCCTCGAAGGAGCGCCACGCGTAGACGACCTCGTCGCCGGGGCCGCTCGTCGCCCGGGCCAGCTCGTGCAGGATCGCGACGCTGCCGGGCGCGACGTGGACCTCGTCGACGGTGAGTCCGGCGCGGTTCGCGAGCACGGCGCGGACGGCCAGGGCGGTGGCGTCCGGGTAGCGGTTGTAGGCCGTCTGCGCCTGCACGGCCTCGACGACGCCCGGCAGCGGCGGGAACGGGTTCTCGTTGCTCGACAGCTTGAAGGCGTCGGGCGCTGCCTGACGCCCCTGCTTGTACGCGGGGAGGACGGCCACCTCGGGCCGGATGTGCACGCGCTCGTCAGTCACGCGCACAGGCTACCGGGGACCGTCCGGGGCGCGACGGGCATCATGAGGGCATGCGATTCCTCGTCCGCCTCGTCGTCAACGCCGTCGCGCTCTGGCTCACCACCCTCATCGTGAGCGGCGTCACCGTCACCCCGTTCGGCGACGGGGACACCACCGCCGTGGTGCTCACGTTCCTGCTCGTGGCGTTCGTGTTCGGGCTCGTGAACGCGGTCATCGGCACGATCATCCGGATCGTCGCGTTCCCGCTCTACGTCCTGACGCTCGGCCTGATCTCACTGATCGTGAACGCCGTGCTGCTGCTCATCGTCGCCGGGATCTCGGACGCGATCGGCTTCGGGCTCGAGGTCGAGTCCTTCGGCTGGGGCATCGTCGGTGCCTTCGTGCTCGCCGTGTTCTCGTGGCTGATCGGGCTGTTCGTGCGGCCGGTGCTGAACCGCCCGCGTCCGTGACCGCGGGCGGTACCGGGCCGGCCACCGGCGCGACGGACGCCGGCGACGACGTGCCGGCCGCACGCGCGACGGATGCGGGCCGCACCGAGCCGGCCGCCCGCGCGACGCGTGCCGACGGCGAGGGCCGCGCCGTGCCTCCCGGTCGGACCGCCGTCGCGGACGTCACGTCCGTGCGCCATGATGTGCACATGAGCCCGGACGCCGACGCCCCGTTCCGCGTCTCGTTCGTCTGCAGCGGCAACATCTGCCGCTCCCCCATGGCCGGCATCGTCTTCGCACAGGTCGCCGCCGACGCCGGCATGGCCGACCGCTTCGTCGTCGAGTCGGCGGGCACCGGTGACTGGCACGTCGGCGAGCCCGCGGACGAGCGCACGATCGCGGCACTCGCAGCGCGCGGATACGATGGCAGCAGGCATCGCGCCCGCCAGTTCGACCCGGACCGGTTCCCGGACCTCGACCTGGTGGTCGCACTCGACCGCTCCCACGAACGCGTCCTGCGCTCGTGGGCACCGACCATGGACGACGCCGCCAAGGTGACGCTCCTGCTGCGGTACGACGACGCCTGGCCCCAGCAGGCCGACGTGCCGGACCCGTACTACGCGGACCGGCACGAGTTCGACCGAGTGCTCTCGACCGTCGAGCGTGCCTGCCGGGCGCTCTTCCGCCAACTCGAACCGGCAGTCCGTCAGGGAGCCCCATGACCCCCCTTCCCCCGCAGCCGATCAGCCCGCTCGACGGGCGGTACTACCCGGTCGTGCACACGGTGGGCGAGCACCTCTCCGAGGCCGGCCTCAACCGCGCACGCATCGTGGTCGAGGTCGAGTGGCTCATCTTCCTGACCGACCACGCGATGTTCACCACCTCGCCGCTGAGCATCGACGACAAGGCAGCGCTCCGCCGGGTCGTCGAGACCTTCGGCCACGACCAGATCGCGGAGCTCGCCGAGATCGAGGCCACGACGCGGCACGACGTCAAGGCCGTCGAGTACTTCGTCCGTCGCCGCCTGTCCGAGCTCGGACTCGACGCCATCGCCGAGCTGACGCACTTCGCCTGCACCAGCGAGGACGTCAACAACCTGTCCTACGCACTGACGGTGCGGGACACCGTCGACCAGGTCTGGCTGCCCGCCTACCGCTCCGTCCTGGCGACGCTCCGCACCATGGCGGAGCAGCTCCGCGCCGTGCCGATGCTCTCGCACACGCACGGGCAGCCCGCGACGCCGACGACGCTGGGCAAGGAGCTCGCGGTGGTCGTCTACCGCCTCGAGCGCGTCCTGACGCAGATCGAGCACGGCGAGTACCTCGGCAAGTTCTCCGGCGCCACCGGGACCTTCTCGGCGCACCTCGCCGCCGACCCCGAGGCCGACTGGCCCGCGCTGTCGAAGGAATTCGTCGAGGGGCTCGGCCTGACGTGGAACCCCCTGACGACGCAGATCGAGTCGCACGACTGGCAGGCCGAGCTGTACGACCGGGTGCGCCACGCGAACCGGATCCTGCACAACCTGGCGACCGACGTGTGGACCTACATCTCGATGGGCTACTTCACGCAGATCCCGGTGGCCGGTGCCACGGGGTCGTCGACGATGCCGCACAAGATCAACCCGATCCGGTTCGAGAACGCCGAGGCGAACCTCGAGATCTCGTCGGCGCTGTTCTCGACGCTGTCCGAGACCCTCGTGACGAGCCGCCTGCAGCGCGACCTGACCGACTCGACCACGCAGCGGAACGTCGGCGTCGCGTTCGGGCACTCGCTGCTCGCGCTCGACAACCTGCGTCGCGGGCTCGGCGAGATCGCGGTGAACGAGACCCGGCTGGCCGAGGACCTCGACCACAACTGGGAGGTGCTCGGCGAGGCGATCCAGACGGTCATCCGCGCCGAGGTCACCGCCGGGCAGTCGAACATCGAGGACCCCTACGCGATGCTCAAGGAGCTCACGCGGGGCAAGCGCATCGGCCAGGACGAGCTCGTCGCGTTCGTGAACGGCCTCGACATCTCGTCGGGTGCCAAGGCACGACTGACGAACCTCACGCCCGGCACCTACACGGGCCTGGCCGACGAGCTCGTCGACCGCCTGGACGTCTAGTCCGACCCCTTCCGCAACACGCGACGACGGCGGCTCCTCGCAGCGGTACACCCCTGCGAGCGGCCGCCGTCGTTGCGTTCCGCGAGACCGCGAGCGGGCGCAGCGGACGGGAGGCGCGAGGCGGCCCCGCCGCGCACGTCACCACCTCAGGTGGTGACGGCCCGTGCCTCGGCGACCAACGCCTCCAGGACGGTGCGGACCGCGGGACGGACCGCGCGGTCCGGACGGGCGAGCGCCTCGATCCTCCGGCCCGCCCGCACGTCGGCGAGCGTCGCCAACCGGAACCGTCCCGCCGCACGCGTGCCCGACGTGTACCGGGGCACGAGCGCGATGCCGTGCCCCGCGGCCACCAGGTTCTCGATGACGGGCAGGTGGATCGTGCGGAACGCCACCGACGGCGGGGTGTCGGACGCCGCGGCCATCGCGATCAGCACGCGGTCGATCGGGTAGTCCTCGGGCACGCCGATCCAGGTCTCGTCGACGACGTCCTCGATGCCGACGCGCTCCCGGTCGGCGAGCGGGTGGTCGAGCGGCAGGGCGACGTCGAGCGGTTCCCGGAGCAGCGCGACCGTCTCGACGGCGCCGTCGGGGCGGCGGGCACCGTCCGGGCGGTGCCCGATGACGACGTCGTGGTCGGCGGTGAGCGGCGCGAACTCCCCCTCGCTGACGTCGACGTCCGAGAGCTCGAGGACGATGCCCGGGTGCTCGCGCATGCGCGTGAGGAGCCCCGGCAGCAGCAGCTCGGCCGCCGAGGGGAACACCGCGAGGTCGACCGTCCCGCTCACCCCCGCGAGGTGCTCCGACCACGCCGACTCCACCGTGGCGAGCGCGGTCGCGACACCGGTGGCCATGTCGGCGAGTGCCCGGCCGTCCGCGGTGAGGCGCACGCCGCGCCCGACGCGCTCGACCAGGGGTACGCCGGCCTGGCGCTGCAGCGTGCGGAGCTGTTGCGACACCGCGCTCGGGGTGCGGTGCGTGGCTGCTGCGACCGCGGTGACGCTCCCCCGTTCCGCGAGCTCGCGGAGGACCGGCAGCAGGGCGATGTCGAAGCCGACCATGCAGGGACCCTACAACGATGCTGTCACACCGTGCGCTGGTGCTACCGCTTCTCGTGCGGGACGATCGATCCGTGCTCTTCCGCGACCGCATCCTGGCCCTCGTCGTCGCCGTGGCGTGGGGTCTGAACTTCCCGGCGACCGCGATCGCCCTCGACCACTGGCCCCCGTTCCTGCTCGCCGCCGTCCGGTTCAGCCTGCTGGCCGTCCCGACGATCCTGTTCGTCCCGCGGCCGAGGGTCCCGTTCCGGTGGATCGTGCTCGTCGGTGCGACGCTCGGCGTCCTGCAGTTCGCGTTCCTGTACCTCGGCATGGCGGCCGGGATGCCGACCGGGCTCGCGTCGCTGGTGATCCAGGCGTCGGCGCCGTTCACGGTCGTGCTCGCCGGGGTCCTGCTGCGTGAGAAGCTCACCGCCCGTCAGGTCGTCGGGGTGTCCGTCGCGGTCGCGGCCCTCGGCGTCATCGCGGTGCACCGGGCGCAGACCGCGGCGCTGCTGCCGGTCGTGCTGGTGCTGTGCGGGGCGCTGGGCTGGGCGCTCGGCAACGTCGCGACGCGGCGGACCGGTCCGGTGAACCCGCTGCACCTGACCCTGTGGTGGGCCGTCGTGCCGCCGGTGCCGATGTTCGCACTGTCGCTGCTCGTCGAGGGGCCGGAACGGGTCGGTCGGGCGTTCGGCACGGCGTTCACCGCGTCGGCGTTGCCGGCCGACCTCGGCCTGCTCTACATCGTCGTCGCGGGGAGCCTGGTCGGGTACGGGATCTGGTCGCGCCTGATGGGGAAGTACCCGTCGAGCACCGTCGCACCGTTCTCGATGCTCGTCCCCGTGATCGGGGTGCTCGCCTCGTGGGCGGCGTTCGGCGAGGTGCCGGACGTGGTCGAGGTCGTGGCCGGTGCCGTGGTGGTGGTCGCCGTGCTGTGGTCGTCGCGCACCGCGAGGGTGGTGCCGGCCGCGGCGGTGCCGGCGGTGGCGGTGCCGGTCAGCCCCGGTGCTGCCGGCGCTCGGCGATGATGCCGGCGAGCGCGCCGCGCAGGTGCGGGTACCGGAACTCGTAGCCCGCCTCGAGCAGTCGTGTCGGCACGACCCACCGACTCTTCAGCACGAGCTCGGTCTCCGTGCGGATCGCGAACGACCCGATCTCGAGCATCCACCGCCAGGTCGGCAGCCCGAAGCGCCGTCCGACCGCGTCGCGGATGGTGGCCATCACGGTCCGGTTGTCCGACGGCTCCGGGCTCGAGACGTTGACCGGACCGTCGATGTCCTCGTGGTCGCGCACGAACCGGATCACCCCGAGGACGTCGTCGATGTGCACCCAGCTGAACCGCTGCCGCCCGTGCGTGTGCCGGTCGTGGTGGTACGTGCCCGCTCGGAGCCGGGCACGCGTCGGGAACCACGCCCCGTCGAACTGCGGCCCGCCGAGACCGGCCTGGGCCAGTCGGAGCAGCGGGACGAGGGCGCTCCCGTCGCCGAACACGATCGCCATCCGGAGCGCGACCCGGCGGGTGTGCGGCAGGTCCGCGCTGAACAGGGCGTCCTCCCACGCCTTCGCGACCGAGACCGAGAAGCCCTCGCCGAGCTCACCCGTGGCCTCGTCCTGGGGTCGGTCGTCCGCGTGCCGGTAGATCGTCGCGGTGGAGGCGTTCAACCACAGCGGCGGCGGGTGCTCGGCGGTCCGGATCGCCTCGGCCAGCTCGAGCGTCGTGTCCACGCGGGAGCGCATGATCTCCGCTCGGTTCCGACGGCCGTAGCGGCAGTTCACGCTCTTGCCCGCCATGTTCACCACGATCGCCGCACCGTCGACGAGCTCACGGATCCGGAGCGTGTTGCCCCACACCGCGTCGCCCGTGCGACCGACCGTGACGACCTCGTACCCCTCGTCGCGGAAGGCACGCTGCAGGTGCCGTCCGACGAAGCCGCCCGCTCCCGCGATCACGGCGCGGCCCCTCGGCGCGCGGGTGGTGTCGTCGCTCATCGTGTCCCCTGTCCGGTGTCGGGCTCGATCCGGTAGCGGAAGGCGCCCTCGTACCGGTACAGCGTGCCGATCAGCGGCGCCGAGAGCCGCAGGGACACGCGCTGCACGTCGGCATCGTCATCGAATCGTTCCACGAGCGTGACACGCGGAGCGGCGACGGCCGGGAGGCTCCGGGCACGTCCCAGCACACGGACCGTCACCCGGGTGGAGACCAGGCGCAGGGCGCCCGCGTCCGGCCCGTCCGCGTCGACCTCCGCCCGGAGCAGGGCGCTGACGCGCCCACGGCGACCGAGGTGGTCGACGAGCCCGTGCGGTTCGGCGGTGATCGCGTCCACCATCGTGCGGGGTCCGGTCCGGAAGCGGAAGGTGCGGTGCGCGCGGACGGCGACCCGTGCCTCCCGACCGTCCACGGCGCCGCGGCCGACGTGAGCCGGACGGTTCTCGACCGTGAAGGGGACGTCCCGCTCCCACACGGGGAACACCACGGCGTCCCGGGCCAGGACGGCCAGGAGCGGCCAGATCCAGCGCCGCGGCGTCCCGACGACCGCGAACACGCCCTCGCCGCGGCCGACGTGACCCACCGGGACCGCACCGAAGTACGTGCGCAGTCGTGGGTGCAACCGTGCGAGCACGGCCGACGGTGTCGTCAGCTCGTAGGGCGACCGGGTCACGACGCCGATCCTGGCACGGTGTCGGCCTCGTTCCCTACGATCGAGGCATGGGACACGACCACGCGCACGGGCACGCCGGCGCCTCGGAGCGCGCGCTGCTCGTCGCGTTCTGCATCTCGGCGGGCATCCTGCTCGCCGAGGTCGTCGGGGCGGTCGTCACCGGCTCCCTCGCACTGCTCGTCGACGCCGGGCACATGGTCGTCGACACCGGTGGCCTCGGCATCGGCCTGGTCGCCACCCGGCTCGCGCGCCGCTCGCCCACGGCCCAGCGGACGTGGGGCTACCAGCGTGCTGAGGTGCTGGGCGCCACGGCGCAGGCGGCGATCCTGCTCGCCGTGGGGGTCTTCGTCGTCGTCTCGGCGGTCCAACGACTGTTCGTGCCCGCCGAGATCCACGCCGGCCCGCTGCTCGTGTTCGGTGTGGTCGGGCTCGTCGGCAACCTCGTCGCCTACACGGTGCTCGCGCGGGCCTCGGGCGGCGGCTTCACCTCACGGGCGGCCCGGCTCGAGGTGCTGAACGACACCCTCGGGTCCGTCGCGGTGATCGCCGCCGCCGTCGTCCTCGCGCTCACCGGGTGGGAGCGGGCCGACTCGATCGCCGCGATCCTGATCGGGCTGCTCATCCTGCCGCGGGCCGTCCGGCTGCTCCGCGAGACCGCGAACGTGCTGCTCGAGTCCACACCGCCCGGGCTCGACCTCGACGACGTGCGCGCGCACATCCTCGAGCTCGACCACGTGATCGAGGTGCACGACCTGCACGCGACGCTCGTCGCCACCGGCGTGCCGAACCTGACGGCGCACGTCGTCGTCGACGACCACTGCTTCTCGACCGCGCACGCGCCCCGGATCCTCGACGCGCTGCAGCAGTGCGTCGCGGAGCACTTCGACGTCCCCGTCGAGCACTCGACCTTCCAGCTCGAACCGGTCTCGCACCGGCGGCACGAGCACGAGGTGCACGCGTAGGCACGAGGTGCACGCGTAGGCACGAGGTGCACGCGTAGGCACGAGGTGCACGCGTCGGGACGGGTCGGCCGGGCCTGCGCACCGGTCCGGTGCGGTCAGCAGCCGCCGTCGTCGGTGGGGAACGCCGTGATCACCCGGTCGGTCGTCTCCGACACGATCACCCGCACGTTCGGCTCCGCCGACGGACGCGAGCCGTCGTCGAAGCGGACCGGCGCGGCGTAGCAGACCTTGCCGTCCCCGGCGTCCTGCGGGTAGCCGGCGGGCGGTGCCTCGAGCACGGACCGGACGGCGGTGAGCATCGCGTCGTCCCAGTCCCGTGAGCCGTGGCCCCGGACGACGTCCTGCCAGTCGGCGGTGTGCCGGACGCGGATGTGCTCGTAGCCCTGGCCGGACGTGCCGCACTGCAGCTCGACCCGTCCGAGCGCGGCGGTCTCGTACCGGGCGACCACGGCCCGGCGATCGACGTCGCAGCGGTCGAGCACGTCGCCGCCGGGCAGGTCGGGGCCCGTCCGCTCGATGGTGACGGTGCCGTCGCGCGTCGTCCCGTCGGCGGCGGTCGCGCTGGGCGAGACGGTGGACGCTCCGCCGCCGATCACCGGGTCCTCGCCGCTGCGCTGCGCCGTCAGGGCGAAACCGCCGGCGACCAGGCCGGCCGCGATGACCGCGGCGACGACGGTGACGGCCGGACGTCGGCGCTGCTGGGGCATGCGCTCCAGTATGCCGGGAGACGACCTGCCGAACGGCTGGCCGGGTGGTCGGCTGGTCGCGGCGGACTACGCCGCGCGGGCGGCCAGACGCGGGCCGGCGACCAGTGCGAGTGCGACGACGAAGGCCACGTACGCGAGCAGCACCGGGAGCGTCGGCACGACGAGGAGCGCGGCGCCGACCGCCACGACGGGCACGGTCAGTCCTGCGTACGCGACGAGGAACGTCGCCGCGAGCACCCCGCCGCGCTGCTCCGGCCCGACGAGCGACCCCGCGCGGGCGATCGCGGCCCGGAAGAGCAGCCCGACACCGGCACCCGCCACGACCCCGCCGCCGATGAAGCCCGCGACCTGCAGGAGCACGGCGGCGATCGCGAGCACGACGAGACCACCGACGAGCAGCACCAGGCCGAGCCGGATCTGCCGACGCTGGGACAGCCTTGCGAAGACGATCTGCGACACCGCACTCGCGGCGAAGACCCCGAACGTCGTGGCGCCCGCGGCGAGACGGTCGGTGACGTGGAACGTGGTGCCGAGGAAGGTCGGGGCCACCGAGGTGAAGAGTCCCTGCACGGCCAGGGCGGCGAAGGCCGCGGCACCGGCGGCCCAGAACACGCCGGCCTGCCCCTCGGGAGCGGCCATCCGCTGCGGTCGGTACGGCACCGGCTGCTCGGGACGGTCGACGGTCTCCGGCGCGGCGAGGACGACGACGAACGCGACCGCCAGGGCGACGACGAAGACGACGTACGGCACGACGAGCGGCTGCCCGACGAACTCCGCGAGCGCGCCCCCGACCAGGGCGCCGAGCGACAGACCGCCGAGGTTCACGGCGCCGGCCGCGACGCTCGCACCCTGGGCGGACGCGGACGAGCCGGTCGCCCGGACCCGCAGTTCACCGAGGTGCGCGGTCGCCGTCGCGGTGAGGAGCCCGACGCCGAGCCCGGTGACGAACCGCGCCACGACGAGACCGGCGACGTCGGACCACAGCAGGAACAGCACGGCCGCGACGAGCTCGAGGGCGATCGACACCAGGATCAACGGGCGTCGTCCGTGCACGTCGCTGAGGTGTCCCGCCAGGAAGAGCGAGGCGACGACCCCGACACCGTAGGCGGCGAAGACGACCGTGGTCGTGAACGTCGGGAAGCCGTCGCGCGCCTGGTAGATCACGTAGAGGGGTGCCGGGACGGTCGCGAACGCCATCACCGCCAGGAACGCGAAGGCCACGGCCCAGAAGCCGAAGCCGTGCCGGCGACGGGAGTGCGTGCGCCGCCCTCGCGGAGCGGGGACGGGACGGGAGCCGGTCGTCGGGGCCGGAGCCGCGTCGGTGGTCGAGGTCATGCTCCGATGGTGCCCTGGCGCCGTCATCGAGTCCAACGGGTGTTCTTGATGAGTGTCATCGATCTGGTCGATACTCGGACGATGGAGACCCGCCTGCTCGAACAGTTCGTGGCCGTCGCCGCCGAGGGGACCGTGACACGCGCCGCGGAACGCCTGTGGGCCGCCCAGTCGACCGTCTCCGCCGGGATCGCCTCCCTCGAACGCTCGCTCGGCGTGCGGTTGTTCGACCGCACCGGTCGGCGACTCGTGCTGACCGCGGCCGGCGAGGACCTCCTCCCGCACGCCCGCGCGGTGCTCGGTTCCCTGGAGCGCATGCGGGACCTGGCGACCGTCGACGACGCCGACCTCCGCGGCCGGGTGCGGCTGGGCATCTTCACGAGCATGGACGTCGTCGACCTGACGGGGGTGCTTCGGCGGTTCCGGCGGCGGCACCCGCTCGTGGCCGTCGAGCTGATGACCTCGCCCTCGGGCACCACCGGCCTGGTGCAGGACCTGGTCGCCGGGCGGCTCGACCTGGCGTACACGGGCCTGCCGTCCGTCCCGCCCGGGGTCGTCGTCGAACCGCTGCGCGAGCTGCCCTTCCGCGTGTACACCGCCGCGGACCACCCGCTCGCTGCTCGCCCGTCGGTGTCCCTGGCCGAACTCGCCGGGGAGCCCTTCGTCGACACCGCGCACGGCTTCGGCAACCGCCTGATCCTCGACGCCGCGTTCGAGCGCCTCGGCCTCCGACGCCGGGTCGTGGCGGAGATGAACGACATGCCGGCGGTGATCCGGTTCGCCTCGGCCGGGCTCGGCGTCGGTGTCGTCCCGGACCCGGGCGTCCGGTACGACGGCGCCGTGCTCGAGCTCGAGGACGAGGTCGAGCCGCTCCGCATCGGGCTCGCGATGCGGTCGGACACCGAACCGAACCGCGCCACGCGCACGCTCGCTCGCGACGTCGTGGCCGCACGGGTGGGGTGAGGTCCGGGGGCCGTGTGGGACGTGTCCCACCGGCGGACGGGAGGCGCGGGACGGTCCCGCACCGCGCCTCCCGGCCGTCAGTCCCCCCAGATCTCCCCGACGACGGCGTCCAGCAGGCCGTCGGTCGGGAAGTCGGCCTGGTCGATCTCGACCCAGGTGTCACCGCGCGAGTACCAGGTCCGTGCCTGAGCGGCACCGGTCTCGACGTCCGTCGACGACGCTCGGCAGACGCGGGCGGGGCCCTCGACCGAGCAGACGGTGTCCTGGTCGCCGAAGAAGCTCGACTCCCGGGAGGCGAGCTGCTCGCCGTTCGCGGTCCCGACGGTGAGGGCGAGGCCCGGGCCAGGTCCGTCGCTGCCACCCCAGAGGCAGTACAGCTCGGTGACGACCCCGGATCCGGACACCGACGGAACCACTCCCCCCGGCGACGGGAAGACCTGGATGGCCTCACGCCCGCCGAACAGGCGGTCGTACGCACCCGCCGGAACAGCACCCCGGCACGACGTGGGGATCGACGCGACAGCCGTCGGATCCGCTCGGTCGGGCGGCGCGGCACCCGTCGTCGGGACCGGCGTCGGCGTCGCCGTGATCGGCGCGGAGGTCGGGGTGGTGACGGACGGCGCCGGCGCCGGCTGCTGCGTCTGCACCGGGGCCGCCACGGGACGGTCCTGCTGCGACAGCGTGAGCGCCACCGCCCCCGACGCGGTGCCCAGCGCGAGCAGGGCGACCACACCGACGACGATGCCGGTGTGTCCGCGACGCCGCTTCGGACGCGGGGTGGCGCGCTCGAGCACGCCCTGCTTCATCGTGACGAGCATGCGCTGCAGCTCGTCGCCCACGGGAGGTTCAGTGTCCATCGTGCATCACCACCTTCTTGAGTCGTCGACGGTTGCGGGAGACCCGTTGGGTCACGGCGCCCACCGTCAGCCCGAGCGCCTCGGCTGCCTCGGTGTAGGAGCGCCCCTCGAGCAGGCAGAGCTCGCAGATGCGCCGGTCGAGTTCGGGCAGGGCCGCGATCTCGGCACGGACCCAGCGCAGCGTCTCGGCGGCCTCGGTGTGGTCGACCGGTGCCGTGAGCGTCTCCGGCAGCTCGTCGGCACGGTGCCGCGTGCGCTTCCGCCCGGCGTTGCGCGCCAGGTTCCGGCACACGACGAGCAGCCAGGGCAGCAGGCTCTCCGCCGGCAGCTCCAGCGTCTCCGCCCGCTGCCACAGCACCAGGAACGCGTCCTGGACGACCTCCTCGACGTCGTGTCGATCGTCGACGATCGCCCACACGTACCGGGTCATCGTCGCGGCGTAGCGGTCGAAGACCTGCGCCAACGCGGCCTGGTCACCGGCCGCCAGTGCGCGGACGATCGTCTCGTCCGTCGTCGTGGTCGCGTCCATCGCTCACCCCCTTCACCCAGCGGTGTCGGACGGGGTGCCGATCCTGACGACGCGGCCGCGGACCGCTCCGCCCGGGCGTGTCGCCGGGCACGACGGTCGCCGGAGCGGGGTCAGTGGAAGTCGTCGCCCTCGGACCGCTCGCCCGGCGTCCTGTGGCCGCCGAGCATGTCGTTGTCGTCCTGGTCGCTCGACGCCGCGAGCTGGAGCATCGCGAGGACCACCACGACGACGATGAACGCGACACCGAGGAACACCAGGGCGAGTTCGAACTCACGCGTCGAGAAGAGCACGACCGCTCCGGTGAACACCGCGACGACCGCCGAGATCACGAGGAGCTCGGCGGGGCGCAGACGGTCGCGACGGCTGGGGGTGCTCATGCGTGTGGTGCTCCGTCCGGGGCTGCGGCAGGCGCCGTGGTGCCCCACTTGTGCGAGAGTCCGGCGATCACGTGGAAGACCGCCGCGATGGCGAGGTAGGCGCCGAGCAGTCCGACCAGGACGACGGCGGCGTCCAGGGTGCCGGTGACCTGCTCCACGCCCCCGAGCTGCTGGGAGTAGTCCGGCGGTGTCAGCAGGAACGCGACGGCGAGCAGCAGGGTGAGTCCACCGATCGTGGTCCAGTCACGGGCGAACGGCGACCGGCCGCGCGCTCGGAGTCCCTGTGCGAGTTCGAGGGCTCCCGTCAGCACGGCCCACCCGACGACCACCGTGATGAACGCGCCGAGCCCGACGCCGTTGGTCGCCAGGGCGGCGACACCGGCGACGAGGGAGACGACCGCCTGCACGAACGTGGTCGGACGCGAGCGCTCGTCGGAGGGCATGCGGCGCAGGGCGGCCCACCCGAGCACGAGGGCGTCGACGATCACGAACCCGCCGAAGAGCAGCAGGCCGTAGCCGGCGGCGTGGTTGGACGAGAAGGTGATGACGAGGGCCACGACCGCGGCTGGGACGGCCCGGAGGACGGGGATCGGCCAGTACCGCGCGCGCTGGCCGGCGTCGTCCACGGAGTCGGACACGGGACCTCTTTCGGGCATGCGGATCGTGGTCCGAGTCTACCGCCGGCGCCCCGGGCGTCGGACCGGAGCCCGTGCCGACGGGAGCCACCACCGCCGACCGGGGTCCGAGCGCCCCGACCGGCGGTGGCGCGCTCCCCGTCAGTCGGGGTCGTCGGCCGCGCGCCGGCGTCGTGCGACCCACCAGCCGCCGGCCCCGAGCCCGACGGCGGCAGCAGCCAGGGCGGCGAGGAGCCCGAGCCCCTCGGCGCCGGTGTACGCGAGGGCCCCGGCGCCGGCCCCTCCGCCGCCCGTCCGCCCGCCGCGCGCAGCCATCGGAGCGTCCGGCGTCGGCGAAGCGCTCGCGGAGCCGGCCGGCGTCGGGCCGCCCGTGTCGCCGTCGCCCTCGTCACCGCCGTCACCCTCACCGTCGCCGTCGCCGTCGCCGTCGCCGTCGCCGGGCACCGTGACGCCGATCGTGACCTCCGGGGACGGGTCGCCCCCGTCCGGATCGGTGGGCGACGTCGCGGTCGCCACGTTGACGACGTCGGACCCGTCGCCGGTGTAGCCGGGGTCGAGCACCGCCCTGATGCGGAAGGAGCGCGTCCCACCCACCGCCAGGTCCCCCTCGGACCGGCACGTCACGTGCTGTCCCTCGGCCGAACAGTCGTCCTCGGACCCCGTGAAGCGCATCGCCGCCGGCAGGTCGTCGACCACGCCCACGTCGTGCGCGGGGTCCGGACCGCGGTTCTTCGCCGTCACCAGGTACTCGACCTCGTCCCCCGGTGCCACGTCGACGGACGGGGACACCGACTTGTCGGTCTCGAGCTGCGCCTCGAGCGCCGGCGCCGCCTCGATCGGACTCGTCTCGACGGACCGGTTGTCGGACTCGTCGACGTCGGACAGCGACGCCGGAGGCGCGATGGTGGCGGTGCTCTCGAGCGCCCCCGAGGCGTCGTCCGCGACGGTCCCGGACACGGTGACCGTCGCGGCGCCGCCCGGGATCAGGTCGAGCCCGGCGTCCACGTCGCCGGTCCCGCTGGCCGTTCCGCAGGAGGATCCGTCGGTCGCGGTGCAGGTCCACGTCACGTCCCGCAGACCGTCGGGGACGTCGACGTGCAGCGCGCTGGGGTCGGACCGGTTCGGGCCGGCGTCGGACGCGGTCACGGTGTACGAGAACGGCTGCCCGGGCCGACCGGACGCGGGGAGCTCCTGGGTGACGCCGAGGTCGACGGGCTGGGAGACCCGGAGGTCGTCGACCTCGTGGACGTCGGCGAAACTGCCGGTCGCGGCGGAGAAGCCGAGCCGGAGCGTGTCCGGGAGCGGAGCCTGGGCGTCGCCGTGCAGCGGCACGCGGTCGAGGACGGTGCGGAGCAGCCCCCCGTCCTCGAGGCGCACGGTCATGAAGAGTTCCCCCGACGCCCCCGGCACGAGACTGACCCGGACCTTCCGCTTCGTCGGCCCGTCGGTCAGGGTGCCGCCGGGAGCCTGGACCCCGTCGACGTACCGGTAGCCGGTGGTGCCGTCACCCGATCCCCGGACCACGACCGAGTCCGGTCGGCGCCCGAGCCCGGACAGGTTGATCTCCTGCGAGAAGTTGCCGTAGTGGTCGACCGCCACCGCCGCGAAGCCACCCGGCACGCCGGGCAGGTCGCAGGGCCGCCCGCCGCCCTCGGTCTCGCTCGACCGGCAGGCGTACCCGAGCGCTGCGCCGTACGCTCCGACGCCCTGTGGTGCGCTGCCGTCCGCCAGGAAGAGCAGCAGCCCGTCGGCACCCTGGTCGCCCACCGTGTTGTACATGGCGTACGAGAACTCGATGTCGAGTCCGAGGTCCGAGCGGAACGTGTCGTCCGTCGACCACGCTCCGGCCTGGTCCTTCGTCTGGTCCGTGAGCCGCAGCCGCCCGTCGACGACCTGCGCGTCGCCGCTCAGGGTGCCGCCCGCGGCGGAGTCGAAGCCGTTGCGGTAGGGGAACGCGAGGTCGTCCGCCGAGGAGCTGGAGGGCAGGAGCGCCGGCGCCGCCAGGACGGCAAGGGCCACGAGTCCGGCCGTGATCGCACCCCGCGGGCGTCGACACCGTCGGGGGTGTGCGACGCGGTGGGTGGTTGTCGGGATCGAGGTGTCTGTCATGCCCCGATCGTCGCGAGCGGGACCACCCCGTCAGCGGCCGTCGAGCCCTTCTGGGGAGAACAGTCCCGAGACCAGCCGCTGTGCAGGGATGTGCGCAGCCACCCCGGCCGTACCGAACTCACCCGAGCCACACCGTGGTCTCGCCCGGGAGCATCCCCTCGCCCGCGTCGAGCGGCCCGGACGCCAGCACCACCGTGCCCGACGGCATCGGCACCGGGGACGTCCCGAGGTTCGTCACGGACCGCCAGCCCTCGTGCCGGGCGAACGCCACGACGTCGTCACCGGCGTCGAGCCACGTCAGTTCCTCGCCCTGCTGCAGCCGTCGTCGAGCCGCCGTCGCCTGCCGGTAGAGCGACAGCGTCGAAGCGGGGTCGCCGTCCTCGGCCTCGACCGACGAGTCGCCGAAGTCCTCCGGCTGCGGCAGGTGCGGTGCGACGTCGCCGAAGCCGAACGACGGCCCCGTCCGGGTCCAGGGGATCGGGACCCGGCAGCCGTCCCGCCCCTTCACCGTGTGCCCGCTGCGGATCCACTTCGGGTCCTGCAGGAGCTCGTGGGGGATCGCGGGCGCCTCGTGCAGGCCGAGCTCCTCGCCCTGGTACAGGTAGGTGGACCCGGGCAACGCCAGGATCAGCAGCGTCGCCGCACGCGCCCGACGTCCACCGCGCCCACGGTCGAGCTCGGGCTCGGTGCCGTCGGTGAGCAGCCAGGCATCCGTGTCGGTGCCGTCGGGCAGGCCGTAGCGGGTGGCGTGCCGCACGACGTCGTGGTTCGACAGCACCCAGGTCGAGGAAGCGCCGGACTCGGCCGACATGGCGAGGTTCCGCTCGATGATCTCGTGGAAGGCCCGTGCGTCGTACGGTGCCTCGAGCAGGTCGAAGTTGAACGCCTGCCCGAGCTCGGTGGGCCGGGCGTAGAGCACGCGACGCGGGGCCGGCGCCCAGGCCTCGGCGATCGCGGCGCGGGGCGGGTCGTACTCGTCGAGCACGGAGCGCCACGTCGCGAAGATCTCGTGCACCTCGTCGCGGTCGTACAGCGGGTCGGAGCCGTCCAGCGGCAGCGCCTTCTCGTTCGAGGGACGGTACGGCGTCGACAGGTCCTTCGCGAGCCCGTGCGCGACGTCGACCCGGAAGCCGTCCACGCCGCGGTCGGACCAGAACCGCAGGGTGTGCTCGAAGTCGGCGCGCACCTCGGGGTTCGACCAGTCGAGGTCGGGCTGTTCGGGCGCGAACAGGTGCAGGTACCACTGGCCGTCCGGCACCCGCGTCCACGCGCTGCCGCCGAAGTTCGACACCCAGTCGCTCGGCGGGAGCTCGCCCGACTCCCCCGCTCCGTCACGGAACACGTAGCGCGCCCGCTCGGGTGACCCTGGCTCTGCGGCGAGCGCCTGGCGGAACCACTCGTGCTGGTCGGAGGTGTGGTTCGGCACGACGTCGACGATGACGCGCACGTCGTGCTCGTGTGCGGCGCGGACGAACGCGTCGAGGTCGTCGAGCGTGCCGAGGCGCGGGTCGACGTCGCGGTAGTCCGCCACGTCGTACCCGCCGTCGGCGAGCGGCGAGGGGGTGAAGGGCGACAACCACACCGCGTCGACGCCGAGCGACGCCAGGTACGGCACACGGCTCGTGATGCCCGCGATGTCCCCCAGGCCGTCCGCGTCGGTGTCGGCGAAGCTCCGCGGGTACACCTGGTAGACGACGGCCTGACGCCACCAGTCCGGGTCGGTGGTGCGCGGGCTGCTGGCGGGCGTCCGGTGGCTGCTCACCCGGCCACCGTACCCATCGGGACCCGAGTGGTGGTCCGATCGGGAATGGCGCACCCAGCGAGCACATTGGTTGTCCCTGACACCATTCCGTGACCGAACGGTCAGGGACAGAAGGGATCCACCATGACGAACGTCCTCGCCCTCGTCGGCAGCCTGCGCGCCGGCTCGATCAACCGGAAGCTCGCCGAGGCTGCCGAGCAGCACGCCCCCGAGGGGATCACCCTCACGACGTTCGACGGCATCGTCGACCTGCCCTTCTACAACGAGGACATCGACGGCGACACCCCGCCGGCCGCCGCCGTCGCCTTCCGCGACGCCGTCGCCGCATCGGACGCGGTCCTGCTCGTCACCCCCGAGTACAACGGCACGATGCCGGCCGTGCTGAAGAACGCGCTCGACTGGGGCTCGCGGCCCTTCGGCTCGTCGCCGCTGTCCGGCAAGCCGCTCGCGGTGATCGGCTCGGCGTTCGGCCAGTACGGCGGTGTGTGGGCACACGACGACGCCCGCAAGTCGGCGGGGATCGCGGGTGCGAAGGTCCTGGAGGACGTCAAGGTCGCCATCCCGCAGTCGGTGGTCCGGTTCGCGGAGACCCACCCGCGCGAGGACGCCGAGGTCGTCGAGCTCGTGCAGGGCGCGCTCCGCGCCCTGGCCGGTGCGGCGGACGAGCGCGTCGCCGCCTGATCCGCCCGGTCGCCGTCAGGCGACCAGGAGACGGTCCGGAGGCGCGGTGCCGGCTGGCACCGCGCCTCCAGATCGTCCGGGGCAGCGCCGAGGACTCGTCCACAGCACGCGGATCCGCTAGGCAGGCGAGATACCAGACGGGTTACCCTGAACGGCATGTCGACGCAGGAGATCACGGAGGCGTCGGGGTACTGGTTCCCCGACGACGACGCCACACAGCGCGGCGTCGCCGTGCTGAACGCCCTGCGTCGCTACCGCGCCGCCGAGACCGCGATGCGGCGACGGACCCGCGACTCGATGGGCATGGGCGAGACCGACCTGCTCGCCGTCCGCTACCTGCTGCAGGCACAGCGTGCGGGTCGGATGGTCAAGCCGAAGGACCTGGCCGCCTACCTGAAGATCTCGTCGGCCTCGACGACGATCCTGATCGACCGCCTGGTGAAGTCGGACCACGTCCGCCGCGAGCCGCACCCCACCGACCGTCGCGCACTGGTGATCACCCCCACGACCGAGACCGACGACGAGGTCCGCGCCACCCTCGGGACCATGCACCGGCGGATGATGTCGATCGCCGAGGGGCTGTCCGCCTCCGACGCGCGTGTCGTCGCGACGTTCCTCGAGCGGATGCGCGACGCCGTCGACCAGGTGGACCCCGCGCTCGAGCACTGACCCCGGTGCCGTCCGCGCGTCCGACCACCCCGCGGGGGACGCCAGGGTGCACGCGCACTGGGAACGCCGAGCACGCGACCGCGTAGACCAGAAGGGTCACCGACCGCGAAAGGAGCCGATCATGCACGCATCGGACAAGCTCGCCGCCAACCTCCAGGCCGTCCTGGTGGACCTCGTCGACCTGCACCTGCAGGGCAAGCAGGCCCACTGGAACATCCTCGGACACAACTTCCGCGACCTGCACCTGCAGCTCGACGAGATCGTCGACGCCGCGCGTGAGTTCGCCGACGACACCGCGGAGCGCATGCGCGCGCTCTACGCGATCCCGGACGGCCGCTCGGCCACGGTCGCCGCGGGGACGCACCTCGACGCCTTCCCGGACGGGGAGATCGACACGCACGAGGCCATCGACGCGATCACGCTCCGGCTCTACCAGGCCACCGGCACCATGCGCGACGTGCACGACGAGGTCGACGACGAGGACCCGACGACCGCGGACCTGCTCCACGGCTTCATCGAGCGCCTCGAGCAGCTCGCCTGGATGGTCTCGGCCGAGAACCGCGAGCCGCGCACGCCGCTCGCCGCCGCCACGACCCCGGCCGTCGCCGAGGCCTCCGAGCACGAGTAGGGGACGCGACGTGGACCTCGGCATCACCGGCAAGGTCGCGCTCGTCTTCGGTGGCGACTCCGGCATCGGCTGGAACACGGCTCGCATCCTCCTGGCGGAGGGTGCGACCGTGGTCGTCACCGACCTCGACCAGGGACGACTCGACACGAGCGCCGACCAGCTCGAGGCGCCGCACGGCAAGCTCTTCGCCTTCGCCGCGGACGTGACGGAGGCCGAGTCCCTCGCCGCGCTGCACGGCAAGGTGCGCGACGCCGTCGGCGAGATCGACATCCTGGTGCAGTCCTCGGGCATCACCGGTGCGCAGGGCATGTTCCACGAGATCGACGAGCAGGGCTGGCTCGACACCATCGACGTCGACCTGATGGGCCCGGTGCGGATCACGCGCGAGTTCATCGGCGACCTGCGCAAGGGCGGCTGGGGTCGCATCGTCTACCTCGTGTCCGAGGACGCCTCGCAGCCCTACGACGACGAGCTCCCCTACTGCGCCGCGAAGGCCGGTGTCCTGTCGTTCGCGAAGGGCCTGTCGCGGTCGTACGCGTCCGAGGGCCTGCTCGTGAACACCGTGAGCCCGGCCTTCATCCACACCCCGATGACCGACGCCATGATGGACAAGCGCGCGAAGGAGCAGGGGACCTCGTTCGACGAGGCGATCTCGAGCTTCCTCGACGAGCAGCGTCCGTACATGGAGCTCGGCCGCCGCGGGGAGCCCGAGGAGGTCGCGAACGTCGTCGCCTTCCTCTGCTCCGACCTGGCGAGCTTCGTCAACGGGTCGAACTACCGGGTCGACTCCGGCTCGGTCGCCACCATCTAGGAGGACCATGAGCGACTTCCGCTACCTGATCGTCGGAGGCGGGATGGTCGCCGACGCTGCCGCCCGCGGGATCCGCGAGATCGACGCCGACGGCTCGATCGGCATCGTCAGCGAGGAGACCGAACGTCCGTACGCCCGTCCGGCCCTGTCGAAGAAGCTCTGGACCGACCCGGACTTCAGCTGGGACGAGAAGGTCGACCTGCACACCGAGGAGACCGGGGCGACGTTCGTGCTCGGGACCGTCGTGACGGCGGTCGACCGCGAGGCGGGGACCGTCACGACGGACGACGGCCAGACCCACGGCTACGAGCGCCTGCTGCTCGCGACCGGTGGGAAACCGCGCAGCCTGCCCGGCCTGTCGCCCTCGTCGCGGGTCCTCGACTTCCGCAGCGCGGACGACTACCGCCGACTCCGCGCCCTCGCGGACGCCGGAGCGCACGTCGCCGTCGTCGGCGGCAGCTACATCGGCACCGAGATCGCCGCGGGCATCGTGCAGAACGGCGCCCGGGTGACCCTGGTGACGCCCGACGAGGTCCTCGGCGGGCACATGTTCCCGGACGACCTCGCCCGGGCCTTCCAGCAGCGCTTCGTCGACCACGGCGTCGAGCTCCGCACCGGACGACGGGTCGACCAGGGCACGGAGTCGGAGGGCGGCGTCAGCCTCACGCTCGACGACGGGTCGGTCCTCGAGGCCGACGCGGTCGTGGCCGGACTCGGCATCGAGCCGCAGACGCAGCTCGCCGCCGACGCGGGTCTGACCGTGCGCGACGGCATCGTGGTGTCGTCGACGCTGGTGACGGACGACGAGTCGGTGTTCGCCGCCGGCGACGTCGCCGAGTACCCGGACCGCATCCTCGGCACGCGCCGGGTCGAGCACGTCGACAACGCCAAGCAGCAGGGCCGGCAGGCAGGCCGGAACCTCGCGGACGCGGACGAGACGTACGACCACACGCCGATGTTCTACTCGAACGTCTTCGACACGGGGTACGAGGCCGTCGGCCAGGTGTCCACCGAGCTGCAGACCGTCGAGGACTGGCAGGAGCCGCTCACCACCGGCGTCGTCTACTACCTGGACGACGACGACACGGTCCGCGGGGTCCTGCTCTGGAACGTCTCCGACAAGACGGACGAGGCCCGCGGGGTGCTCGCCGACGCCAACGGGCTCACCCGGGACATGCTGCCGGGCCGCATCACGCCGTGACCCGCGGATCCTGACGCCGGCGGCCTGGAGGCGCGGCTCGACCTGACGGGGTCGGGTCGCGCCTCCAGGCCGTCGCCGTGTGCGCGGTGCCCGGGTCAGGACCGGTCGCGCACCTCGGGTGCGACGTCGTCGACCACCTCGCGGCGGTCGTCCGGGTCCACGGGGATGTCGTCGCCGTCGGCCATCGCGACCGCGTGCGCGGACTTCGCCCGCTCCAGCTGCTCGTCGTCGCCCTTCGCCATGCCGAAGAGCTCGATGAAGCGCGACTTCACGACCAGCCAGGCATCCTTCGGACCCAGCCGGGCCAGGTCGGACGAGGTCGTGTCGTCGCGCACCCGCTGCAGCGAGCCGACGCCACGGTCGGTGATCCGCCCGTCGACGAGGGCCACCGCGAGGCGGGCCACCGCGTCCGCCTGCGCGTGCATGACCGAGTGGGCGCCGCCGACCACCTCGCGCAGGACCGCGTGCGGGAACACCCGGGCGAGGGACCGCACCCAGTCACGGGGCACCATCGCGTCGTGCTCACCGCGGACGATCAGGGTGCGCGCCCGCACCTCGGCGGCGCGGTCCTCGATCGGGAACGCGATCATCTCCGGCAGCACCTTCCGGAACCAGTGCCAGCCGCAGAGCGCGTAGGCGGTGACCCCGTGCCAGCGGACGGCCGCGGGCTCGTGCAGCGCCGACCGCAGGAAGCGGAGCGCCGAGATCGGGATGCTCCGGGCTCGGCTGTCGACGACCGGACTGATGAGCACGAGGTCGCGGATGTGCGGGTTGCGCGCGGCGACCTCGGTGACGACCTGGGTGCCCATCGAGTGCCCGACGAGCACCGGGTCCTCGAGCCGCAGCTCGCGGATGACCTGCTCGACCGCGTCGGCGTAGCGCTCGATCGACACGGCGCCACGGAAGCGCGGGACCCCGGCGAAGCCCGGCAGGTCGAGGGCGTGCACCGGGCCGTTCTCGTTGAGGTGCGGCGCGAGCCGCTCGTAGTAGGTGGCGGCGATGCCCAGACCGGCGACGAGGACGAACGCACGGTCACCCGGCTGCCCGATCGAGCTCACCCGGACGTAGGTGCCGTCGACGGCGATCCGGTCGACCTCGACCTGCACGTCGGCGTCCTCGGCACGCGCGAGCGCACCGGCCGGGTCGGGTGCGGGCGACGGGGTCCGGTCGTCCTGGTCGTCCTGTTCGGTCACGGGGCCTCCTGGGATCGGCGACCTCTCACGATACCCGCCGTTCAGCCGCCGAACGCGGAAGCGGGTGCGCCGTGCACTCGGGTGGGGACCGCGAACACCGCCCCGGAGTGCGGGTACTGCTCGAGCTGTTCCTCGGTGCTGTTCTCGCGCGCCGTGGCGACGAAGAGCGTCGACGTGTCCGGTCCGCCGAAGGCCACGGAGGTCACGTTCGGCGCGGGCACCTCGACGGTCTCGAGGTGTCGGCCCTCGGCGTCCCAGCGCTCCACCCGTCCGGCGCCGTAGACCGCCGTCCAGAAGCAGCCCTCGTCGTCGCGGACCAGCCCGTCGTGTGCGGCGCCGCTGACGAAGGGCTCGAGTTCGCCGAGCACGCCGTCGGGGCCGTACGAGCCGCGGTAGATCGTCGAGGTGCTCGTGTCCGTGACGTACATCACGCTGCCGTCCGCCGACCACTCGATGCCGTTGGTCACGCCGAAGCCCCCGCGGAGCACGCGCGTCGTACCGTCGGGCTCGACCGAGTACAGCGCTCCGGCCGGGTCCTGGTCGGAGAGGTCCATGCTGCCGACGAGGAACCGACCGAAGGGGTCGCACTTGCCCTCGTTGAACCGCATCTCGGCGGTCGCGTGCTGCACCCGCACCAGCTCGCGCTCGACGACGCCGCGCTCGTCGGTGAGCACGACCGTGTCGCCCAGGGCCGCGACGAACCCGCCGGCGGCGCGTGGCTGGAAGCTCGCCAGGGGCGGCGGCAGTGCGACGCTCGACTCCACCGTGCCGTCCGCGCGGGCGGTGGTGAGCAGGCCCAGGGTGATGTCGGTCCAGCGGAGCCGCTCGGCGGTCGGGTCCCAGACGATGCTCTCGGCGAGGACCGCCTGCTCGTCGCAGAAGACGGTCACGGGCCCGGTCACGGCGTCGGTGTGCATGTCCTCCCGTCTACCGGGGCCGGCGTGCACGGCCTGCCAGCGAGACGCGGCGGACTCGGTCGGACCGCGGGCGCCGGAGACCGCCCGAGACACCGGCGTCGGACGGAGACGCCTTCATCCCGGCGAGACGCCGTCGGATCCGGCGGCGTCTCGACGACTCGGGTGCGTCCGGTACCGACGCCGGCGTCTCACAGCGGTCCTTACGGACCGACGCCGGCGTCTCGCGCGAACCGCACCGACCGACGCGGGCTCGGGTCAGAGGCGCGCGAACCGGGCGCGGAAGAAGCTGTAGACGCCGTACGCCAGGAACCCGATGCCGACCGCGACGAGCACCACCGATCCGGCGGGCAGGTCGCGCAACGCGTCGAACGCCCCGTCGAGCCCCGTCGCCTGGTCCGGGTCGCTCCGGACGCCGGCGACGACGATCAGCACCCCGACGACCGCGACGGCGATCCCCTTGCCGACGTACCCGACGGTCCCGAGCACGGTCACGGCACGGTCGAGGGGCTGCCGCGGCCGGACGAGCTGCTTCCAGAAGGAGCGACGGCACCCCTGCACGACCAGGGCCGCACCGATCGCGATCGCCACGGCACCGACGGCGATCAGCAGGAACACCCCGCCGGGCGTCGCGAGGGCCTGGGCCGCCGCGCTCCGGGTCGACCCGCTGGAGCTCGTGCCGGCCCCGAGCGCGAACGACCCGGCCGAGTACGAGACGACGCCGTAGACGACCGCCTTGCCGACGTCCTTCGCCCGTGCCGCCCACCCGCGGGCGCTGTCGGACCGGCCGCCGACGACCGCCTCGAGCAGGAGCCGCAGGGCCAGCGCCGCGGTGCCGACGGCGACGACCCAGAGCAGGGCCACGCCTCCGGGGACCTCGGCGAGCTGCCGCAGCGCTCCCGACTGGTCCGTCTCGCTGCCCCCGGACGCGTTCCCGATCCCGAGGAGCACGACGAGGTACCCGATCAGCAGGTGGACCACACCGCTGCCGACGTACCCGGCCCGCGCCGTCAGCTCGAACCACCTGCTGTCGGCGACACGCTTCGCCTGTCGTCCGGTCTCGCGTGCTGCTCGTTCCGCCTGGTCGCTCATCCCTCCGAGCGTGCCCGACGCACGGACCGCTGTCCGCAGCGGGGCGTGCCGCGTGTCGGGACGAGCGCCGGACGGGGAGGCACGTGGCGGACGGCCACGCGCCTCCCCGTCCGCCGGACGGGGAGGCACGTGGCGGACGGCCACGCGCCTCCCCGTCCGGTGTCAGTCACCCTTGACGTTGACGACCTGCCGCAGCGTGTGCCGGACCGTCACCAGGTCGACGGCATCCGCCATGACCTGGTCGATGGGCTTGTAGGCCGCGGGGATCTCGTCGAGGAACGCGTCCGTGTCGCGGTACTCGATCCCCGCCATCGCCTCGCGCAGCTGCTCGTGGGTGAAGGTCCGCCGGGCAGCGGACCGCGAGAACAGCCGACCGGCGCCGTGCGGCGAGGACTCGAGCGACGGCTTGTCACCGAGCCCCTCGACGACGTAGGAAGCGGTCCCCATCGATCCCGGGATGAGACCGGGCTGCCCTGCCTTCGCCTGGATGGCACCCTTCCGGGACACCCACACGCTCTTGCCCCAGTGCGTCTCACGCTGGGTGAAGTTGTGGTGGCAGTTGATCCGCTCCTGCTCGTCCACCGGCTGGCCGAGCACCTCGGACAGCTGCCGGACGACCCGGTCCATCATCTCCTCGCGGTTGAGGAGCGCGAAGTGCTGCGCCCACCGGAGCTCGGCGATGTAGCGGTCGAACTCCGGGGTGCCCTCGACGAGGTAGGCCAGGTCGGGGTCCGGCAGCTCGATCCACCAGCGCTGCATCATCCGCTTGGCGACGGCGATGTGCCGCTGGGCGATCTTGTTGCCGACGCCGCGCGACCCGGAGTGCAGGAAGAGCCAGACCCGGTCCTGCTCGTCGAGCGAGACCTCGATGAAGTGGTTGCCCGAGCCGAGCGTGCCGAGCTGGTTCCGCCAGCCGCCGTGTGTTCCGGCCGGGTCGAACCCGGCGGCCGCGGCCATCGCCTCGAGCTCGGCGATCCGCGGCTCGGCGGTGGCGACGACCTTCCGGTTCGACGCCCCGGCGGACAGCGGGACCGCGCGCTCGATCTGCTCGCGGAGGGGCTGCAGGTCGGCGGGCAGGTCCGCGGCAGCGAACTGCGTGCGCACCGCGATCATGCCGCAGCCGATGTCGACGCCGACGGCCGCCGGCATGACGGCGCCGAGGGTCGGGATCACGGAGCCGACGGTGGCGCCGAGACCGAGGTGCGCGTCGGGCATCAGCGCGAGGTGCGGGAACACGAACGGCATCCGGGCCGTCGTGCGGGCCTGCTGCTCGGTGTTCTCCTCGAGCATCGAGGCCCAGCTGAGCAATCGGTCGTTGATCTTCTCCACGGTGTTCGTCCTTCGTCGTGACGGTCATCGACGGCCGGGCGGCCGTCGTGGTGACGGCCGGGTGGCCGTCGTGGTGACGGCCGGGCGGCCGTCGTGGTGACGGTCCGGGGCGGACGGATCCTGCGCCTCCGGCTCGGTGCAGTGCACCTGTGGAGGAACGACGGGAGGGACGCCCCGGGCCGGGTGGGCACGGGACGTCGGGGACGGCGCGTGCCTACGCGGGTTCGCGGAGGGACGGGTTCGCGTACTGCACCGCGGGCAGCACGACGAGCGCATCGAGCTGGCGCTCGAGGCGGCTGCTGTGCTGCTGGGCGTGCATCGCGGTCCCTCCGTGGGTGCCCGGGGCGGGCGGTCCTGCCCGACGGGCAGGAGGACCGACAGTAGTGCGACACGCCCGGGCCGCACAACTCACCCGGGCGTGTCGCGGTTCTCTCAGCCGTTCCTGCACGGTCGGGAGGCACACCACGACCGTCCACAGCGGGGTACGCCCGGCTGATGGTCGCCCCGCCGGGCCGGGCAGGCTGGTGGTATGACCGAACGGACCCGCGACACCCCCGACGCGAACGACAACGAGGAGCGCACCGACGGCTACGTGCCGCTCCGCTCCTACGGAGCCATCGGTGACGGCCGCACGGTCGCGCTCGTCGCACGCGACGGCCGGATCGACTGGCTACCGATCCCCTCGATGGACTCCCCACCGGTCTTCGCGAGCATCCTCGACGCCGAGCACGGGGGGCACATCGCACTCCGTCCCACCGGCGACGCCAGCGTCGAGCGCGAGTACCTGCCGGGCACGAACGTGCTCGTCACGACGTGGACGACCGACAGCGGGTCCTGCACGGTCACGGACGCGATGGTCACCGGCGTCGCCGGTCGGCTGCCGTGGGCCGAGATCGGCCGCTGCGTACAGGGTGTCTCCGGCACCGTCGAGATGGAGTGGGCGGTCGTCCCCGGCACCCTGCTGAACACGGCGGAGCCGCGACGCATCGACACGGCCAACGGCACGGTGATCGGTATCGACGGCGTGACCATCGGCATCGTGCAGCACGGCTTCGAGCCCGTGCACGACGACGGGCCTCGGTTCTCCGGACGCTTCACCACGAACGAGGGGTCGAAGTCGATCCTGACGATCGTCGGTACCGAGAACGAGCCGATCTTCATGCCCGAGCCGGAGCGCACGCTCGACGCGGTCGACCGGACGATCGAGAACTGGTCGACCTGGTCGGAGACCTTCTCGTACGACGGCCCGTGGGCCGACGCCGTGCAGCGCAGTGCGCTCGCGCTGAAGCTGCTCATCTACTCGCCCACGGGTGCGATCGCGGCGGCGCCGACGACGAGCCTGCCCGAGGACCGCACGGGCGGCAAGAACTGGGACTACCGGTTCGCCTGGGTCCGCGACCTGTCGTACACCGTGCACGCCCTCACCCGCTTCGGGCTCCGCGAGGAGACGCACGCGGCGGTGTCCTGGGTGATGCGGACCATCGCCGAGCACGACGAGACCATGCCGATCTTCTACGACCTGAACGGCGAGAAGACCGACGGCGTCGAGGAGCGCGACGTCCCCGGGTGGAACGGCATCGGTCCGGTGACGATCGGCAACCGTGCGGGCGACCAGCTGCAGCTCGGTGTCTGGGGTGACGTCTTCGAGATCCTCCGTCAGTACGTCAAGGCGGGCAACGTGCTCGACCGCCAGACCGCGAGCGTGCTCGAGCGGCTCGCGGACGACGCCTGCCACCGATGGCCCGAGCAGGACTCCGGTATGTGGGAGCTCCAGGAGGCGCAGCACTACGTGTCGAGCAAGGTCGGGTGCTGGCAGGCGCTCGACGCTGCGGTGGAGCTCCACGACGCCGGCATGATCGACGGACCGCGCGAGAAGTGGATCGAGAACCGCGAGCTCATCGAGCAGTGGGTCGCCGAACACGGGTGGGACGAGGAGCGCGGGTACTACGTGATGTACCCGGGGTCCGACGCGATCGACACCTCGATCCTGCTGCACGCGATGTCGTCGTTCGACCGCGGCCCGCGCATGGCGTCGACCATCCGCGCGATCGAGGAACAGCTGCAGCACGGCCCCCTGGTCTACCGGTACTCCGGCATGGACCAGGAGGAGTCGCCCTTCGTCGCGTGCTCGTTCTGGCTCGCGGCCGCCATGGCGTGCACCGGTCGGGTGGACGATGCCCGTTCCCTGATGGACGACATGGTGGCGCAGGCGAACGACGTCGGCCTGTTCAGCGAGATGCTCAGCGCCGAGGACGGGGCGTTCATGGGCAACATCCCGCAGGGGCTGTCCCACCTCGCGCTCATCCAGGCGGCGCTGACGATCGAGGAGGTCGCCGCCGAGTCGTGAACCGGGCGCGGACCCGGTCGGGCGGGTCGGTGGTGCCCGCCTGACCGCGACGGTCGTACGCTGCTCAGCCCAGGGTGATCGCCACGAGGCCGGCGACCCCGACCAGGTAGAGCACGACCACGACGAACGAGTCGACGCCCATGCCGATGATCCGCCGCCCCGGCCGGAACACCAGGCCGACCGCGTAGACCAGCGTCAGCAGCGCGGCGAGGGCCGTCAGGTACACATCACTCGCGTTCGCCTGCGGCAGCACCGCCTTGCCGGACAGCACCGTGGCGACCAGGAACAGCACCGGCAGGAACGCGTTGCCGCCGAAGATGTCCGACATCGCGAGGTTGTCGTCGCCCTGCCGGACGGCCTGGATGCCGGTGGAGATCTCCGGCAGACTCGTGGCGAGGGCCAGCACCGTGGCGCCGAAGAGCACCCCGGACAACCCGATCTGCTCCGACGCCGCATCACCCGCACGTTCGAGGACGACACCGGCGACCAGCGTCGCGAGGGCCGACACCGTGAAGACGACCGCCGCCTTCCGGGTGCTCATCCGCGGTGGGTCCTGCTTCCGTGTCCGGTGCCCCGACGCGTGCGGTGACGCGTCGGGCGCCCGGCCGTCCTGGTGCCACGGCAACCCCTTGCCGGCGCGCTGCACGAGCAGGAGCCCGACGACCCAGATGGCTGCGATGAGCACCACGTCCGGTGTGAGTCGTGCGACCACGAGGTCGGGCGGGAGCTGACTGCCGGCCACGACCACGGCGAGCACCGCGACGACGACGACCGCCTCGAGCACGAGGGTCAGCGACGCAGCACGGTAGGTGAGCGGCCGCACCCCCTTGCCCCGTCGGCCGAAGGCGTCGAGGATCGCGATCACGACGGTCTGCAGGGCGATGCCACCGAGGATGTTGCCGGCAGCGACCTCGATGTTGCCGGACAGGCCCGCGCTGACCGTGATGGCGATCTCGGGCAGGTTCGTCGCGACGGCCAGGACGATGAGCCCGCCGAGCGCGCTCCCGAGGTGCAGCCGGTCGTCGAGGACGTCGGTGGTCTTCGAGAGCTGGATGCCTGCGACCCAGATCACCGCGGCACCGGCCACGAAGATCACGACGAGCATCCAGAGCGGCAGGGATCCCATGCCCTCACCGTGGCCCCCGACGGCCGCGACCGCTCCGAGGTGTGCGCCGAACGGCTCGACGGCGACCGGCCAGCGTGGACGGCCGCTGAGCACACCGTCGGCGGTGCGGCGCATGATGGACGGGCGATGAACGACGTCGATGCACGGATGGACCGGCTGCGGCGAGCCGCCCGGTACCGGTACCAGCAGCTCGTGGACAGCGAGATCGAACGCGGCTCCCTCGACCCGGACGAGGTCCGCGAGGAACGACGCCTGCTCCGGCTGCAGGACGTCGAACGGCACGCTCGTGCCCGCATCGAGGAGGCCGAGCGCCGCGGGGTCTTCGAGGGGAACCCGTACCACGGCAAACCGCTGCCGGGGAACGACGGACGGCACGACCCCGACTGGTGGATCAAGGCGAAGATCGAGCGTGAGGACATCCGCGGCATCGCCCCGCCGGCGCTGGCGCTGCGGACCGAGGACGCCGAGCTCGACGACCACCTCGACGCGCTCACGACCGAGGACGACGTCCGCGCGGTCCTCGTCGACTTCAACGCCCGCGTCAAGGAGGCCCGACGGCAGCTGCTCGGCGGACCGCCGGTCGTCACGCCGATGCGCGACGTCGACGTCGAGGTGGAGCGGTGGCGCGAGCGGCGGGACGCCCGCCGCGCCGCGGACGAGCGGGCGACCGCCGACCGTGCGGCTGCGGAGCAGGCGGCACGGCCGCGTCGGTGGTGGCGTCGGGCGTGACCTGGGAAGCACGAGGCGCGCACCGTGTCCTCGTCCGCCGTGCCGGACCGCGGCCGGTGTCGCGGCGCTGGGCCGTGCCTCCAGGCCGACCCGATCGACCGCACCCGCCTGCGCTGCCGGCCCGGACGTGCAGAAGGCGCCGCTCCCGTGGTGGGGAGCGGCGCCTTCTCGTGGTGGTGCCGGTGCGGTGGTGTGCCGCGGGGTGTTACTTGATCTGCGCGGTGATGGTCGCGGTGCCGACGAGCAGCCCGCCCTTGACGGCGTCGGTCTTGAAGGTGCTGTTGAGCAGCTTCGCGGCGTCGTCGGAGACGTGGACGGTGGTGCCGGTCAGGATGGCGTTGTCACCCTCGAGCTGCAGCGGCTTGAGCGTGCCACCGTGCAGCGAGAACAGGTAGGCGTTCGAAGCGGCGACCTCGCCGTTGACGAGGACGTCACCGTAGAGCTTCGACGAGCCCGGGTTCACGACGAAGTTCTCGAGCGTGACCGTGGTGTCGCCGGCCTTGAGGGTCAGACCCGAACCGTTGTGGTCCAGCAGGCCCTGCACGTAGGGGCGGTAGTTGCCGTCCGGGCTCCAGTAGGTGACCGAGCCGGCGGTGATCGGGAACGACACGGAGCCGTCCTCGAGCTTCGCGTCGCCGGAGACGCCCGGGGTCAGCCCGAGGGAGGTGAGGGCGTCGGTGAAGCCCTTGTCGAGTGCGACGGCGGTGTTGCCACCCTTGACCTCGGGGACCGATGCGACCGGGGCCGGGATCTTCGAGGCCTCGGACGAGGACGAGACCGTCTGCACGTTCGGG